>JAISUT010000056.1 GCA_031271905.1 Acidobacteriota bacterium
CGCGAGGCGGGGGTGCGCGAATACTGGATCGTCTCGCCGGACGCGCGCGGCGTGCAGGCCTTCCTGCTGGACGGCGGGCGCTATTACGTGGCCGTCTACACGGACCAGGCCCCCGTCCAGACGCTCCCCGGCTGCGTGATCGACTTGAAGAGGGCCTTCGCCGCGCTGGCAGATGCTACTACATTTTTTGAAGTAGATTTTCAGGCGTGATCGACTTGAAGAGGGCCTTCGCCGCGCTGGACTGACCGCCCCGGCGCCGTGCGTGCGCCTCTCGCGAGGGGCGTGATTGACTTGCCCGCTTCGACTTGCTATGTTCCGCGTTTTGGCGCCGCCAACCGTAAAGGAGGTTCGTATGCGAGAAGTCCCGGAACGCTTCCGACGCTTCGGCGGGCGACACCCCGAGGTGGCGGAGGCGTATGAGAAGCTCGCCGCCGCCTGCCGGCAGGCGGGACCGCTCGACGAGCGCTCCCAGGCGCTGGTGCGGCTCGGGGTCGCCGTCGGCGCGCAGGTGGAGGGGGCGGTGCGCTCCCAGGTGCGCAAGGCGCTCGACTTGGGGCTGACGCCCGGGGAGGTGCGCCACGCCATGCTGTTGTCGCTGCCCTCCATCGGCTGTCCGCGCATGATGGCTGCGCTCGGCTGGGCGGAGGATCTGCTCGACGCGCCGGGCGGGGGCGGGAAGGGGGAGGCGTGAAAGCCCTTTTCGTCGGGGGGACGGGCACCATCAGCGCCGCCGTCTCCCGCAAGGCGCTGGAGGCGGGGTGGGAGCTCTGGCTCTTGAACCGCGGGCGCCGCAACGCGGAGCTGCCGCGAGGCTTCTCCGAGATCGTCTGCGACATCGACGCCGCCGGCGCCGAGGCGGAGGTCGCGTCCAAGATCCGGGGTGCGCTCGAACCCGGCGAGAAGTTCGACTGCGTGGCGGACTTCATCGTCTTTTCGCGGGCGCAGGCCGAGCGCGACTGGCGGCTGTTCCGCGACCTGACGCGCCAATATTTTTTCATCAGCACCGCCTCGGCATACCAGAAACCGCCCGCAAACCACCTGGTGACGGAGGAGACGCCGCTCGGCAACCCCTTCTGGGCGTATTCCCGCGCGAAGATCGCCTGCGAGGAGTTCTTCATGGCGAAGCGTCGCGAGGAAGGCTTCCCGATAACCATCGTGCGCCCCAGCCACACTTACGGCGAACGGAGCGTCCCCTTGGGCGTCCACGGGGCGAACGGCAGTTGGCAGGTGCTGAAGCGGATGCTCGACGGCAAGCCGGTGATCGTCCACGGCGACGGGACGAGCCTCTGGACGATGACATCGAGCCGCGACTTCGCCAAGGGCTTCGTCGGGCTGATGGGCAACGTCCACGCCCTGGGCGAGGCGGTGCAGATCACCTCCGACGAGACGGTCTCCTGGAACCAGGTCTACGAGGCGGTCGCCCGCGCCCTCGGCGTGGAGTTGCGCGCAGTACACGTCTCCAGCGAGTTCCTGCACCTGTGCGCCCCCGCCGGCAAGGGGTACGACTTTTTAGGGAGTCTGATCGGCGACAAGGCGAACTCGGCGGTCTTCGACAATTCCAAGCTGAAGCGGCTGGTGCCCGGATTCTGCGCGACGGTGCGTTTTGACGAGGGCGTCCGCGAAACGGTCGCGCATGTGCTCGGCCACGAGGAATGCCAGAGGGGGGATCCGGAGTTCGACGCTTGGTGCGACCGCGTCATCGCCGCCCTGGATGCCGCCCGCGAGCGGGTGCGGGACGAACCGGGCTGCGGGGGCGGTCATGGCTGCGGGGACGGCGGACCGGACGCCTCGGCGCCCACTTCCAGCCTCATGATGTAGTCGTTCATGTAAAAGCCTTGGCCGATGGGGAAGTCGCCCTGCCGGTCGATGACCATGCCCATGCGCCGGTAGAACGCGACCGCCGGGTTCTGCCGGTTCACGTTCAACTCCATGGCGCACGGCCCGGACGGGTGCTCCGCCCGGATGTGCTTCACGACCTCGCCGAACAGGAAGCGCCCCGCGCCGGTCCCCTGGAACTCCGGCAGCACGTAGATTTTCTGCAAGTGGAAAAGGTCGGGGCCCTGCCGTTCGACCGACGCATAGCCGCAATCCGCGCCGTCCTGGGACAGCAGCAGGTAGACGTGCCCCTCGTCCATCTGCCTGCGGAGGCTCGCGGGCGAGTACATCCAGTCCAGCATGAAATTGAGCTGTTCGGGCGAGAGCAACTCCCGGTAGGTGGCGGGGAACACCCGCGCCGCCAAAGCGTGAATCCGTCCGATGTCGGGAACACCCGCCCGCCTGACCGCAAACATCCCGCCTCCCCGTGCAAACGTGCCGCCCGTCCCCGCGCGCCCGCCGGTCAGGCTGCGGAACGGTCCCGCATCGTCAGGCCGATGAGGACGCAGACGGCCAGGCCCAGGATCGTCGCCGCCGCGCCATAGGGGCCTATCCCCTTCCCGGAGCTGGCGAGGTTGAAGTTGTGCGCGAACGCCGCGCCCGCCAGCAGACCGAGGACGAACATGCCGGCGTCGGCGTCCCCCTCGCCCGAGAGGAACACCTGCCGCCCCGGGCATCCCCCCGCCAGGGTGAACGCCAGTCCCGCCAGCGCCATGCCGAGGAAGTTCCAAAGCCCGTCTGTGTGCGCGACCGGCTGGTCGGCAAACCCGGGATGGAATTGCCCTAACGCCACATTGGTCGCGAATGCCCCCGCCAGCAGCGCCGCCACGCCGAAGAGCATGTGCGTGTCTTTCAGGAGGATCAGGTCGCGGAACGCGCCCTCACAGGACGAACGAATACGTGACAAATAAGGTTTAGGGGCGGGAGGCTGCGACGATGGACTGCGCAACCGCCATCCCGTCCGGGCGCGCCCCTTGGTGCGGCCGGACGGACGCTACCAGACGGCGGTGGCGAAATAGTCGTCCAAGGTCTCGGCGCGGCGGATGAGCCGGACGCTCCCGTCCTCCTCCAGCAACAGTTCGGCGGAGCGCAGCTTGCCGTTGTAGTTGAAACCCATGGCGTGGCCGTGCGCGCCGGCGTCGTGTATGGCGACGACGTCCCCGACGGCGATCTCGGGCAGCTCCCTCGCGACGGCGAATTTGTCGTTGTTCTCGCACAGGGAGCCGGTGACGTCGTAGACGCGCGTCTTGGGCGCGTCCTCCTTCCCCAGCACCGTGATGTGGTGGTAGGCGCCGTAGATGGCGGGGCGCATGAGGTCGGCCATGCTGGCGTCCAGCCCCACGTATTGGCGATAGATGTCTTTTTTATGCAACACCGTGGAAACCAGGTAGCCGTAGGGCCCCGTGATGTAGCGCCCGCACTCGGAGAATATCTTCATGGGGTGCAACCCCGCCGGGCGCACCAGGCTTTCATAGGCGTCGCGTATCTCCCGCCCCAGCGCCTCGACGTCCACGGCCTCTTGATCCGGGCGGTAGGGGATGCCCAGCCCCCCCGACAGGTTCACGAACTCGATGCGCACCCCCGTCGCCTCCTTCACCTCCGCCGCCAACTGGAACAGCATCTTCGCGGTCTCGAGGTAGTGCGAGCGGTCGATGTCGTTGGAGATGATGAACGAGTGCAGGCCGAAGCGCTTGACCCCGAGGTCGCGCAGGCGCGCGTAGCCCTCGAACACCTGTTCGTGCGTGAAGCCGTACTTGGCCTCCTCGGGGTTGCCGATGATGACGTTGCTCCCCGCGCGGCGCGGGCCGGGGTTGTAGCGGATGCAGATGACCTCGGGGATGCCTGCGTGCTCCTTGAGGAATTCGATATGGCTGATGTCGTCCAGGTTGATGATGCCGCCCAGCTCCCGCGCCTTGCGGTATTCACCGGCGGGGGTGTCGTTGGATGTGAACATGACGTCCTCGCCGGTGACGCCGACGCGCTCGGACAAGACCAGCTCGGCGAGAGAGCTGCAATCGGCGCCGCACCCCAGCTCCTTCAGCATCCTGACGATGGCGGGGGTCGGGCACGCCTTGACGGCGAAATACTCCTTGAACCCCGGCGCCCAGGCGAACGCCTTCAGGAAACGGCGGGCGTTCTCGCGGATGGCGCGCGCGTCGTAGATGTGGAACGGGGTCGGGTGTTGCGCGATGATCCTCTCGATCTGCGCCTTGGTGAAAGGGAGCCTTTTCTCGTTCATGATTCAAACATCCATGCCATGTGAATTGCCGTTTAACGAATCAAGAAAGATGCCAGTTGACGGCGGGCGCGTCAAATAATAACCGCACCGCTGGCCGCTGGTGTTATTATTTCCCCCGGCCGGTCTGCGGGACGGGGTGGTCGCGCCGTCGGTTTCGCAAAACGCCGCCGGGGAGGAGACGGAGCTTGAGGTTGTTGGTGGGGATAACCGGGACGACCGGGGTCGTCTACGGCATAAGGCTGCTGGAGGCGCTCGCGGAGACGCCCGGGGTCGAGACGCACCTGGTCGTGACGCCCGCCGGGGAGCGGACGATCGCCATCGAGGCGTCGCGCACGGTCGGGCAGGTCCGGGCGTTGGCGCACCGCGCCTACCGTTGCGACGACATCGCCGCCGCGCCCGCGAGCGGCTCCTTCCCCATCGACGGCATGGCCATCGCCCCGTGCAGCATGAAGACCCTGTCGGCGATCGCCAATTCCTACGCCGACAACCTCCTGACCCGCGCCGCCGACGTCACGCTCAAGGAGCGGAGGCCGCTGGTGCTGCTGGCGCGGGAGACGCCGTTGCACGCCGGGCACATCGAGAACATGCTCCGCGTCGCCCGGCTGGGGGGCGTCATCCTCCCCCCCATGCCCGCCTTCTACCACAGGCCTCAGACCGTGGGCGACATCATCGACCACACGGTGGGCAAGGCGCTCGACCTCCTCCACGTCGAGCACCGGCTCTTTGAACGCTGGCAGGGGTGCGATGAGGGGCGCTGACATGGCGGCGCCTCCGGTGCAGGCGTCGGCGCACGAAGGCGAGGGGCGGACCCGGGTCTGCCTTTCCCTCGGCCGCGTCGGCGCAGACTTGGTGGCATGCCTCTTCAACGATGCGGGGCACATCGGCGCGGTGGCGGTCGCCGACTACAGCGACAAGGACGGCAGGGCGTCCGTGTCGGTGGTCACCCGGCTCGGGCACAAGGAGGACGCCGTGGCGGCGGAGGCGGCGCGAAGGTTGTGCAAAGCCGTCCGGCGGCCGGTTTGCGCGATAGCCGGCATCCATCTGGACGACATCACCGACCGGGAGGTCGCGCAGGTCGTGGGGAACTGCGAGAAACTGGTGGCGCGCGCCATCGGGCAACTGGCGGGCGGGGCGGTCGCGCCGCATCCGCCCGTCTTTGACTTTGACAAGGGGGAGGGAGCATGAAGGCTCGATTTTTAGCCATCGCCGCAGCGGCGGCGCTTATGGCGGCGACGGCGTCGGCGCAAACCGCCAAGGCCCAGGCGGCGCCGCAGACCGAGAAGGACAAGCGCAGCTACAGCCTGGGCGTGGACGCGGCGAAGAACTTGAAGGCGCGTGGGCTCGACCTCGATTTGGAGCTGTTGGTGCGCGGCGTGCGGGACGGGTACTCCGGCGGCAGGCAGTTGATGACCGACGAGGACATCCGCGCCACCCTGCTGGCGCTCTCCAAGGAATTCCAGCAGAAGGCCGATGCGGTCGCCAAAGTCCAGGCGGACAAGGCGAAGGTCGATGGCGAGAAGTTCCTCGCGGCCAACAAGGCCAAGAAAGGGATCACCACGCTCCCCAACGGGTTGCAATACGAGATCCTGAAGGCGGGCGCGGGTGCCAAGCCGACCGTGGACAGCACCGTCACCGTCCATTACGTGGGGTCGATGATCGACGGCACGGTCTTTGACAGCACCCTGCGGAAGGGGGATCCGGTGGCGCTCCCCGTCAAACAGATCATCCCGGGCTGGCGGGAGGCGCTGCTGCGCATGCCCGCAGGTTCCAAATGGCGGATTTTCATCCCTCCGGCGTTGGCATACAAGGAGCGCCGCACGGGGCCCATCCCGCCGAACTCCGTCCTGATCTTCGAGATCGAGCTGCTCGGCATCAAGTAGCCGGGGACTGCCCAGGGGCTGTCCATGGACTGACGGATTTCCAATCGCCGGCGCGACAACCCGCCGTTTGTCGCGGAGGGTGGGTCCGCGTCCCACGGAGGCGGCGCTTCGCGCCAAACGGCGCGAAGCGCCTGCCGGTCATTGGGCGGCGCCGTGCTCCGCCTTGCCCGCGCCGACTTTCGCCAGCTCCGCGTCGATCGCCGACGCCAAGACTTCGTAGGGCTGTCCGCCGCTCAAATGGATGCCGTTGACGTACAGCGTCGGCGTGCTGTCGGTCCCCGCCACGGCGCCGGCGCGCAGATCGGCCTGCACGTCGCCCCTGTGCCGCGCCCCGGCGAGGCATTCCTTGAACTTGTCCATGTCGAGCCCCGGCCGGCCGTCCCCCCCGACCTGCCGCGCCTGCGCCAAGATGCCCTCCTCGCCCAGCTCCCGCTGGTGCTCGAACATGAGGTCGTGCAACTCCCAGAAGCGCCCCTGGTCGGCGGCGCACAGCGACGCTTCCGCCGCCCGCTCGGCGTTCGCGTGGATGCTCGTGAGCGGGAACTGGCGGAACACGAGCCTCACCTTGTCGCCGTAGTTCTTCGCCACCTCCTTGAGGGTGACGGCGTAGTCGCGGCAATACGGGCATTGGAAGTCGGAGAAAAGCACCAGCGTCACCGGCGCGGAATCCGGCCCCAGCGCGGGATGCCCCTCGGCCTTCACGTCGAAGCGCAACGGCGCCATGGAGCGGACGACCTTGTACTCCTGCTCCAGCCGCCCCAGGAACGCCGCACGGACGCGCTGCTCGTCCCGGTCGCGGAGGAACTGGCGCATCTGATCCATCACCGCCTCCTTGGGGCGGTTTAGGCGCTCCCGGTTGGCCTCGTAGAGGTCGTCGATCTCCTCCTCTGTCGGCTCCGCCACCTTCCGCCCGACCTCCTGATCGAGCAACTGCTCCTTGGTGACGCCCCGTTTGGCGGCTTCCAAGCCGAGCAGCCGCTCCTCTATCAGCCGCTCCGCAGCCTTGGTCAGGATGTCGTGCTCCTCGCGCAACGCCGCCCCCTGCCTTTGCAACCGCTTCAGCTCCAGCGCCTCCAACTGCTCGGCGGCCTCGCCTCGCGCCTGCGCCTCGGTGATGGCGGCGCCTTCCACGGTCGCGACGGTCGCGACGGTCGCGGCGCTTTCCCCGCTTTTCACGTCTTGCCCATCCGCACCCTCCAGCCCCGCCGCGAACAGCGCCAAGGCGAGGGCGGCGGCGGCGGACTTTGCGCGACGTCCCGCCTTTGCAAAACCATGGTCGTGTGTAATCGTCACCTGGCGCCTACTTTCTGGAAAAGGCGGCGAGGCGAGTGAGGGCGCGGTTCTGCGCCTCCTCGGCGGCGGCCTTGGAAAAGGGGTAGTTGTTGGCGATCATGGAGAACGCCAGCAACTCCCCGTCGTTGGTCTTCATGTAGCCGGAGATCGCGGAGACGCCCGACATCGTGCCCGTCTTGGCGCGGACGTTCCCCTCCGCGACCGTCTTCTTCAAGCGGTTCTTGAGCGTCCCGTCCGTCCCGGCGACGGCTAGCGAGGCGTAAAAACGCGGAAATGTCGGCTGCCTGTGCATGAACCCGAGGACTTTGACGAGGATGTCGGCGCTGACCAGGTTCCGGCGCGAAAGCCCCGAGGCGTCCGCATAGACGTAACTTCCCTTGGGGACGCCGACGCCCGTGAGCATATCCTCGACGACCCGCGCCCCGTCTGCCGCCGACGCCGTGCCATACGCCTCCCTGCCCATGGCGCGCAACACCGCCTCGGCGGGCAGGTTCAGGCTCTCCTTCATTATGGGGACGAGCAGCTCCCCGAGCGGCGGCGACTCGTGCGTCCAGAGCAGCGTCGCCGACTCCGGCGCGGACGCCTCCTCGACGGGGCAGCCGGAGACGTCCACCCCCTCGCGCCCGAGCAGGTGTTTGAGGGCTTCGAGGTAATAGCGGACGGGGCGCTCGACGGCGACCTGCTGGTTGAACGCGGCGCCCTTGAGCGGGATCTCGCCGTCGATCCTCACCGACTCCACGCCCTGCGCCCCGTCCGCCCCGATGGTGGCGCCGGAGGCGCTCCCGAAGCCGGGGCGAGCGCGTCCGGCGGTGACCTTCGCGCCTTTCGCCCCTTGGGCGCGCGTCGTGACCCCCCCCTCCACGCGCAGGTAGCCGGGCAACGGCTCCTGCCTGGTCAGGGCGGGGGCGCCCGCCTTCGCGCCCGGCTTGACGTCGAGCGAGACGAAGTTCTCGTTGAACTGCAACGCGCTCACCGGCGCGGCGTAGCCCTCGAACAGGTCGTCCCATTCCCAGCCGCGCCCGTACACGCCCCCCGTGAACGCCGTCGCGTCCCCCACGATGCGCCCCGATATGGCGCGGACGCCCCGCTCCTTCAGCCGCCCCGCCCATTCGCGGAAGACGGCGAAATAGTCCTTCTCCGCCATCCCCTTGCCATCCGCGTCTTTCATGCGGGGGGACGCCGAAGGGTCGCCGAAGCCTTGGATCACCAAGTCCCCGCGCAAAACCCCGCCCTCGATCGCGCCGGCGGCGAAGACCTTGGTCTTGAAGCGGTATTTGGGGTCGAGCCGCCACAGCGCGGCGGCGGCGGTGAGGAGCTTCACGTTCGAGGCGGGGGTGTAGAGCTTGCGGGCGTTGTGCTCGAACAAGGCCTCCCCCCGGTCGAGCGAGTAGACCTGGACGCCCCATTGCGCGTCCGCCATCCGGCGCTCGGTGAAGATCGCGGACAGGTCGCGGCGCAACGCCTCCACGGCGTCCTCGCCCTCGGCCGCCAGGGGCTGCCCCGCGCGGGGCGCGAGGCAGAGCAAAAGCGCGGCGAGGAGGCAGGCGGTGCGGGTTTTCATGCGGCGGCGCGAAGCGCACCGCGTCATTTCGCGTTCCATTCCAAGAAAGGCTCCAGCGAGCGACAGCGCGAGGGGTGGCGCAGCTTCCGCAACGCCTTCGCCTCGATCTGGCGTATGCGCTCGCGCGTCACCGCGAACTTCTGCCCGACCTCCTCCAGCGTGTGCTCGTTCCCGTCCCCCAGCCCGAAACGCAACTTGATCACCTGCTCCTCGCGCGGGGTCAGGGTCTTGAGCACCGACTCGGTCCGCTCCCGCAAGTTGGTGTTGATCACCGCATCGACCGGGGAGACCGCGCCCTGGTCTTCGATGAAGTCGCCCAGGTGGCTGTCATCCTCCTCGCCGACGGGCGTTTCCAGGCTGATCGGCTCCTGCGCGACCTTGAGTATCTTGCGCACCTTGCTGACGGCGACGCCCATCTTCGCGGCGATCTCCTCGTTGGTGGGCTCGCGCCCCAGCTCCTGCACCAGCAGGCGGGAGATGCGGATGAGCTTGTTGATGGTCTCGATCATGTGGACGGGGATGCGGATGGTGCGCGCCTGGTCGGCGATGGCGCGGGTGATCGCCTGGCGTATCCACCACGTCGCGTAGGTGGAGAACTTGTAGCCGCGCCGGTATTCGAACTTGTCCACCGCCTTCATCAGGCCGATGTTCCCCTCCTGGATCAGGTCGAGGAACTGCAGACCGCGGTTGGTGTACTTCTTGGCGATGGAAACCACGAGGCGCAGGTTGGCCTCGACCAGCTCCTTCTTGGCGATGTCCGCCTCCAACTCCCCCGTGCGGATGGTCGCCAGCGAATGCTTCAGCTCCGAGGTGGTGGCGAGCGCGTCGTCCTCTATGCGCCCCAGTTCCGCGTTGACGGCCTTGAGGCGGCGCTTCGCCTCCTTGGGGTCGGACGTCGGACGCGCCGACTCGACGATCCGGACGAGCTTCTGCTGCTCGCGCTCCAGCTCGACCACCCGGTCCACCGTCGCCCTGATGCAACCGATCAGCCGCTCGTGCGTGGCGCCGTTGAACTCCATGTCGCGCACCGTCCAGGCGACGGGGATGCGGTGGCGCGCCAGTTGCGCCAGGTGCTTCTTGTAGATGCGCGTCCCCTTGCGGCATTGCGCCAGCTTCGCCCGCACCCGCCCCGCGGCCCGTTCCGCGCGGCGAATGCCCTCGACCGCGCCAAGGAAGGCGGCGGTCTTCTCGGCGACCTTTTCCTCGGTGGCGTCATCCTCGCCGAAAGGGACGACGTCCTTGATGGAGACCAGGTCTTTCTTCAACTGGTCGCCGATCGCGAGTATCTCCTTGACGACCAGGGGCGAGCGGGACAACGCCTTGGTGATGACGCGCTGACCGTGCTCGATGCGCTTGGCGATCTCTACCTCGCCCTCGCGGTTGAGCAGGGGCACGGCGCCCATCTCGCGCAGGTAGAGCCTGACGGGGTCGTTGGTCTTGTCAAGGTTCAGCACGCCGAAGTCGAACTCGCCCTCTTCCTGGGGGTAGTCGTCCTTCTTCTCGTCGCGCTTGTCGTCCCCGTCCTCGCCTTGGAACTTCTGCTCGGCATCGATGACCTCGATGCCTGCGGAACCGAAGAGCGAGAAGATGCTGTCCAGCTCGTCGGACGAGCAGACCCCTTCCGGCAGGATGTCGTTGACTTCGTCGTAGAGGAGATATCCCCGCTCCTTGCCCATCAGGATCAGTTCCTTCACCTCGTCGTACTTATCTTCGATTGACAAAACCCCTGGCTCCTTTCCCGCTATTTCCCTTCGTCCCGCAACCGCAGCAACTCCCTGTTGACGCGGGCGATCTCGCCTCCCAGGCGGGCGACCTCCTCCTCGTCGCCCCGCGCGCTCGCCTCGGCGACCTGCCGCTTGACGCGCCCCTTGTACTCCTCCAACCTTTTCGCCCACAAGGCGTTCAAACAGCTTTTCGCCGCCGGCAGCGCAGGCTCTTCCGGCAACTCCTCCATCTCGAGCTGGGCCAGGAACGCCTGGTCCCGGTCTCCGGTGAAGCGGCGGCGCAGGCTCTCGAAGCTCTCGCGCCGCCCCTCCTTGAATCCTGCAAGAATTATAGAGAATATTTCCCCGCCTGCCAGTCCCGCGAAATCTTCTTCATCGCAAAGCGGCAGGAGCTCGTCCTGAACCCCCCCGTCCTCCAGCAACAGGCGCAGGAGGCGCTTCTCCGCAGGCTTGCACACCAGGGCGTCGCCGACCGGCTCCCGGGGGAGCGTCGTCCGCCCCTCCTTCGCCGCCTTGCGCAACTCGGCGAGGAGCAGGTCGTCCTCGATGCCGAGCCTTCGCGCGCATATGGAGACGCGCTCCGAACGCTCCACCGGCGAGGGCACCAGCGCCAGGACTTGCAACACGGCGTTCATCGCCCGCACCTTCGCCCTGGGGTCGGCGGCGATCCCCCGGTCGCCCCCCTGTTCGGCGATCGCCTTCTCCAGCACGAAGTCCAGGTAGGGGACGGCCTCCTGCTCCCGCCGCCGGTATTCCTCCACCCCCGCCCTGCGGATGTACTCGTCCGGATCCTTCCCTTCGGGCAGGCGCAGCACCCGCACCTGGAAGTCCCCCTCCAGGAAAAGCTCCAGCGACTTCTGCGCCGCGTTCTGCCCCGCCGCGTCCGCGTCGTAGCTCACCACCACGTCGCGGGTGTAACGCCCCAACAGCGCCACCTGCTCTCTGGTCAGGGCGGTGCCGCACGAGGCGACGATGTTGTCCACGCCGTGCTGGGAGGGGACGATGCAGTCCATGTACCCTTCCACCAAGATCGCGCCGCGCTTCCTGACCGCTTCGCGCGCATGGCACAACCCGAACAAATTGCGGCTTTTATTATAGAGCCGCGTTTCCGGTGAATTCAAATACTTAGGATTGCCGTCGTCCATGGCGCGCGCCCCGAAGGCGACGGGGCGCCCCTGGATGTCGGCGATGGGGAACATGACCCTGCCCCGGAAGTAGTCGTATGTCCTGTTCCCCTCCTCGGAGCGGCGGCACAACCCGCACTCCTCCATCATTTCGGCGGGATACCCCTTGTTCTGCAAGAGCGCGGTCAGGAACCTGCCGCCGGGCGGGGAGAAACCGAGCTGGAACTTCGCGATGGCGTCGAGCGAGACCCCGCGCCCCTGCAGGTATTGCAGCGCGGGCTTGCCCTCGGCGGAGGTCAGGAGCGCCTGCTGGTAGGCCGTCGTCGCCTCCGCCATCATCCGGTACATGTCTTTCTTGTTGGCGGCGGGCCGGTCGTCGGGCGCCCCTTCCGGCGCGGGCAGCTCGATGCCGGCCCGTTCGGCGAGGAACTCCAGCGCCTCCCTGGGCGACAGGTTCTCGATCTTGCGGACGAAGGCGATGACGTCGCCCCCTTCGTGGCAGCCGAAGCAGTAGAACGCCTGCTTCTCCTCGCTGACGGTGAACGACGGGGTCTTTTCGGTGTGAAACGGGCAGCACGCCTTGTAGTCCCTGCCTTTTTTACGCAACTCGACATAGCTGGAGACGACGGTGACGATGTTGTTGGCATCCCTCACCGTATCCCAGAAGCCGTCGTCGTACCTGGCCATGCGAACATCCACCGTCGAAAAGAAGTCGAGAAAGAAACCGAGGATTATACGCCAACGCCATGCGCCGGGGAATGTCGGCGTCCGGGAAGCGGGCGGAAGGCGGCGGGGGGTGTCATAGGACGCGCAACTCGAACCCCAGCCCCAACAGCAGCAGCAACAGGCCGCCGACGGCGATGCGGTAATACCCGAACGCCTTGAAGCCGTGCCTGCCGATGAAGCCGATGAAGAACTTGATCGCCAGGAGCGCGACGGCGAAGGCGACGGCGTTGCCGAACAGCAGGACGCCTAGGTTGTCGGCGAGCGCTTGGCGGCTGGCGTCGTCGGAGACCAGCTTGAGCATCTTCCACGCCGATGCGGCGAACATGGTCGGCACCGCGAGGAAGAAGGAGAACTCGGCGGCGTTGGCCCGCGTCAGCTTCTGCGACATCCCCCCGACGATGGTCGCCATCGAGCGCGACACCCCCGGAACCATGGCGACGCACTGGCAGAGGCCGATGACGAGCGCCTTCTTGGGCGTGACCGTTTGATCTTCGGCCGTCTTTTCAAACAGCCTGTCCACGAAAAGCATCAGGACGCCGCCCACGACCAGCATCGCGGCGACCACCGCCACGTTCTCCAGCAGATCGTCGATCTTGTCGCTGAACAAGACGCCGAACACGGCGGCGGGAACGAAGGCTATGAGGAGCTTCAGGTAGAAGTCCCAGCCCTGGAAGAACCTTTTGAAGTACAGCGCCACCACTGAGAGGATGGCGCCGAACTGGATGACGATGGTGAACGCCTTGACGAACGGCGTCGGCTGCACGTCCAGCAGGCTTTCGCCGATGATCATGTGCCCGGTGCTCGAAACGGGCAGGAATTCGGTCAACCCCTCGATGACGGCGATGACCAGAGCCTGAAACCAAGTCAATTCCATAAACCAAGCAACCGCGAAGCGGTTGCGCAACAAAGCCCAGGGTTGGACGTGCGAAGCACGGCCCGCCCTGGGTAGCGATCAAAATAAATCCCCAACCCCGAAGGGGTTGCGCCAATGGCAACCGTTTGATGCAGGGCGCAACCCTTGCAGGGTCGGATTCTTTCCCATCCCCCGCCCCCAGGGTTGGCGACGCTTGGCGTCCGCCAACCCTGGGCTTTGCCATGCGCCCCGGCGAGGCGCTACGTCTCGTCGCCCAGCCTGCCTTTCGCCCCCAGGGTCGCGGCGACCTTCGCAAGGCCGTACCCCTCCAAGGTCTTCTTCGTCGGCCAGCCGTGCTCCTTGTCCCAGCCCTCCAGCGCGTAGTAGTGGGACTTGAAGTCCTCCACCCCCTTGCGATCCATGTACATGTCCGGTGCCAGGTCGTGCCGCCACTTGCCGTTCTCGTAGATCGGCACGCCGCCGTAGATCGCCATGCCCGAGGCGCCGGGCTTGTACATGTAGGGGTAGAACTCCTCCTGCTTGCGCGTCCTGCCGTAGGAGACGCGGATGCCGCGCTCCAGCGCCGTGACCTTCCTGCCCAGGCGCATGGTGTCCGCCATCGTGTCGCCCTTCCCCGTGACCGCCTTGTAATAGGCGACCTCGACGTCGGGGCTGACGCTCCCCAGCTCGGGCAGGAACATCTCGCACACGCCCATCGACTCGTTCCAGAACGCCGAGTAGTGGCGGCTCCACGCCACCTGCTTGGCCTTGTGCGCGGAGTAGATGCCGGTCTTCCACGCCTCCTCCCCCTTCCAGGCGTAGTTGAACATGAAGATGTCGTCGGTGTAGGGGATCGTCTTCTTGGACAGCCGCTCGAGCGACTGCTCGATGGTCAGCCCCTCCGGCGGCGTGCCGACCGGCGACATGAAGCCGTGCCAGGTGGGGTCGCCCGCGCCGAGGATGTAGCTGTACGCCCATTCCACCCAAGGCATCGTCCAGTGGCTCGCCGCGCCCCAGGCGGGGAGGCGCAACGCCCCGCTCTCGCGGTCTTTCTCATAACGCCCCCACTTCTGCGCGGCGCGGCAGACGCCCTCGGCCAGCACGTCGCCTATCCCCTCGCGCTTGGCGATGCACTCCAGCAGCGCCAGGCGGAAGCTCAGGCTGCCCCACTGCTTCATCGGGAGCGGCGCGGAGTCGATCGCCTTCCCCGGCCCCAGCACCCCCTGCTCGTGCAGGGTCTGCAGGTACCAGCCGAAGCCGGAGTCGGTAGGGACCTTGCCGTGGAAGATCTTCGGCGCGTCGGGGACGTCGATGGTGAAGGCGTGGAAATGCACCGCCCAACTGCTGAGGCCGTATTTTATCAGCGCCTCGGTGGCCTTGTCGGCGTCGGTCGCGTTGCTGCCGAAGAACCAGCCCTGGTCGGCGCACATGGTCTCGCCGCCGTAGTAGTTGCTCCTGCGCCGGTCGCTGCGCAGGCAGGGGGAGCAGGACGCCGCGCCCGCGCCGACCTGCCCGGGGATGCCGCCGACGCCGTGCCGCAGATGGCTCAGGCGCGCCTCGACGATCCCCTTGGGATCCGCCACCGAGACGCCGCCGGTCCCGGTCACGCTGATCGCCTTGAGGTTCTTCGCGCCGAAGACCGCGCCGAAGCCGCCGACCCGCGCGCTGATGCCGCTGCCGGAGATCAGCGCCGCGAGGCGCGACTTCGTCTCCCCGATGGGGCCGATGCAGACGATCTGCGGGCGGGCGGTGGTGAAGGCGTCGCCGATCTGCTGCCACTCCTCGCCGAAGCGCGTCCTGCCCCCCACCATCGCCGTGATCTTGTCCTGCGTCGCCCAGGTGTCCAGCCCCCAGAGCTCCTTGGCGTCCTCGACCTTCGCCTGGTCGTTGACGATGTTGATCCAGACCGGGTTTTCCGCCCTGCCCTCGACGACCACGCCGTCCCAGCCCGCCAGCTTCAGCGTGGTGCCGAAGCGCCCGCCGAAGTTGCCCCGCCAGAACTCGCTCCCCGGGTAGGTCTCCGAGGACATGCCGCAGATGCTGGTGCGCCCCGCGCCGGGGACTCCCGTTCCCGCCATAGGCCCCACCATGAGGGGGAGGACGTTGCGCGGGTCGTAGGGGTCTTTCAAGTCCCACTCGCCCGGCGCCACCGCGAGATCCCAGAAGATCGCCGCCCCCATGCCGTAGCCGCCCCCGAACTCCTCGTACTGCGCCGTGTCGATCACGCCAGTCCGCCCGGTCGTCAAGTTGACCCTCAATATCTTCCCGGTGTATCCGTTCATCGTCCCTTCCCTCCCTGGGCAAGTTTGGAAGTCGTTTTGCGCGGTCCGGCCGGGCGCGAGCGCCGCCGGGCTCCGTCACGGCGGCGATTCTACTACAACTCGGACGCCGGACCGCCAGTTTTTAGCGTCGGCGCGGCTATTTGGTGGCGAAAATCAGGCTGAACACACCCGGGTGCTTGGACGTGGGGGTGTTCAACTCCTGCACGACGACCTGCCGGAAGCCCGTGTCGAACAGCCACCGGATGACGTCCTCGCGTCCGGGGTAGACCGCGTCGGCCTCCGCGGGGTTCTTCTCGATGTACCGCAGGCGGGCTTTGCGCCAGAGCCGGACGTGCTTGGGGGATTTCTCCTCGGTGTACTCCGCCAAGATCAGCAACCCCTCCGGCGCCAGGATGCGCAACGCCTCCGCCAGGTATTGGCCGGGAGGATGCCGGTGCAGGTTGAAGATCGAGACGACCGCGTCCGCGAAGGCGTCCTCGAGGGGGACCTGCATCTCCTGGAACTGCCGGAACTCGATCGTCTGTTGCAGGTTCAACTGCGCCGCCCGCTGCTTGGCGCGCTCGGTCAGGGTGACGTTGCTGTCGAGCGAGCAGATGCGCCCGTTGAACGCCTTGAGCTGGGCGAGGCGCAGCGGGAAGACCGCCGTGTCGGTGAGCAGGTCCACCACCTTCGTCCGCCCCGTGGAGATGACGAATTTTATGATCAGATCCACCGTATGGTGGTAGTCCAGCCCGGTCTTGCGCTGGAAGGACGCGGCGACGTCCTCCTCGTAATCGTCTATCCGCGCGGGCAGCCTCGCGATGAGCGGCCGCGGCCGCGGCGGCGAGAAGTCGAACTCCTTTTGCGTCTTCTGTGTCTTCGTGTCCGGCGTCATCAGGGATATATCCTGTAAAGCGTGCGTGGGAAGGCGGCGGTCTCCCGCAGGTGGGTCAGCTTGCAGATCCATGCGACGACCCGCTCGATGCCCATGCCGAAGCCGGCGTGGGGGACCGTGCCGTATTTGCGCAGGTCGAGATACCACTTGAACGGCTCCTCGGAGAGCCCGTGCTCGCGGAGGCGCCGCGTCAAAAGGCCGTAGTCATGGATGCGCGCGCCGCCGCCGATGATCTCGCCGTACCCCTCCGGCGCCAGCACATCGACGCACAGGGCGACCTCGGGCCGCTCCGGGTCGGGCTGCATGTAGAACGCCTTCACCGACGAGGGGTAGCGGTGCACCATCACCGGCGCGTCGTACCGCTCCGAGAGGACGGTCTCGTCGCCGCCGCCGAGGTCTCCGCCCCATTGTATCTCCGAGCCCTCGGCCTGCAACGCCTTCACCGCCTCGTCGTAGCTCAGGCGGGGGAAGGGCGGGGCGACCTTCTCCAGCGCGGCTGCGTCGCGCTCCAACGCGTCGAGCTCCGGGCGGCGCTTCTGCAGCACCCGCTCCAAGATGAAGCAGACGAGCCCCTCGGCCAGAGACATCGTCTCCTCCAGCGTGGCGAAGGCCACCTCCGGCTCCACCATCCAGAACTCCGTCAGGTGCCGGCGCGTCTTGGACTTCTCTGCGCGGAAGGCGGGGCCGAAGCAGTAGACCTTGCCGAAGGCCGCCGCCGCCGCCTCGCTGTAGAGCTGGCCGCTCTGGGTCAGGTACGCCTTCTGGTCGAAGTAGTCCGTCTGGAACAGCGTCGTCGTCCCCTCGCAGGCGTTGGGGGTGAAGATCGGCGTGTCGATCAAGGTGAAGTCCCGGTCGTCGAAATAGTCGCGGCACGCCTTGACGACCTCGTGCCTGATCTTCAGGACGGCGTGCTGGCGCGCGCTGCGCAGCCACAGGTGGCGGTGCTCCATCAGGAACGCCGTGCCGTGCTCCTTGGGGGTGATGGGGTAGCCCTCGGCCAGTTGCAGCACCTTGAAATCGGCCACGTCCATCTCGTAGCCGCCGGGGGAGCGCGAGTCCTTGCGCACCTGGCCGCTGACCTCCAGGGAAGACTCCTGCGTCAGGCGGTCCAGCTCGGCGAAGCGCTCCGGCGCGAAGTTGCCCTTGAACGCCACGCACTGCATGACGCCGGTGCCGTCGCGCAACAGGACGAACTGGAGCTTCCCGCTGCTGCGCTTGTTGTAGACCCATCCCCGCAACGTGACTTGCCCGCCTTCGTGCTTCCCGACGTCTTTGATGTAAGCGATTGGCATGTTCCCAGCCTTCAGGGAGCCTCTAAAAAACCCGGATGACGGCGCCGTCGCCTTGATCGAAAACGCCCGTTCATTTCAGTGGACTCCGCTTTTCGACCTGCGGCGACGCCTTGTCTGCGAGCTTTTTAGAGGCTCCTTTCAGTTTTCGGTTTTCGGTTCCGCTTCCAGCTCCGGTTTTTGAAACACCATGTCGCCGGCTGGCACCCCCCGCTCCCGGCAATGGGCGGCGTGCAGCGCGTGGTAGCTCTGACGGATGAACGCCGAGGCGTCCACCCCCAGCTTGCGCGCCACCCGCAATATCCCCTCTTGCGCCCCCTCGATCTCCGCATAGTCTCCGACAGGGGTCTCGTCCACCGCGACGTGCGTCCCGTCGAGCGCGAACTCCCGGCGGTATTTCTGGTAGCGGAAGCCCGGCGCCATCCCGATGCGCCGGACGATCTCCAGCGCCGCCGCGGGATCTCCGACCTCGGTCTCCAGCTCCTCGCGCGACTTGAACAGGCTGTCCTCGACCGGCGCGCCCTTGTAGGTCAACAGCCCCTTGCCGCCGGCGGAGCGGACGCGCAGGGCGCATTTCGCGGCGCGCAGGCGCCCGTCCGGAAAATCGACGAGGACGTTGTCCTCGAAGCTCCGCTCCGACACGCATTCTGCGCCCGCAGACAGCAGCCGTTGGCAGAACGCCTCGACGCCGGCGATGCCGCCGCCCAAACGAATTTTCACCTCGGTTTCCGTCGCCATGCCTCGCCCGCCTACTGTATCCTGTGCCGCCGCAATTTCACGCCGCATTCCTCCAGCAACGCCAATGCGCGTCCGTTCAGCGGGTAGTCCTGGTTGTAGACGACCTCGACGACGCCGCTGTTGATGATGAGCTTCGTGCATTGCAGGCAGGGGGCGTAGGTGGTGTAGAGCGTCGAACCCTTCAGGCTGATGCCGTGGTAGGCCGCCTGGGTGATGGCGTTCTCCTCGCCGTGCGAACAGAGGCACTCGTCCAGCGCCGTGCCGCTTTGCGCCATGCCGTTGCAGCGGGGGCACCCCCCCTCGTTGCAGTTGCGCGCGCCGCGCGGCGTCCCGTTGTAGCCGGTGGAGACGACCCGCCTGTCCTTCACGATGATGGCCGCCACCTTGCGCTTCATGCAGTTCGAGCGCGTGGCGACGACCTTGGCGATGTTCATGAAGTACTCGTCCCAGCCGGGGCGCACGAAACGGCTCATCAGCGGCGGCAGGAGCTCGCCCAGCCTCTTGTGCAAGTCGTCTATCGTGCCGTCGTTGGGGATGGTGACGTCGGCCAGCCTCAAGGTCGCCTCGAGCTGCTGGGCGGCGGGGTTGTCCGAGGCGAGCTCGCGCCCCTCCTCGGCCATGAACTGCTCGAAGGTCGTCGCCGCGTGTTCGCGCGCCCGCGCCAGGCTGCGCTCGAAGCGCGTCCGGGCGTCCGCCTCCAGCGAGAACAGGGTGAAGTCGGGACGCTGCCGCAGCGCCGCGACCTCGGCGGGGTTGCGGATGGAGTCGATGACGTAGTTGTGCTCGGACTGCAGCGCCGCCAAGACCCGCTCGGCGAGAACCCCCGCCCCGCTCCGCTCCCGCAGCTCCGTCCCGACCTCTATCAGCCGCTCCCGCGTGACATCGAGCCCGCGCGCGCGTATCTCCCCGCGGATGGCGTCGGACAGGGACGCATACTCGAAGCCGCGCTCCCGCAGATAGTCGCAAACCGCCGTCTTCCCAGCCCCGTTCTTTCCCGTCAATCCTATAATCATAGGTTGCCAATCTTACCATATCCCCGGCGGGAAGGCGGCGCGGCGATCGCCGGCGGGGCATCCCCCGCCCCGCCCCGTCGTCACTTTCGGACGGCGCGGCGACCCGCTTCGATGGCCTGCATGTTCGCCTCCACCAGCTTGGCCTTGACGCCCTTCTCGACGAGGGCGTCGTGGATGGACTTGGCGCCGACCGCCTTGGTGACCTCGATGTAGGCGCCGACCAAGACCATGTTCGCGGCCTTGGGGTTGCCCAGCCCCTCGGCGATCTCGTAGGCCGGGACTTGGACGACCCGGATGTCCTGCCGGTCGGGCAGCCCTTTCACCAGCGAGGAGTTCACGACGAGCAACCCGCCCGGGACGATCGCCGGCGCGAACTTCTCCACCGAGGGCTGGTTGAAGGCGATCACATGCCCGGGCCTGGTGATCAGGGGCGAGGCGATGGCTTCGCGCGAAAGGCGCAGGTGGCAATGCGCCGTGCCGCCGCGCATCTCCGGCCCGTAAGACGGGATCCAGGTCGTTTCCAACCCTTCGTGCACCGCCCCCTCGGCGAGGCTGACGCCCGCGAAGAGGACGCCCTGCCCGCCGAAGCCGCTGAGGGTCAGGGCGATCTCCTTGAACTCGCCCGCCGGCGCCGCCGGTGCCGACGCCGCCTCGCCTCCAGCGGCTTCCGTCGCCGGCGCGGGTTGCGCGGGGGCCGGCGACGGGCGTATGTCGCCGCTGCGGTCGATGTCGCGGAAGACGCCGGGCGGGAAGACCGGCACCATGTTCTGCTCGACCCAGCGGATGGCGTCCGGCGGCGACGCCTTCCAGCCGCTCGGGCAGGCGGAGAGCACCTCCACCAGCGAAAAGCCCTTCCCGTCGATCTGGTTCTGGAGCGCCTTGCGCACCGCCTTGCGGGTCGCCATGTGGTTCTTGGCGTCGGTCAGCGCCACGCGCTCGATGTATGCCGGACCGTCCAGCGTGGCCAGCAGCTCGCAGACGCGCATCGGCGGCCCTTCGACCGCGAACGAGCGCCCCCGGGGCGAGGTGGTGGTCTTCTGGCCGAGCGGCGTCGTGGGCGCCATCTGCCCGCCCGTCATGCCGTAGATGCCGTTGTTGACGAAGAACACCGTGATGTTCTCCCCCCGGTTCGCGGCATGGAGGATCTCGTTGCCGCCGATGGCCGCCAAGTCGCCGTCCCCCTGGTAGGAGATCACGACCGAGCCGGGCCTGACCCGCTTGACGCCGGTGGCGACGGCGGGGGAGCGCCCGTGCGAGACCTGGATGTTGCCGACGTCCAGGTAGTAGTACATGAACACGGCGCAGCCCACCGGGCTGAGCAGGATGGTGCGGTCGGCGATGCCGAAGTCGTCGATGGCCTCGGCGATCATCTTGTGGAGCACGCCGTGGCCGCACCCCGGGCAATAGGTCGTCACCTCGGGGTCGCCGTTCTTGCGCTCGAACTTGTCGTAGAAGCAGGCTGCCCTGCCGTATTTCGTCTCAAACATATTCTTTCCCCGGCGGGGCGGCTTGCCGCCCCCCGCCGCGTCCCTCACCGTATGTTCGTTTTCGCCATCTGCAGTATCTTTTCAGCGACGTCTTCCGCAGTCGGCATCATGCCGCCGGTGCGCCGGAGCAGCTCTATCGGGGTGATGCCGCCGGTGAACAGGCGCACGTCCTCGACCATCTGCCCGCTGCTGAGCTCCACCGCCAGGATGCCGTAGGCCTTGCCCGCGACCTGCCGGAGCCGCTTGGACGGGAACGGGTAGAGGCTGACGGGGCGCAGGAGCCCGGCGCGCACCCCCTCGGCGCGCGCCTGCTGCACGGCGGCGCGGGCGATGCGGCTGCTGATGCCGTATGCCACGACCAGTATCTGGGCGTCCTCGACCAGGTATTCGTCGAAAAGGACCTCGTCCTCCTCGATGCGGGCGTAGGTCTCCTCCAGCCCGGTGATGTGCGCCTCCTGCTTCTCGTGCTCCAGGATGATGGACGTGATCAGGTTCTTGCGCGTCTCGGCGGTGCCCGCGACCGCCCAAGGCGTCTTGTCGGGCTCCTCGACCGCGACCTTGTGCAAGTCCACCGACTCCATCATCTGCCCCAGGGCGCCGTCCGACAGCACGAAGACCGGCGTGCGGTAGCGGTCCGCCACGTTGAAGGCGTGGGCCGTCAGGTCGTACATCTCCTGCACGCTGCCGGGGGCGAAGACCGGCGTCTTGTAGCAGCCGTGCCCGCCCCCCTTGACGGCCTGATGGTAGTCCCCCTGCTCCACGCCGAGGTTCCCCAGGCCCGGGCCCGCGCGTTGCACGTCCACGATGACGCTCGGCAGGCGGGCGCCCGCCAGGTAGGAGATGCCTTCCTGCATCAGGCTGACGCCGGGGCCGGAGGACGCCGTCATCGTGCGCACCCCCGCCGCCGCCGCGCCGTAGACCATCTCGATGGATCCGATCTCGCTCTCGGCGGGCACGAAGACGCCGCCGGCGTCCGGGAACATCCACGCCGCCAGCTCCGCGATCTCGCTCGCCGGGGTGATCGGGTAGCCGAAATAGGCCTTGCAACCTGCGGCGAGCGCCCCGCGCACCACCGCCTCATTCCCCTTCAACAATCGGCGCATGGCCATCCCCCTCTAAAAATTACGCGAAAATCACGCATCCGCCTTGCGCACCCGGACGGTGATGACGCCCGGTTCCGGGCAGACGTAGAAACAGACGCCGCAACCGCGGCAGCCGGCGCCCGTGTAGACGGCGGCGCGGTAGCCTTGGCGGTTGAGCGCCTCGCCCTGCGACAAGACCTTCGCCGGGCACGAGGCGACGCACAACAGGCATCCTTTGCAGAGATGAGAGGCGATCACCACGTCGCCGCGATCCGATGTAGCCACAGCAAGACCTCCGAAACACTCGCCGGCGCGGAGCGCGCCCGCGGAAAACCATTAAATTTAGTATCTCTCCCCCGCATAGGCAAATTTTTGTTCAGGGGCGCGTCATAGGGGCGCCGCGGCGGTGCGCGAAAGCGCGCGCGGGCGGATGGGGGGCGCACTCGCCCCGGGCGGAGCGCCGCCGGAGGGCCGCCTACAGGAAATACGCCTGCCGCAACCGCTCCAGCAGCCGCACGGAACGCGAGACGAGCTTGTACGGCAACAAGACCGGGTAGCGCAACGACGCGAGGGAAAGCAACGGGTAGCGCCCCTTGCGCCCCGTTATCGTCGTCTCCCCGCACAAAGCCGCGTCCAGCGCGACGGGGAAGGGGTGGACGGTCATCTCCCTGACGCCGAAGGGGAAGCCGTAAAACAACGCCACGTCGTAGGGCAGGCGCATCGGCAGCATGTGCTCGACGATCAGCCCCGCCGCCCGCCGGTTCACCACGAAGCAGCCGTCGCCCGAGGCGGTCCTCACGTCCCGGACGAGGCGGTAGCCGTGGCACAGTTGCGCGACCGTCCTCCCCCGCGTGGGATGGATGGCGTTGAGCCGCAGCAGATCCCACATCCCCCTGTGTCGCGGACGGAGGCACTCCCGCAACACCTCGGGCAGCTCCTCGGCGGGCGAGACGTCATCCTCGCAAACCATCGCCGACTCCTCGCCGGTCGCCAAGAACGCCTTCAACGCCTTGATGTGCGAAAAATAGCAGCCGATCTCGCCCGCCGCGACGGGCCTGCCGTAGAAGAAAAAATACCGCCGGCGGGCGAAATCCCCCAATTCCCCGGCGGAGAGCGCGCCGCCGTCAACCGCCGCCACGCGGACGACGTCGAAACCGCATCGCGCGAACCGGCCGGAGCAGGCGTCCCAACGGTCTTTCGCCCGGTCGAGGTTGATGATGTAGCAGGGCAACATTTGCAACGCAACTCCCTTCCCGCGAGCCTGCGCCTCCGCGACCGCGCCACGGCGGCCCACGCCGCCACGGCACCCTTCCCGCATCGCCCATCCCGCCTTGGAAGATATTGTGGCAACTCTTGTTGCGGGGCAACAACAATCTGTGCTAAAGTGCCGCTTTCAGGTCTTCGGCAACGGTTCGTGCAGTGACGGGGCGGCGCAAGCCGCGAGGGCGGCGGTGGTTGCGCCGCATGGCCGCCGCCCCGGCGCGGTACGGCGCGGTACGGCGCGGACGCCATGCCGGAAGGCGTCCGGAGCAAAGAAAGGACGGGAGAGTTGGCATACTACCAAGAGAAAGAAGAACTGATGTCGCGGGACGAGATGACCGCCCTCCAATCGGAAAGGCTCGTCAAGCAGGTGGCGCACGTGTACGCGAACGTCGCCCCCTATCGGAAGAAGATGCAGGACGCCGGCTTGGAGCCCGGCGACGTCAAGGGGATCGAGGACCTGCACAAGCTGCCCTTCACGACGAAGGACGACCTCAAGGAAGCCTACCCTTACGGCTACCTCGCGCTGCCGCTGTCGCAATGCGTGCGCATCCAATCGACGAGCGGCACGACGGGGCGGCGCGTCGTCGCCTTCTACACGCAGCACGACATCGACCTGTGGGACTCCTGTTGCGCGCGCTCGATCGCCGCGGCGGGCGGCACGAACGAGGACGTCGTCCACGTCAGCTACGGCTACGGCCTGTTCACGGGCGGGCCGGGGCTCAACGGCGGCTCGCACCTGGTCGGCTCGCTCACGCTGCCGATGAGCTCGGGCAACACCGAGCGGCAGTTGCAGTTCATGACCGACCTCGAATCGACCATCCTCTGCTGCACGCCGTCCTACGCGGCGTTTCTGGGCGAATCGGCGCACGACACGGGCGTCATCGACAAGATCAAGCTGAAGGCGGGCATCTTCGGCGCGGAGGCGTGGAGCGAGGAGATGCGCCGCGACATCGAGAAATCGCTGGGCATCAAAGCATACGACATCTACGGCCTGACGGAGATCAGCGGGCCGGGGGTGAGCTTCGAATGCTCGGAGCAGACCGGCATGCACGTCTGCGAAGACCACTTCTACCCGGAGATCATCGACCCGGCTACGGGTGCGGTTCTGCCCGAGGAGTCGAAGGGCGAGCTGGTCTTCACCTGCCTCACGAAGCAGGCGTTCCCGCTGTTGCGCTACAGGACGCGTGACATTACCATGCTGACGCGCGCGCAGTGCTCGTGCGGACGGACGCTGGTGAAGATGAAGCGGCTCATGGGGCGCACGGACGACATGCTCATCATCCGCGGCGTGAACGTCTTCCCGTCGCAGATCGAGACCGTGCTCATCAACTCGGGCTATCCCGCCAACTACCAGATCATCCTCGACCGCGTCAACCACACCGACACCTTCGAGGTGCAGGTCGAGATGACCGACGAGATGTTCTCGGACGAGGTGCGCGTCATCGAGCAGAAGGAGAAGGCGCTGCTCGCGGCGCTGAAATCGATGCTCGGCATCTCGCCCAAGGTGAAGCTGGCCGCGCCGCGCTCCATCACGCGCAGCGAGGGCAAAGCCGTCCGCGTCATCGACAAGAGGAAGATCTAGGAGGCCGACATGATACTTGACCAGATTTCAGTGTTTGTGGAAAACAAGCCGGGCGCGCTTTCGGACGTGACCGCGCAGCTTTCCGAGGCGGGCATCGACTTCAAGGCGTTCACCGTCGCGGACACGGCGGAGTTCGGCATCCTGCGCTTCATCGTGGACGCGCCCAAGAAGGCTCTCACGCTTTTGAAGCTCAACGGATGGGTCGCGTCGCTGACCCCGGTCGTGGCCGTGAAGATGAACGACGAGCCGGGCAGCCTTGCGCGCATCTTGAAGCTGCTCTCGGACAACTCCGTGCAGGTGGAGTACATGTACGCCTTCGTGGCGCAGGAGGAGGGGCGCGCCTACGTGGTGTTCCGCGTCGCCGACCCGGCGGCCGCGGCGGCGCTGCTGGAGGCGTCGGGCTTCGCCACCTCCGCCTCGATCGTGCGGTAGTGGCAAACCAGGGGGCCTCCAAAAACCCGGACGCTGGGTTGCGTCTTGGCTGCGGGGTTTTCGGAGGCTCCCATCAAATGATGAAGCGCCTGGAAACGACGCGGCGACGCCGTGGGCGCAAGGTCGCGGGACTGTGTCGCGCCCACGTCCCTACGCGGTTGCGCCGACCGTGTTGCGATTCACCTAAAACACCTTGATCAAAACAGTTGCTTTTTCTTGAAGGCGCGTGTATAGTCGCTGACAATTCGAGGTTTCCCTGGGATGGGGAGGCTTTGGAGCGTCTGGTTGTGGATCGGAATCCACGACTGGTTTCGGCCCTTGCGGGATTCGAATGTTGCGAAAACAGACTGGTCAGTAACTGCATCCCGCCGCCATGCGCGCGGGTTTTGAGTATGAGCAAAGAGGTAAAATGAAAGAGCAAGGCGTGGTAAAGTGGTTCAACAACGAAAAGGGTTATGGCTTCATCCGGCGCGAAAGCGGGGATGATGTTTTCGTGCATCATTCCGCGATCCAGGGAAGCGGCTTCAAGTCCTTGGACGAGGGAGACAAGGTCGAGTTCACCGTGACGCAGGGCCCCAAGGGCTACCAGGCCCAGGATGTCGTGAAGTTGCAGGATTAGTTCTTCATCGTGGTTTTCTCCTTTTGAGGGGCGGGTGGTTCCCGCCCCTTTTTTTGTCTTCGAACCCCCATCACGCATGGAGCCGGGAGGGGACTATGGACGGGGAAGAGTTGGTCGCGCTCGCGCTCGACGCCGGAGCCGCCGCCGCCGCAGTCATCGACACCGCAGCCATCGGTTTTTACGAGGACTTCAGGAAGGCTTGCGAAAAGAACGTCTGCCGCAAGTTCGACAGCAACTGGATGGGGCCGCCCGCCATCGGCGCCATCGCCGAGTTGCAAAAACGGGTGCGGGCGTTCCCCCATGGGATGCTGTTCCAGACGCGGCGACCGCTCAAAAGCAACTTCGACTGGAAGGGGATGGAGGCGGGGGCGAAAGTCCACGGCGAGGTCTTCCAGAACCTGCGGGCGCAGATCCGCCGGCGATTCCCCGACGAGGAGACCCTGCCGCTGAACGCCGGCTGCTGCAACGTCTGCGAGCGGTGCGCCTACCTGGACAAGGCGCCTTGCCGCCGCCCCGACCTCGCGTTCTCCTCCGTGGAGGCGTACGGCATGAACGCCATCGCCCTGCAAAAGGCGGCGGGCATCCCCTGCAACCTCGGCAAGGAGACCGTCTGCTTCGTCGGCATGGTGTTGTTCGGGAAGGCGCGACCGGCGTGATCCGCGATGAGGGCGGAGCCCCCTCTGCGCTTGTCGCGCCGCGCCGGCGGCGCCTGGGGCGTGGCTACCGCATGGCGTCGGCGGTGACGGCGGCCTCCCCGGCCAGGGCGTCGGCGGGCGGGATGAACGAGAGCCCGCTTTGCGCCTCGAGCAGCGCCGTCGCCTCGCGCGTGGCGACCGGCTTGGAGAAGTAGTAGCCTTGGCCGTAGTCGCACTCCATCTCCTTGAGCTTGTCGACCTGGCTGAGCGTCTCCACGCCTTCGGCGACCACCTTCAACCCGAGGTTGTGCCCCATGGTCAGGATCGTGCGCACGATCTCGTCGTCCTCCATGAGCCGGATGATGAACGAACGGTCGATCTTCAAGTTGTCGAAGGGGAACTGGTGCAGGTACGAGAGCGACGAATAGCCCGTGCCGAAGTCGTCCATCGCGATGCGGATGTCGAAGTCCTTGAGCTTGCCCATCAGCTCGATGGAGGCGTCGTGATCCTTCATCAGGGTGCTCTCGGTGACTTCGAGGACGAGGCTGCGGCGCGCGAGCGGCATCTTCTTCATGATGTCGGTGCATTGTTGCAAGACGTCGCTTTGCAGGAAATGCCGCGCGGAGAGGTTCACGCTGATCGACAGCGGCGGGTCTTGCGGGAACCGTGCCTGCCATTGGCTTGTCTGGCGGCAGGCGGTTTCCAGCACCCACTGCCCCAACGGGATGATCAGGCCGGTCTCCTCCGCCATCGGGATGAACTCCATGGGGGGGACGATGCCCCGCGTCGCGTTGCGCCAACGCACCAGCGCCTCGAAGCCGTAGATGCGCCCGGTCTTGAACGAGACGATGGCCTGGTAGTAGTTCTCGAACTCGTTGCGCTCGATGGCGCGGCGGAACTCGGTCTCCAATTGCAGGCGGGCGACCGAGGCGGCGCGCATCTCCGTGTCGAAGATCTCGTAACGCCCCTTGCCCGCCACCTTCGCGCTGTACATCGCCATGTCGGCGTCCTGCAAGAGCGCGTCGGGGCTCTGGTACGAATGGTTGTAGACGGCGATGCCGATGCTGGCGGTGGGGAACAGCTCGTGCCCGTCCACGACGAAGGGGGCGCCCATGTCAGAGATGATCCTGTCCGTGACGCGGATGGCGTCCAAGGGGCCCGCGACGTCCTCGAGCAACACGGTGAACTCGTCGCCGCCTATCCTGGCGATGGTGTGGTGCTCGATGCGCGCCACCGAGTCGCTGGAGCGCACGGTGCTCTCCAGGCGCCGCGCGATGGCGACCAGCAACTGGTCGCCGACCATGTGCCCCAGGCTGTCGTTGATCAGCTTGAAGTTGTCCAAGTCCATGAAGATCAGCGCGAACGTGCGGTCCCTCCGGCGGCGCACCCGCTCGAAGGAGCGCGACAGCCGGTCCATGAACAGCACGCGGTTGGGGAGCCCGGTCAGGAAATCGACCACCTTCCCCCGCGTGATGTCGGTCTGCGAACCCGCCATGCGGTACGCCTTGCCGTTCTTGTCCCGGATGGCGAGGCCCCGTCCGAGCATCCAGAGGTAGGTGCCGTCCTTGTGCAGCACCCGGTACTCGTCCTCGTAGTGCGGCGTCTGGCCGTCGATGTGCGCCTGGATGTCCGCGCGCACCCGCTCCACGTCGTCCGGGTGGATGCGGCCGAACCACTCTTCGGGGCTGTCGCCGAGGGCGTCCTCCTCCTCGCCGACCATCGATTTCCACCGGGGGGAGAAATAGATCGCGCCCGACTGCAAGTCCCAATCCCAGAGCCCGTCGTTGGCGGCCCGCATCGCCAGCGCGTAACGCTCCTCGCTCTTGCGCAAGGCGTCCTCGGTGTGCTTGCGTTCGATCTGGGTCTGGATGCGCGCCAAGACGACGGGGAAGTCGATGGGCTTGGTCACGTAGTCGTTGGCGCCGGCGTCCAGCGCCGCCACGATGTCGGAGCTGTCGGCCTTGCCGGTCACCATGATGACGGGGAGTTGCGCGGCGGTGAACTTCTTGCGCACCTCTTTCAGGACGTCCATGCCGCCCAGGCCCGGCATCTCGACGTCCAGCAGCACCAAATCCACCGGGTTGGCGTCTATCCACGCCAGCGCCTCGTTGCCGTCGCCCACGCTGAAGGTCTGGAAGCCGCGTTTGTTCAAACGACGGCCCATCAGTTCGCGATTCCTGGAGTCGTCGTCAACAATCAGCAGAGAATCGGGGTTTTGCATCATGAAAATAGTTCCGCCGGTACCGAAAGCCGCACGACCGTGTCCGCCAACAACATCGAATATTGTATCATGCGGCAGTAGCCCTGTGCCCTTCAAGAGTTTCCTGCAATTCAGACAAAAGATTTTCACCGACCCCCAGGCGTTGAGCCTCGGGCGTCGCCGCCAGACGGGGCAGCGGGTCTTCGCCGTCATCCTCCGCGAGCAACCGCCGGCTGTTGTTGGCAAGGCGCACGATGGCCAAGGTCAAGTCGTCGCCCGGGACGTCCCGCTTCTGGTGGTCGCGGGCGATCTGGCAATAGACGTCGGGGATGGCCCAGCTTTTGAGCACATCGTAGCCGACCTGGCAATGGCTTGCGGTGATGAACGCCCGCAACGTCTCGGCGGGCGGCACCGTCACGACGTCCCCGTTTTTGCGCATCTCGTCGATGGCGCGCAGGATGACCAGTTTTCCGATGTCGTGCAACAACCCGCCCAGGAAGCAGACCTCCCGGATGCCGGTCAGCCTCAGGCGCTGCGACAGCCACTGCGCCGAGAGCGCCGTCGTGCTGACGTGGTGCCACAACCCCGTCAGCAGCTTGTCCAGGTCCGGGTATTGCGACCGGTAGCGCATGCGCTCGGAGACGAGGATGACGATGCGCCGCACATTCTGCATCCCCAGGCGCACGATGGCGTTGCGAATGGTGTCTATGGTGGAGATCGTGCAGTAGAACGGGGAGTTGGCGGCGCGCAGCACCTCCACGGCGAGCACCTGGTCGCTGGAGATCAACTCCTCGATGGCGACGATGTCCCCGGCGTAATCGTCCATGTATTGCTGCATCCTGATCGTGGTGGGGCTGTAGACCGGAAGCTTCAGCCTCCCGGATTTGACCCAGCCGATCACACGGTCGAATGCCAATTTCTCGCCAGCCTCCATCGCGCTCCCCTCGTCCAGACGGCCGTTGCACCTTGACGGACTGTTCCCGTCTCCGTTTCTATCGGCACGTCGGAGTGAAAACTTTTGAGAAACCTTGGGAAAAGACGAATTGCCTAGCGCCCTGTCCGCAAAGCGGGGTTCGGGGCGCCGGCGCAAAGACAGTTGGCCGTCAGACCTACCCATGTCACGTCCGGGCGGGTATAATCTCCGGTTTATGCCTATGTCTGGATTGGAAACGCTGGGAAAACAGGTGGCGCGCCGGGTCAGGGACCTCGCCAAGAACTACATCGACCTTGGCGCCGTCCGCGTCCGCTTCATCGACGAGGAGTTCGCCGACGTGCAGATTTCCGGGACGCGGCGCTACAACGTCGACCTGGAGCGCGACGGCAAAGACCTCGTCTGCTCCTGCGACTGCCCCCGCTTCAACAGCGACCTCGAGATCTGCAAACACATCTGGGCGGCGCTCTTGGCGCTGGAGAAGTCCGGGGACATCAAAAAATGGGAGAAGGGCTTTCCTTCCCGCCTCGTCCCCCTGTTCTTCCCCGAAGACCCCGGGGCGGATGCGGCGGACGGCGGTTGCGACCTCCCGGGGCGGGACGTGCATGGCGAGGCGCGCCCCCCGGCGCCGAGCGCCCCGCACGGCGCCCCGTCCGACTCCTGGCGACGGGTCTTGGACCGGCTCCGCTCCGCGCACACCTCCGAAAAACGCCAGACGCCATGGCCGGAGGATCGCGAGCTCCTCTACGTCATGGACAGGTCGCGCCGCTTCACCGAAAAGAACATGGTGATCCGCATCGACGTCAGGGATCGCAAGAAAAACGGCGACTGGAGAAAGCCCAAGCCGCTCTCGATCTCGACCGACGCCCTGCCGGAACTCCCCGATCCGACCGACCAGGAGATCATGGACCGGCTGATCGGCGCCAAGCGCGACACCTGGTATTTCACCCCGGCGCACGACACGCAACTGCGCTTCCACCTCGAACGGCGGGCGCTGGAGGCGCTCCTGCCCGCCATCGCCCGGACCGGGCGTCTGTACGTCGGCGACGAGGCTGCGGGCGAGTTGCACCCGGTCGCCTGGGACGGGGAAGGGCGGTGGGAGTTCTGCATAGACGTCGTGCCGTCGCCCCGTGCCGCCGGCGCGCGCGACCGGGGGCGCTATATGGTGAGAGGCGCATTCCACCGGGGCGGGGAGCGAATCGACGCGGCGCAGCCGGAGTTCGTCTGCGCCGAGGGCTTCCTGGTGTGCGACGGGAAGGTCGCGCCGTTTTCCGGCGCGTTCGCCTGGGTGGACTTCTTCCGCGTGGAGGAGGCGTTCTCCGTGCCTGAGGCGGAAGCCGACGAATGGCTGGAGTCGATGCTCCGCCTGCCCGACGCGCCGCCGCTCCGCCTGCCGGAGCAGTTGCGCATCGCGGACGTGCGCGTCGCCCCGCGCGCCGTCGTCCGCATCGACTCTGGAAAGGCGCATTGGGGGGGGGCCTACCTCGCGGCGTCGCTCCATTTCGACTACGGGGGGAACCAGGTCGCGGCGGGCGACGGGACGCCTTGCCTGGCGGATGTCGCGGCGCGGAGGCGCATCCTGCGCGACTTCGCCGCCGAGGAGCGGGCGCGGCGGAAGTTCGAGGACGCGGGGTTCAAGCCGCGCGCCGACTTTAGGGGCGCCCCCGTCTGGACGCTTCCCCAGGCGCGCCTCGCCGCCACCGTGCGGGAGTTGGTCGCGGAGGGCTGGCACGTGGAGGCGGAAGGCAAGGTGTTCCACGCCCCCGGCGCGTTCACCATGCGCATCGCCTCGGGCATCGACTGGTTCGAGCTGCACGGGGACGTGGAGTTCGACGGGGCGCGGGTCAAGCTCCCCCGGTTGCTCGCCGCGTTGCGCCGGCGCGAGGGGACGGTGCGGCTGGAGGACGGCAGCTACGGCGTGATCCCCGAAGAATGGCTGGAGAGATACGGCGTCCTGGCGGGGCTCGGGAAGGCGGAGGGCGACCATGTCTGTTTCAAGCGCCACCAGGCGGGGTTCCTGGACGCGCTGCTGGCGGCCCGCCCCGAGGTGGGGTGCGACGAGTTGTTCGAGCGCGTGCGCGCCCAGTTGCGCGACTTCTCCGGCGTGGAGGGGGTGGACGCGCCCGCCGGGTTCCAGGGCGAGTTGCGCGCCTACCAGCGGGACGGCCTCGGCTGGATGCACTTCCTGCGGAAGTTCGGGCTGGGGGGGTGCCTGGCGGACGACATGGGGCTCGGCAAGACCATCCAGGTGCTGGCGCTGCTGGAAGCGCGGCGCGCGGCGCGCGCCGCGGCCCCGGACGAGGTCCCGCCCTCGCTGGTGGTCTTGCCCCGCTCGCTGGTCTTCAACTGGCGCAGCGAGGCGGCGCGATTCACCCCGGGCTTGCGCGTGCTGGAGCACACCGGCACGGAGCGCATCCGCGGCCACGAGCACTTCGACGGGTACGACGCGGTGTTCACGACCTACGGCACGTTGCGGCGCGACGCCGCCTTCTTCAAGGATCGGGAGTTCGACTACATCGTCCTGGACGAGTCGCAGGCGATCAAAAACGCCTCCACGGAGTCGGCCAAGGCGGTGCGCCTCCTGCGCGGGCGGCACCGGCTGGCGCTGTCCGGCACGCCGATCGAAAACCACCTGGGGGAGCTTTGGAGCCTGTTCGAGTTCCTCAACCCCGGGATGCTCGGGGCGGCGTCGGCATTCAACCCGGGGCGGGGGGGCTTGGGGGACGAGAGGCGCGAGTTCCTCGCTCGCGCCCTGCGGCCGTTCATCCTGCGGCGCACCAAGGCGCAGGTGGCGCGCGACTTGCCGGAGAAGGTGGAGCTCACGCTCTACTGCACGTTGGAGCCCGCGCAGCGCGCCCTGTACGACGAGTTGCGCGACCACTACCGCCAGGCGCTGCTGGGGCGCATCCAAGGCGCGGGGCTCGCCAAGTCGAAGATGCACGTCTTGGAGGCGCTCCTGCGGCTGCGCCAAGCGGCAATCCACCCGGGGCTGATCGACCCGAGGCGCGCCGGGGAGCCGAGCGCCAAGATGGATCTCCTGCTGCCGCAGGTGCGGGAGGTGGCCGAGGCGGGGCACAAGGCGCTCGTATTCTCCCAGTTCACCTCCATGCTCGCCCTGGTGCGCCAACGGCTGGACGAGGAGGGCGTCCGCTACGAATACCTCGACGGCAGGACGCGCAACCGCGCCGCCGCAGTCGAGCGCTTCCAGTCCGACCCGGAGACGAAGCTGTTCCTCATCAGCCTGAAGGCGGGGGGGCTCGGCTTGAACCTGACCGCCGCCGAATATGTCTTCCTGCTCGACCCCTGGTGGAACCCGGCGGTCGAGGCGCAGGCGGTGGACCGCACGCACCGCATCGGCCAGACGCGCTCGGTCTTCGCCTACCGGCTCATCGCCAAGGACACGGTCGAGGAGAAGGTCCTCGAGCTGCAATCGTCCAAACGCCACATCGCCGACGCCATCATCGGCCAGGACAACAGCGTGCTGGGGAGCCTGAAGGCGGAAGACCTGGAGATGCTTCTGGGGTGAGGCCCGTGGGGCGCGGCGGTTGAACCTTGCGCGGTTTCAAGGCATCATATCTTATTTTGCGCTGGGAGATCATCGGCAAGTCATATGGAAGTCCTGACCAAAGTGGCGCAATTCGTCCTGAGCCTGTCCATCCTCGTGCTAGTCCACGAATTCGGGCACTTCGTCTTCGCCCGCCTGTTCAAAGTCCGCGTGGATAAGTTCTACCTGTTCTTCGATCCTTGGTTCTCGCTGTTCAAGTTCAAGCCCAAAGGGGGCGAGACGGAGTACGGCGTCGGCTGGCTGCCGCTGGGCGGCTATTGCAAGATCTCCGGCATGATCGACGAGTCGATGGACAAGGAGCAGTTGGCGCAGGCGCCGCAACCGTGGGAGTTCCGCTCCAAGCCCGCCTGGATGCGCCTGCTGATCTTGGTCGCGGGGGTGTTGCTCAACTTCCTGTCGGCGCTCCTCATCTTCTCCATGATCCTCTTCAAATGGGGCGACTCCTACCTGCCGCTGCGGAACATGCAGATGGGGTTGAAGTACAGCGACACGTTCAAGGACGCCGGCTTCAAGGACGGCGACATCATCCTCGACGCCGACGGCAAGGATCTGGAGCGCCTCAACAGCGGCGCCATCCGCGCCGTCATCGAAGCCAAGACGGTCACCGTCATGCGCGACGGCGCCCCCTTCGCCATCGACATGCCGAAAGGGATGATGCAGCGGATGCTCGCCGGCAAACAGGCGTTCCCGTCCCCGCGCTTCCCGATGATCGTCCAGAAGCTGGCGGACGAAACCGTGCCTGCGGCGCGCGCCGGGCTCCGTCCCGGCGACCGCATCGTCTCCATCGACGGGGTGCCCGCCCCCACCTACGACGACGTCACGGAACTGCTCGGCAAGAACAAGGGCGAGACCGTCCAGGTCGGGTTCCTCCGCGACGGCGCCGCGCTGGAGGCGCCGCTCGCCGTGGGCGCGGACGGCAAGATGGGCGTCTATGTGAAGTCCTACGTCGACCTCTACCAGACCGTCCACGTCACCTACGGTTTTCTCGACTCGTTCCCGGCGGGGATCCGGCTGGGCTGGGACACGCTGACCGGCTATGTCGGCGACATGAAGTACGTTTTCACGAAAGAGGGCGCGTCCAGCATAGGCGGCTTCGGCACCATCGCCAGCCAGTTCCCGTCGATGTGGGATTGGCGCTCGTTCTGGATGATGACCGCGTTCCTGTCGATCATCCTCGCCTTCATGAACATCCTGCCGATACCGGCGCTGGACGGCGGACACGTGCTGTTCATCCTGTATGAGATCGTCACGCGGAGGAGGCCGAGCGAGAAGTTCCTGGTCTACGCGCAGATCGCCGGCATGGCGCTGTTGCTCGGGCTGATGCTGTACGCCAACGGCAACGACGTGTTCAAGCTTTTGGGGAAGTAGGGGCGGAGGCGGTCGGGGACATGCGCAAGCCGCCGTCGGTCGCGGCGCCAGACCACGTGACGGCGCGACCGGCGGCGGCTTGCCTCGGAGATGGGGCTAGCCGAAGCTGGCGATGGCGGCCTGCTCGTCCTCGAACACTTGGAAGACGGTCAGGAGTTTCGTGATCGCCAGCAGCTCTTGGATCTTCTTGGTCAGATGCAACAGCTTGAGCTGCCCGCCGCCGTTGGTCACCGTGGTGTAGGTGCTGACCAGCTCGCCGATGCCGGAGCTATCGACGTAATTCACATCCCCCAGGTTGAGGATGATCTTCTTCCCCCCCGCGTTCAGGATGTCGCGCACCGTGTTGCGCACCGTCATCGTCCCCTCGCCCAGGGTGATCTTGCCGCTGCAATCCAATATCCGAATGTCACCGACCTCGCGTTTCTTTATCTCCATAACAATCCCCCCTTTGTTTGGGCGCCTGCAAAAAACCGGATACTGCGTCGCGCCTTGTCTGCGGGCTTTCACCAAGGGCGCCCTTCGATTAATTAGAAAGGGAACCTCGGAAAACCCCGGACGCTGCGTCGCGCCTTGGTCGAAAACGCTCATTTACCTCGGTAAACTCCGTTTTTCGACCTGCGGCGACGCCTTGCCTGCGAGGTTTTTAGAGGCTCCCAGAAGTCCCTCTCTTGAGCATCTTGACCATATGGACTTCCGTCCCCCCTGTGGCGAGGGGTCGGAAGTCGACTTCGTCCATGAAAGTGCGCATATAAAAAATCCCGCGACCGCTCGGCTTCAGGAGGTTGTCCCCCTCCAGCGGGTTCGGTATCGCGTCCGCCTGGAAGCCGCCCCCCTGATCCCGGACGGTGACCGTCAACCGCTCCGGCTCCATCCCGTAACTGATCTCGACCTTTTTGTCCAAGTCCAGCTTGTTGCCGTGCTGGATGGCGTTGGTGACCGACTCGCGCACCGACATGCCGACCCAGTGCGCCGCGTCTTCGTCGAACTTCATGAAGGCGGTGACGCTGTCCGTCAGCGCCTGAACCAGGTCGAGATTGTCCAGCGCGCTGCCGATCATCACCTCAATCGCGTTCACCATGCTTCTTCCCGACTTCCGGTTCACGTCCTTCGTTAACAGCACCCACCTCCGCAGCCGTTCGCCCGGCCATGCGGCTCCGGCCCGCGACTGCTAGAAAAACTACCGCTTTCCGGCGCAACTCTCAAGAGCCGGATCGTGTAAAATTCCCGGTCGGGTCCGGCGGCGAGTTTTCCAAGCGGGCCGCCGACCCGCCTCAGGCGATGGCGATGGGGACGGCTGCATCGTCGCGGCTGCCGTAAAGCCGCCCGCCACGCCTCGGGGGATAGCATGACGGGGGGCAGCATGACCGAATCCGTGAAAGAACGCCTGCAAGAGTTGCGCCGCCTGGTCGAATACCACAACCACCGGTATTACGTCGAGGCGGATCCCGAACTGACCGACCTGGAGTTCGACCGGTTGCTGGAGGAGCTGAAGGGCGTCGAGGCGGAGCACCCGGAACTCGCCTCGCCCACCAGCCCCACGCAACGGGTCGGCGGCGCGCCCATCGCGGGCTTTCGCCAAGTGGAGCACGCCGTGCCCATGCTCTCCATCGAGAACACCTACAACGACGCCGAGCTTCGCGAGTTCGACCAGCGCGTCCGCAGGCTGCTCGAAGGGGACGAGCCGCGCTACGTCGTGGAACACAAGATCGACGGCGTGTCCGCCGCGCTGGTCTACGAGCGAGGCGTGTTCACGCTCGGCCTGACGCGCGGGGACGGCCTGCGCGGAGACGACATCACGCACAACCTGCGCACCGTGCGCGACATCCCGCTCCAGTTGCGCACCGCCCCCTCCGGCGGCTTGTTCCCCGACGTGCCCGACGTGTTGGAAATACGCGGAGAGGTGTACATGACGCATACAGACCTGTCGCGGCTGAACAAGGAGCAGTCCGAGCGCGGCGAGCGCCTTTTCGCCAACCCCCGCAACGCCGCCGCCGGCAGCCTCAAGCTCCTCGACCCGCGCGAGTGTTCGCGGCGCAACCTCCGCTTCTTCGCCCACAGCGAAGGGCGCGCCGAGGGGTGGGACGCCGGCTCGCACTCCGCGTTCTTCGCCAAGGCGCGCGGGTATGGCATCGAGACGGTGCCGCACAGCGGGCCGCTCCGCTCCATCGACGAGGTGCTGGAGCACTGCGCCCGGGCGTTGGTCGAGCGCGAGACGCTCGACTACGAGACCGACGGCATGGTGATCAAGGTGGACGACTTCTCCCAGCGCCGCCGCCTGGGGGCGACCTCGAAGTCCCCCCGCTGGGTGATCGCCTACAAGGTGGAGCTGTGGCAGGCGGAGACGCGGCTCGAAGGCGTCAGCGTCCAGGTCGGAAAGACGGGGGTGCTGACCCCCGTGGCGGAGCTCGCCACCGTCGAGATCGCCGGCACCAAGGTCTCGCGCGCCAGCCTGCACAACGCCGACGAGATCGCGCGCAAGGACATCCGCGTCGGCGACCACGTCGTCGTCGAGAAGGCGGGCAAGATCATCCCCCACGTCGTGCGCGTCGAGCTGGAGAAGCGCGCGGACGGCACGCCCCCCTACGCCTTCCCGACGAAGTGCCCGGTCTGCGAGGGCGATGTGGGGCGCGACGAGGGGGGCATCTACATCCGCTGCCTGAACCCCTCGTGCCCGGCGCAGCTCAAGGAGCGGCTCGGCTTTTTCGCATCCCGCACGGCCCTGGACATCGACGGGATGGGCGGAGCGCTGGTCGAGCAGCTCGTGGACGCGGGGCTGGTGCGCGAGCTGGCGGACATCTTCGCCCTCACGGCCGACCAGCTCAAAGGCTTGGAGCGGATGGGGGAGAGGTCGGCGCAGCGTATACTGGGCGGCATCGCCGCCGCCAAGGGGCGGGGCCTGGCGCGCGTGCTCACGGCGCTGGGCGTCCGGCACGTCGGCGAGGGGACGGCGCGCCTCCTGGCGGAGGAGTTCGGCGGCGTCCGCGAGCTGATGGCGGCGTCGCGCGAACGCCTCGCCGAGGTCGAGGGCGTCGGCCCGGTCGTTGCCGAAAGCGTACACTCGTTCTTCCAGAGCGACGCAGGGCGGGCGACCGTGGAGGCGTTCGAGCGTCACGGCGTGCGCCTGACCGAAGGGCGGCGCGCGCAGAAGCCCGCCCCCCGCCCCGGTTTCGAGGGCAAGACCTTCGTGGTCACGGGGACGATGAAAAACCGCAGCCGCCAGGAGATGGAGGCGTTCATCCGCTCCTTGGGCGGCAAGACGTCTTCGAGCGTGTCGAAGAAGACCGATTTCGTGGTCGCCGGCGCAGAGCCGGGGGGCAAGCTGGACAAGGCGCGGCGCCTGGGCGTGGCGGTGCTGGACGAGGACGGGCTCGATGCGCTGGCGTCCGGCGCGGGCGGCGATGCGGGCGGGACGTCGGCCCGGGACGTCGGTGCCATCCCCCTTGACTTTGCCGTCCCGGAGCCCTTAGAGTGAACGGAATCCGTCGCAGGTTTCGCCCGGCCCGTCCGGGCGGTGGGGCGGAGGTTTCAACGACATGAGCCAAGATTGGAGGACAACTTTATGAAACGGCGCAATTCCGTGATGATCGTGATCGCGGCGCTGTGCCTCGCCCTGTTTTGCACATATTCGACCCGGAACAGCGAGGCGATCGCACAGGGCAAGGCGTCGGCGGAGAAGATCACGGTGCTCAACCCGTTGGGCACACCCCCGCCCATCAAACTGAAAACCATGGCGCCACGCCTGGACACCCTCGACGGCAAGACCATCTACCTGGTCGATGACGGCTTCATCGGAGGCGACAACCTCCTGTACGAGATCCAGGATTGGTTCAAAGCCAACCATCCCAAGACCACGACCATCTTCAAACGCAAAGGCGGCGGCGGCTTCGACGCCGAAGACCCCGCCCTGTGGGCGGAAATGAAGGAAAAAGCCGACGGCATAATCATCGCCTTGGGCCATTGAAGCCAGTGTGCCCCGGCAGTTGTCGGGCACTCCATCACCTTCGAGACCACGATGGGCATCCCTTCCGTCCCCATCGTCATCTCCGACTTCTACCAGCAGGAAACCGAAAAAGCCCTCAACGAAGGCCTGCCCGGCTTGCGCACCCAGTGGATACGCGGCCCGGTCTGGGCGAAGACGCGCGAAGAACTGCGCCGCGACGTCATCGGCGGCAGGAACCCGATCACGAACCAGCCGGTGATGCAGGAGATCGTGGAGAAGTTCACCAAGCCCTTGACCGCCGAGGAGAAGCGCTCCGGCGAGATCGTCCGCGACAAGGGGCCGGCGACCTTCACCGACACGGAGGAGAACCTGCGCAAGATGTTCGAGGAGAAACGCTGGACCGACTTCCTCCCCATCGTGCTGCCGACCCCGGAGCGGGTCGATGAGATGCTCAAGGGGACCAGCCACGAGCCGGACGAGATCGTCGGCAAGATGTCGCCCACCAACACCGGGACTTATTTCGAATACTGGACCTACACGGTCAAGGACGTCGCGGTCAACGCCGTGATGGCGGGCGCCAAGCCGGAATACTTCCCGCTGCTGCTGGCGGTGGCGGCGACGGGCAAGGAGTCGATGTCGGTCTCGGACAACTCGTTCGTGGCGGCGCTGGTCGTCAACGGCGCCATCCGCGATGAGATCGGCATCAACTACAAGGTCGGCGCGATGGGGCCCTACTCGCACGCCAACACGACCATCGGACGCGCCTGGACGTTGATATCGATCAACCTCGGCAACTGCGGCAAGGTCGGCACGACCTACATGGGCGTGGTCGGCAACCCGATGAACCTGATCAACATCGTGATCGGCGAGAACGAGGAGGAATCCCCGTGGCAACCCTTCTCGGTGCGCAAGGGCTTCAAGAAGAACGAGAACGTCGTCAGCCTGTTCGAGGGCTGGGGCGTCCTCTCGGCGGCGAACTGGAGGGCGGCGTCCTGGGGCAAGGAGATGGACTACCCCAAGATCATCAAGGACATCTTCGACCAGCAGGGGATGCTGTTCGGGGCGTGCGCCATGTTGAGCCCGCCCATCGCCAACTTCGTCAAGAACGCGGGCTACGACACGGTGGAGAAGTTCGAGCAGTACCTCTCCCCGCCGATGCAGTTCCCAGGGATGCCTCCGGGGGCGAAGCCGAATGCGGGCGGCGCGCCGAAAGACCCCGCGCCCAAGGGCGACGGCGCGGCGGCGAAGGGGCCGATGCCCAAGATGCCGGCGATGTCCAACACGGCGATCCTCGTGACCGGCGGGACGAACAACAACTACTACAGCATCGGCGGCATGCGCTATTTGCAGAGCGTGCAGATCGACAACTGGCGGTAGTCGCGGTTCCCCCCCGTCCCGCCTCGCCATGCGGCATGACGGCGTTACGCCGCCGCCGACCGCATGGCCCGGCGGGCGCGGCGCGTGACGCCGACGTTGAAAGACAGGGGGCGTGGTTCGCCGCGCCCCCTGTGCGTTCGGTCGCGCCATGTCGCGCCGCGTCGAAACCCCGGCGTGCGCCGACGCATGACGCCGGGGCGGGTCCCCTCCCGTCACCCGGTCACTCCCCGACGGGCGCCTCCCTGGTCAGGTATTTCCGCAACCGCACCTTGATCTCGCCGAAGTCCACGGGCTTGCCGATGTGGTCGTTCATGCCTGCGCGAAGGCAGTTCTCGATGTCGTCCTTGAATACGTTGGCGGTCATGGCGACGATGGGGACGGTCTTCGCCTTGGGCGCATCCAGCGCCCGGATGCGTTCCGTGGCCGCGTAGCCGTCCATCTCCGGCATCTGCACGTCCATGAAGATCATGTCGTAGCGCGCGGGGTTCGCGGCGAACTTGCGCAGCGCCACAAGGCCGTTCTCCGCGCAGTCGATGCCCAGGCCCGTCGGCTCAAGGACGGTGATGACGATCTCGCGGTTGATCTCCACATCCTCGGCCAGCAGCACGGTGAACCCCGAGAAGTCGTCGCCCCCCCCGTCCGCGCCTGCGGCGACGTGCGCGCCCGCCTCCGCCGGCATCCCTTGCGCCGGATCCCCGTCCCGACCGTCGCTGTCGTCGCTGTCGTCCGCGCGCTCCATCACGACGGTGAAGGCGAACGACGCCCCCCGGCCGGGCGTCGATTCCAGGCGGATGGTCCCGCCCATCAGCTCCACGATGCGCTTGGAGATGGCCAGGCCCAGCCCCGTGCCGCCGAACTTGCGAGAGGTGCCGCTGTCGGCCTGCGTGAAGGATGAGAAGAGGTTGCGTTGCTGCTCCGGGGCGATGCCGATGCCGGTGTCCGTCACCGCGATGCGCAGGGAGCAGCGGCGCCCGTCGTCCTCGTCGAGTTGCGCCCGGAGGCCGATCTCGCCCCCTTCCGGCGTGAACTTGACCGCGTTGGACAAGAGGTTGGCGACGACCTGGGAGAGGCGCTGGTCGTCGCCTCTCAGGCGGCGGGGGATGCGTTCGTCTATGTGGAGCGAGAACCGATGCCCCTTCTCGTCCATGCGGAACTGGACTACGGCGACCACCTTGCGCAGCATCTTCCCGAAATCGAAATCGACGGCGGAGAGTTCGAGCTTGTTGGCCTCGATCTTCGATATGTCCAGGATGTCGTTGATGACCCCCAGCAGATGCGCCGAGGCGTTCTCGATCTTGTCGAGGCAGTAGTCCTTCTTCTCCGCCTCCTGGGAGGTCTTGGCGATGGCGGTCATGCCGATGATGGCGTTGATGGGGGTGCGTATCTCGTGGCTCATGTTGGCGAGGAACACGCTCTTGGCCACGCTCGCCTGCTCGGCCTCCTCGCGGGCGCGCACCAGCTCCGATATGTCGTTCAACACCACCACGACGCCCTGGCACCGCCCGTCGTCCTCCGTCGCGGGGCTGATGGTGACCTGGAACACCGCGTCCTCGCCCCGGAAGGCTATCCGCTCCCGGTAGTGCAGGTCGCGTCCGCCGGCCATGACCTCGCGGCACCTCGCCTCCGTCTCCCGTATCCAGCGCCCGTCGGTGCGCGCGGCGAACAGGTCTTGGAACGGCACATCGACCATCTCCCGCATCTCGGCGCACCCGAGCAGGCAGACGACCCTGTCGGTCCCCAGGACGAAGCGGAGCCCCGCGTCCAACATGAACATCATGCCCGACGTGTTCTTCAGCAGGAGGCGGTTGTAGAAGTTGGACTGCTCCTTGGCGGCTTCGTTGAAGCTGCGGAGCCGCTCGGACTGCTCGTACATGAGCGACAGGGCGCGGTGATCCCTGTCCAGCTTCTTATGCTGCCGCGCCAGCCGGTTGTATTCCTTTTTCAGGGATGTGACGTCGTCCGACATGTGCCGTCCCGGTCAGAACATGCAAAAGGTGATCGAACAGTTGTGGAAGCGGTTGGAGACCTGCCCGTCCTTGTAGCGGGCGGGGCATATCTCCCCCAGGCAGTAGGCGCCGAACAGGGTCAACCCCGGCGGAAGCATCTCCGAGAGGATGCGCCCCTCGGCGTCGCCGTCCGAACCGAGGATCATCGCCCGTCCGCCGCAGGAGATGCACATGGCGGTCGAGTAGGAGTAGCCTGGATGCGCCTCCCCGGCATCCAGCAACACCCGCATCGACTCGCGGCATGCCGCCATGATGTCCTCCTTCTTGATCAGGCAGATGTTGGCAAGCGTCCCGACCGGCACGTCGCCAACGCACGTGCCGGAACCGTCCGCGAGGTCGAGCTTCGAGATGTGGCGCATCAGCGGGGTCTCGTCCTCGCCCTCGCGCGTCAGCATCATGGGGTACGAGGCGAACGCCAGCAGCGGGTCGTCCACGTCGGTCTTGAAGCCGAAGCCCTCCAGGTATCGGACGAAGGTTTCGTCGCCCACCATGCGGACGACGTTCTTCTCCGCGGCGGTGACGCGGCGGATCCTCTCGGCGAAGCGCGATGTGGCGTGGCGCAGCGAAAACACCGGGTGGACGTCGCCCCGGATGCCGCAAAGGACCAGGCGGTCCCTGTACTCCCCGCCGGAGAAGAACACGCGCGGATGCTTGTGGTCGTAATCGTTGGAGGACATGCCGCCGATGACCGGCACGCCGGGGGCGACGCGCGAGATCACGTCGGGGTACTGGTCGCCGGAGAAGTCCAGCCCGGAGGGGCAAAACGCCAGCAGGACGCCGGGAGGCGCGCCCTCCGCGACGATCCTGCCGCAGGCGCCGGCGATGCGCTCCTCGCAATTGCCCGCGTCGAGCGGTTCGGAGACGGCGACGGGGAACTCGCAGTCGTCCGCAGTCAGGACGGTCAACACCGCGCCGCCGTCCTGCCGCCCGCCGGAGTCGAGGGCGGCGAGCGTGGTCATGCCCGCGACCTCGAAGCCCAGGATGCCTTTCAATTCGCCGGTCAACGCCGCGCCGTCGGTGTCGGCGTCGCACAGGAGCAGGCCGATGGAGTTCTTCTGGAAGGCGATCTTCCCTTTGACCGACTCGGCGAGTTCGCGGGCGAGCCCCGCCGTGTCGTCCAGTTCGAAGCTGACAGCCGATGCGCTTTTCATGGTCGTTCCTCTCGTTCGTCCGGGGCGCGGCAAGACCGTGACGGGCGGTGCCTGCGCAGCCGCCGCCGTCGGAAGGCGCCGGGGAAACCGCCGGTGCGGGAAGACATCACAGACGCCAATGGCCTTTGCCTGCGGAATAGATTAGCACTTCGCCGCTGCCCACGTCGATGGATACCGTGCGGCTAATCGTGCCTCCGACGTCCTCCGACGCGATGGACAGCCCCTGGGCCCAGAGGATGCTCCGCACGGCCTGCACGTTGCGCTTGCCGATGTTGAAGACGTCGTTCTTGTCCATGATGACGGCGCCGCCCGCCAGCTTCACGGACACGCCCAGCCCCTTGGCGCGGAAACCGATCCCGGACATGGCCTGGAAAAGGCGCGGCAACCCCGTGTCGGCGAAAAAGCCCGGTTTCTCGAGGGCGCGCTCGGGGTTCACGGCGGAGTCGGGCAGCGCGATGTGGATCATCCCCGCCGCAGGCAGGGCGGGACAGTGCATGATGACGGCGACGCAGGAGCCTAGCGCGTACGTCTTGATGGATGACGCGGCGTCCCTGGACACCCCGAAATCCCCGACCCCAAGGACGAGCTCGCTCATCTGGACATCTCTTTCAACAGGCAGATGATCTCCACCGGCATCTTGTCCAGGGGGACGAGCCTTTCCGCCCCCCCTTTTTCAAATGCCACCTTGGGCATGCCGAAGACGACGCAGCTCTCCTCGTCCTGGGCGATGTTGCGCCCCCCCGCCTGGCGCATCCGCAACATCCCCTCGGCGCCGTCCGACCCCATGCCCGTGAGCATCACGCCGACGGCGTTGGGGCCCACCTCGTGGGCGACCGAGTCCATCATCACGTCCACCGAGGGGCAATGGCCGCTGACTTTCGGCCCCTCGTGGCACGCCACCTGGTAAGTCCCGCCGCTGCGGATGACCTTGAGCTGCTTCCCGCCGGGGGCGATCAGGACATGGCCGGAACGCACCCGGTCGCCGCTCACCGCCTCCTTGACCTTCATCGCGCACAGATCGTCCAGGCGGTCGGCGAACATCTTGGTGAACCCCGCCGGCATGTGTTGCACCACCACCACCCCCGGCATGTCGGCGGGGAAGCGGGTGAGCAGCGCCCTGAGCGCCTCGGTGCCGCCGGTGGAGGCGCCGATGGCGATGACCTTGTCGGTCGAGCCCGCCAGCCAGGTCTTCTGCTCGGCGGTGACGTTCCTCGCGACCGCCTGCCGGTCTTTCTTCCAATGGGAGACGTTGGCGCGCGCCGCGATCTTGACCTTCTCGCACAAGGTGGCGATCATGCCCTGTAAACCGGCGGCCATGTTGGCGGTCGGCTTGGTGACGAAATCGACCGCGCCCGCGTCCAGGGCGTCCAGCGTGATCTGGCCGCCCCTCTGGGTCAGCGAGCTGACCATGACGACCGGCAGGGGGTGCTGCGGCATCAGCCGCCGCAGGAACTGGACGCCGTCCATCTTGGGCATCTCCACGTCCAGCGTCAGGACGTCGGGCCGCAACTCCATGATCTTGTCCCGCGCCATGTACGGGTCGTTCGCCGTGCCGACCACCACGATGTCGGGGTCCATGCCCAACCCCCGCGAGAGTATCTGCCGCACCAGCGCGGAGTCGTCGACGACCAGGACGCGAATCTTACCTTGCATCTGAAACCACCGCCTTCTGATACAACGCAGGCTGGATGTACCTGTACGCCTGCTGCTTCCTCCCCAAGGTCTCCGAATGGCCGATGAACAGGTATCCGCCCGGCTCGGTCACCTCGTAGAAGCGGTTGACCACCTTCTGCTTGTCGTTCTCGTCGAAATAGATCATGACGTTGCGGCAGAAGATGACGTGGAACGGCTTCCGGAACGGGTAGGATCTGTTCATCAGGTTGAAGCGCCGGAACGTCGCGTCCCGGCGCAGACGGTCTGCGATCCTGTAGCTGCCGTCGCCGAGGCGCGACGTGTATTTTTCGCGCAAGCGCGGCGGCAACGACGCGATCTTGTCCTCGCTGTAGACCCCCTCCTTGGCGACATCCAGCACCTGCTCCGAGATGTCGGTCGCCAAGATCCCCGCCTTCCAGTCGCTGGCGCCGGCGCCGAAGAACTCCGCCATGAGCATCAGCAGCATGTACGCCTCCTCGCCCGTGGAGCAGCCCGCGCACCAGACGCGCAGGTCGTTCTCGCCCTTGGCGCGCAACGACGCCGTGATCGCAGGCAACGCCACTTTGGAGAAATACTCGAAGTGGTCGTTCTCGCGGTTGAAGAAGGTGTGGTTGGTCGAGATGCGGTTGACCAGCTCCTGCACCTGCCGCCGGTCGCTGCTCTTCGTCAGATGGTCGTAGTAGTTCTGGAAGGAGCCGAAGCCGGAGTCGCGGATGATCTTCTGCAGCCGCGAGACCAGCAGGGAGCGTTTCTTGTCCGTCAAGTGGATGCCGAACCGCCGGTGGATGTAGGTGCGGAAGAGGTCGAACTCCGCACCGCTGATGTCCATCAGGTAATGGTTGTTGAGGTTGGCTTCCATGGCCGGACCCGTCATCTCCGCACGCCTTCCATTTTCAAACTAATAGCGTCCGAACTCGCTGTCATCCAGCGCGATGAAATCGTCGGACGCCTTCGTCTGCTTCTGCACCTCCCGCGCCGCCAGGTGGGGCGGGAACTCGTCGGCGAAATCCTCCGCCGTCTTCGGCCAGTTGCGCTCGTCCCCGCGCTTGCCGGGGCGTTTGGCGGGCGGTTCGGCGACCCCCCTGTCGCCTTCGCCCTGATGGGGCTGCCCCTGGTTGCGGAGCTTGAACCGGTTGAGGAGCTTGCGCAGATGCTGCGCCTGGCTCGCCAGCTCTTCGCTCGCCGCCGCGCTCTCCTCGGCGTTGGCGGTGTTCTGCTGGGTGACGCTCTCGATCTGGCTCAACCCCTGGTTGATCTGGCCGATGCCCTGCGACTGCTCGTTGGAGGCGGCGGCGATCTCCGCCACCAGATCCGTGGTCTTGGTGATGCCGGTGACGATCTCGGACAGGGCCGCAGCCGTGCGCTTGGCGATGTCCACGCCGTGCTCGGCCTTGCCGACCGAGCCTTCGATCAGGTCGGCGGTCTCACGCGCCGCCTGGGCGCTGCGGGCGGCGAGGTTGCGCACCTCCTCCGCCACCACGGCGAAGCCCTTGCCGTGCTGCCCCGCGCGGGCCGCCTCCACCGCCGCGTTCAACGCCAGGAGGTTGGTCTGGAAGGCGATCTCGTCGATCACCTTGATGATCTTGGAGATGTTCTGGCCGGAGGCGTTGATGTCGTCCATGGCGGCCATCATCTCCTTCATCTGCTCGTTCCCTTTCTCCGCCGCGCTCCGGGCCTGGGTGGAGAGCTGGTTGGCCTGCGCCGCGTTCTCGGCGTTTTGCTTGGTCTGGGCGCTGATCTCCGTCATGGAGCTGGTGATCTGCTCCAGGGAGCTGGCCTGCTCGGTGGCGCCTTGCGAGAGCGACTGGCTGGAGTCGGAGACCTGCGTGGAGCCTCCGGCGATCTGGTTGCCCGCGGTCTGCACCTGTTCGAGGATGCCGTTGAGCGTCTCGGTCATGGACTTGAGGGCGCGGCCGAACTGGTCTTTCTCCGAGCGCACCGGGACGTCCACGTCCAGGTTCCCCTTGGCGATCTCCTCCGCAACGCCCGCCGCCGCCCCGAGCGTCTCCGCGATGCTGTCGAAGTTCTGGATGAGCACGCCGAGCTCGTCCTTGCGGTCTTCGGTGATGCGCACGCTGAAATCGCCCTTGACGATCTCCGTCGCCATCCCCAGGACTTTTTTGATCGGGACCGTGATGCTCCGCTCCAGGAAGAAACCCAGGACGATGGCGGCGACGAAGACGGCGCCGAAAGTCAGCGAGATCATCAAGAGGACGAAGTTGTACGTGGACGCCTCCTCCGTCTCCAGGTCGGAGACGAGCTTGTCGTTGATCGCCTGGATCTTCGCCATGTCCTCGCGCATGGATTCGAACCTGTCCGCGCCGGTGCCCTCGTCCAGCATCTTCAAGGCGGCGGAGCGATCCGAGTTGCGGAGGGCGTCGATGCGCTTCCTGGAACTCTCCACCCAGGCGTTCAGATGGGTTTGGAACACCGGGTCGATGGCCCTGGACTCGTCGCTTACGAATGTCGCGACCGCCTTCGCCCAGCTCTCTTTCGCCTGCGCCACGTTCTCTTCATACTCCTTGTTCAGCTTGTCGAACTTCTCCGTGCCCGGCTCGGTGAAGGTCATCGTCCGGAGCGCCACGCGGGCCTGTTGGAGGTCGCGGTCTGCGCTCAGGATGCCGTTCGTGACGGGGAGCCGGTGGTGGATGGCCGTGTCGCACAACGTCTTTATGATGCCCAGCCCCCTGTAGCTCATAAAGGCCAGGACCCCCGTCAACAGCAACACGACGGCGAAGCTGCTCAGCAACTTCATTCCGATCTTGAGATCTCTAAACCACTTCATAGCACTCCCCTCCACAACGCAAAGTAATTCCAAAACCCGTCTGCAAGGCCCGCCGCCCGCCGCGCCGACGCGACGGCGTGGGCTCGACGCCCCGCGGCCTTACGCGCGCCCCTCAGTCCGCGGCCTGCGCGTGTTCCGCGGCATCCTCGTACAGCAGCCGCCGGACGTCGAGGAGTATCTTGACCTCGCCCCCCGCCTTGCCGATGCCCTGTATGTAGCTGGGGCCGCCCTTGCCCGTGTGGGGCGCGGGCTCGATCTGGTCTTCGGGGATGGACGCCACCTCGTTGACCTTGTCCACCACCAGCCCCACGGCCTTGTCCTCGACGTTGACCACCACGATGCATGTGCGCTCGTCGTACTCCCGCTCCGGGAGGTTGAAACGGATGCGCACGTCCATCACCGGGATGACCTTGCCGCGCAGGTTGATGACCCCTTTGACGAAGCGGGGCAGGTCGGGGACGTCGGTTATCTTCTGGATGCCGATGATCTCCGTGACGTAGCGGATCTCGAAGCCGTAGTCCTCGTTCGCCAGGCGAAAGGTGAGGAACCGCCCTTTCAGCGTGTCCTCCTCGACGCCCATGACATCCTCATCGACCGTTTTCTCTGCCAGCGCACTTCCCATTTTCCCCATCCTGTTTTTTTTCGGCCCGTGGCACGCCGCCCGTGGCAAGTATCCATACCCTGTGTGACGCGACCGCGTCACGCCTGCCGCCACGGCGCCCCGTCTGCGGCATCCCATCCCTATCGCCCCTTCCCGGCCCCCGGTTCGCCGCACCGGTCGCGACGCCCCGTCACACGCCCGCCGCCTGCAACTCCCGCTCGTACTCCAGCTCCACCAGCGAACCGATGTCCAGGATCAGGCAGACCTCGCCGTTGCCCAGGATGGTGCAGCCGGAGATGCCCCGTATGTTGCCGATGTAGTCGGACAACCCCTTGATGACGGTCTGCTGCTGCCCCAGGATCTCGTCCACCTGGAGGCAGAAGCTGACCCCCTGGTCCTCCATCACGACCAGGACGCCATCTTCGACCTGCTCGAAGTCGTCCTGTTCCTGGAGCAGGTCGGCGAGCCGCCGGATGGGGAAGAACTTGTCCCGTATCTGCGCCATCCGCCGCCCGTCGGGCATCACGGTGATGTCGCCCGCCGTGGGGCGTATGATCTCCCGGATGGCGATCAACGGCGCGATGCACTTGGTCTTGCCCACCCGTATGAGCATGCCGTCGATGATGGCGAGCGTCAGCGGGATGCGCAGCTTCATCTGCGTGCCCTTGCCCGGCTTGCTCTGGATGTCGATCTTCCCCTTGATCTTCTCCAAGTTCTGCTTCACGACGTCCATGCCGACGCCGCGCCCGGAGATGTCGGTGACCTTCTCGGCGGTGGAGAAGCCGGGCTGGAAGATCAGCCCGAACACGGCCTTCTCCGACAGGTCGGCGCCGTCGCCTTGGACGAGCCCCTTGCCGCGCGCCTTCTCCAATATCTTCTCCTTGTCCAGCCCCCGCCCGTCGTCCTCGACGGTGATCCAGATCTCGCCCTCCTCGTGGCGCGCCGAGAGCCTGACCACGCCCGTCTCGGGCTTGCCCGACTTGACCCGCTCGTCCGGGGTCTCCAGGCCGTGGTCGAGGGAGTTGCGCAACAGGTGCACCAAGGGGTCGGTGATGGTCTCGACCACGGTCTTGTCCACCTCCGTCTCCTCGCCCGACAGTTGCAGGTCCACCTTCTTGCCCGACTTGACCGAGAGGTCGTGGACCAGGCGGATCATCTTTTTGAACAGGCCGGATACCGGGATCATGCGGATGGTCATCGCCATCTCCTGCAACTCCCGGATGAGCTTCTCCATCTGCTGCGCCGCCTTGTTGAAGTTCTCCAGGTGCAGACCCGCCAGGTCGGGGTTGTTGACCAGCATGTTCTCGGCGATGACCAGCTCGCCGATGACGTTGATCAGGTCGTCGAGCTTGCCGAGGTCCACGCGGATGTCCTGGCGCTTGAGCTGGGCGGGCTTCGCGCCCCCCGAAGACGGCGGGAGGATGGGGGGGGTGTTCTTCCGCTCCTCCTGCTCGTGCAGGGCGGCCTCGACCTGCTCCGGCGTGACCTTCCCCATCTCCACGAGCCGTTCGCCGATGGGGCCGGGCTGCTTGGAGAGCGCCTCGTCCACGGCCTCCTTCTCGACCAGCCCCTGGCGCACCAGTATCTCCCCGACGCGGGGCACGGTCAGGTTCTTGATGGCGTCGACGAACTGGTCGATGTCGGCGATCTGCCCTGCGCCCCCGCGCCCGATGTCGGCGATGGAGTTTTTCAAGGCGTCGATGTAGCCGAGGAGGAACTCGGCGGGGTTGTCGATGTTGGTCGGCACCCCCTCCCGCACCTCGTCCAGCAAGCTCTCCATGTTATGCGCGAGCCGCTCCGGATCCTTGTACCCGAAGAAACCGCAGTTGCCTTTGAAGCTGTGGACGTTGCGGAACACGTCCGAGACCAGGTCGATGTTCTCCGGGCTTTCAGACCAGAGCAGCAACCCCTGTTCGATGGCGTGCAACAGGTCGTCGGACTCTTGGACGAAGGCGCCGAGCATCTCGGGCGGGATGAGGTCGGCGGGGTCGTCCGCCACATCTCGCCCCCCGTCCCCCCCTGCGCCGTCCGCCGGCGTCGCCGCGCCGGGGGCGGGTTCGGCGGCCGCCGCGTCGCAGCTTTCCGCAGCCTTCTCTGCGGCGGCGATGGCCGCCTCCAGGAGTTGCTTCATCTGCGCGGACTTCTCCTGCATGGCCTCGTCGTTGCCGTCATGCTCCAGCCTGTCGAGGGACTCCTTTGCGAAATCGCAGGTCTGGCAGAGCAGATCCACGTGTCCGGGCTGCATCTTCACCTTGCCCGAACGGATGCGGTCGAGCAGGCTTTCCGCCGCGTGGGCGGAGGCGACGATGTTGTTGAGCCCGAGGAAGCCCGCGCTCCCCTTCATGGAGTGGAAGAGCCGGAAGATGGCGTTCATGGTCTCGCCGTCGCCGTTGATCTGCGCGAACACCCGGCACTGCTTGCACCCCGCCTCCGAGCTCGCATAGGGGCAGGTCTGGTCGCCACCGCCGACGTACCCCTTGTGCAGCCAGCACGGGTAGTCGATCCTGTTGCCGTGGCGCGGGCAGCCGGTGTTCTCGCAACCGAGCGTCGCCCAGCAGTCGGCGTCGTGGCAGTGCTGCCCCAACTCGATGATGGTCGGTTCGAGCTGTTCGATCATCTCACGGTTTTCCTGGATGAAATCGACCAGTATCTCGTCTAACTCGTTGAAGACTTCGCTCATCCCCATCTCCCGCCTGGCGGCTCAGGTTTGTCCGGGTCTACATATCGTCGCCGCGCCCCCGCACCGTAATTTTTTTCGGGCGAAACGCGGCAAAAAACGCTGTAGCCGTCGTCGGTTTCGCTTTCGGCGCAGGCGGGGGATGCAAGGGGGGGGGCCAAGGGGGGCCATGGAAGGCCTATGGATGGAATGGGGACGCCGCCCGCCGGGGTCGTTTCAAATCATGCGTGGATGTTGCAGGGAAGCCCGCCGGGGTCGGCGGACGCGCCGGTTTCAGCCCATGAGGGCGACCAGCACGGCCTTCTGCGCGTGGAGGCGGTTCTCCGCTTGCTGGAACACGACCGAGTGGGGGGAGTCGATGACGCCGGCGGAGACCTCCTCGCCGCGGTGCGCGGGCAGGCAGTGCATGAAGACGTAGTCGTCCTTCGCCCGCGCCGTCACCCCGTCGTCGATCTGGTAGCCTGCGAAATCCCTCTGGCGTTTCTCGTTCTCCGCCTCCTGCCCCATGCTGGTCCAGACGTCGGTGTAGAGCACGTCGGCGGCCTCGGCGGCCTGCAGCGGGTCGCGCACGACCTCGATCCTCCCGCCGGAGGCGTCGGCGTGCTCCCGCGCCCAGGCGACGACGCCCGCGTCGGGCTCGTAACCCTCGGGGGTGGCGACCGCTATGTGCGCGCCGAATCGCGCCGCGCCGAAGATCAGCGAGTGGGCGACGTTGTTGCCGTCGCCGATGTAGGCGATCTTGACGTTGTTCAGGTCGCCTTTCGTCTCCAGGATCGTCAGGTAGTCCGCCATCGCCTGGCAGGGGTGTGTGAAATCGGTCAAGCCGTTGATGACCGGGATGGCGGCCTCGCGCGCCAGCTCCTCGACGACGGCGTGGGCGAAGGTGCGGATCATGATCCCCTGCACCATGCGCTCCAGGTTCTTCGCCACGTCCCGGATGGGCTCGCGCTTGCCGAGGTTGATCTCCTGCGCGGTCAGGTGTATGGCGAAGCCCCCCAGTTGCCGGACTCCCACCTCGAACGAGACGCGCGTGCGCAACGAGGGTTTTTCAAAGATCAGCGCCAGCGCCTTGCCGTCCAGCCGGCGGCTGTACTCCCCGGGCGCCGCCTTGAGGGCGCGCGCGGAAAACAGCAATTCCAGCAAGTCGGCCGTCGGCCAGTCCCGCAACGTCAGAAAATCCCGCTGTCCAGTGTCACCCATCTCTCCGCCCCGCGCCTTCCAAAGAAACTCCCATAATCTACCGCAAATCCACTGCGAATCAAGTGCGCGCTTTCCTTATCCTCCCGTGTTCCCGAAGCGATCCTCCTTGGGGCCGCAAACCCCCGCCTGCACGAACCGCCCGGCCGGTGCGAACGGCGGGAGCGCCGCCCCCGCCGTCACGCCCCCATCACCTTGACATGGAATTTCCTGTTCCTCGGCGGGTCGAACTCCGTGAAGTACACGCCTTGCCACGTCCCGAGGACAGGCTTGCCGTTTTCGATCACCACGGTCACGCTCGAACCGATGCAGCTCGCCTTCAGGTGCGCCGCTGAATTGCCCTCCGCATGACGGAACTCCGGGCGGTCGGGAAACGCCTTGCCCAGTGCAAAGATCAAATCCCGCACCACGTCCGGGTCGGCATTCTCGTTGATTGTTATGCCCGCCGTGGTGTGTGGGCAATAAACCACGGCGATGCCGCTGGTCACGCCGCTCTTGCCGATGGCTTCCCGGACTTGCGCCGTGATATTGTAAAAATCCTCTTTGGATGCGTTGAGTTGGTATTCGTAGGTCATGGCCGCGTCCCCCGCTCGTTGGTGGCGATGTGCATTGCCGATCGTCCTATCGCCGCCTCGTCGATTTGGTGATTTCGGGGGGAATGGCCATGCCGTCGATATCATCTGGCGGACGCCGCCGCGTCACGCGGCGCTTGCCGCCGTGGCTGTGCTCCCAGCCCATGCCGCCGCCGTCAGGCTCGCGCGGGAGCCTGTTGCCCCGCAACGCCCCCCCCTCCGCCGCGCCGGACACCGCCGTGACGCGGCCTGCGAGGTCGCGCGCGTAGCCCATGCGGCAGTCGTCAGGATACCATATCCCCCGCAGGTCTTTGCGCCCGCATCCGCACCCGTCGTCCGAGTAGTCTGAGTCCACGTGTATTCCGTGCGCGTCGTGTTGCCCCTTGCATCCTTCGATACGGCTTGGTAGGCGTAGCCGGCGCCGCCGCTCAACCCTGCAATGGTCATCGTGTGCGCCGTCGTCCGGCTGGAGTTGGCTGCGAGGAGCGAGCACCCGCGGGTCGCGATGAACCTTCGCCACGCGGAGCTCGCCGAGGCCGACGACCTCGCGCCCAAGCGAATTTTTTTCCTAAGAAATCATGCGGCGGATCGTTATGCCGATCAGAGAGTCGGAAAACACACGGAGGTCGAACGGGCATGATGGACTCTGACTGGATCACGGCGGCGCTGGCGGAATACGAACAGCCGCTGATACGTTACGCAGCCCACATCCTCGGCAGGGCGGGGGATGTCGAGCGGGCGCGCGAGGTCGTCCAGGACGTGTTCCTCAAACTCTGCCGGCAAGACCGTGCCGAACTCTCCGACCATCTGGCGCAGTGGCTCTATTCCGTGTGCCGCAACCGTGCGCTGGATGTCCTCAGAAAGGAGAGACGCATGACAGGACTAGGCGAAGCGCAATTAAACATGCCCGACCGCAACGGGTCGGAAATCATGTCGGCGCTGGAGCGGGAGGAGCGATACTCGGGAGTCCTGGGTATCTTGCAAACCCTTCCCCATAACCAGCAGGAGGTGATCCGGCTGAAATTCTCGGGCGACCTCAGCTACCAGGAGATCAGCGCGATCACCAAGCTTTCGGTGAGCAACGTCGGCTTTCTTATCCATACCGGGCTTAAAACCATCCGCGAAAAATCGCAAAAACGCGAGGCGCAAAGGAGGACGAAATGAACATAGACATGAATGATCCCCGCCTGACCGCCTACGCGCTCGGCGAAATCACCGATGAAAAAGAACGCGCGGAGCTGGAAGCCGCGATTGGCGAGGCGCCGGAACTCGCCGTTTTCGTGGAGGAGGTTCGCGAGACCGCAGGCTGGCTCTCCGCCGAGCTCCATGCCGAGCTCGGCGCCTCGGCCGACGGGGCGCTGACCCCCGCGCAGCGCGGTAACATCGAAGCCCGCGCCGCCAAGGCCGCCTCCGGCGGAATCTTGGCCAAGCTGTTCGGACATGAAGGATTTTTTGGCAACAAACTGGCTTGGATGCCCGTGGGCGCGGCGGCGGTGCTGGTGCTGGCGTTTTTCACCTTCAGACAGTTCCAGCCGGAGGCGGTTCACGACGGGCAGACGGCTGGGCTCGTCGAAGACGCCGGTCATGAACCGGACGACCTGGCGACGCCCGTGCTGACGGCGCAAGTTGAAGAACCAGTCGCCGAGCAACGAATCGCCGAGCAAGCGACGGCGCAGGTTGACGAACAGGTCGCCAATCAGGCGACGATGCAAACGTTTGTCGCGCCAACGGCAATTCCCATGGAAATCCCGCCGCCGGCGCCGGGGGAGCTGTCGATGTTGCGCTCCCAGGAGTCTATCGCCCGGCTCGCGCAGATGGAGGCGGAAATCCGCGCGGGGAAGAAGGTGAACAGCATCATCGCCGCCGCAGCACCTGCGGCACGCGACGACATAATGGAGCTCATCCCGACCATGTCGGGGAGCGTGGCGCAACCGGACGGATATCCGTTCCCGAGTCCGGACGATTGGAACGGCAATCGACCGCCAGCGGGAAAAAGGAGCCGGTTCAACACCGAAGACTATGCGTCCGTCGTTGACAACCCGTTCCTCGACGTCGTGCAGAATCCGCTCTCGACCTTCTCCATCGACGTGGACACGGCGTCCTATTCCAACGTGCGGCGCTTCCTCGAAGGCAACCGACGTCCGCCCAAGGACTCCGTCCGCATCGAGGAGCTGGTCAACTACTTCGACTACGACTACAAGGCGCCGACGGACGGCAAGCCGTTCGCGGTGAACGCGGAGATGGCCGAGGCGCCGTGGAACCCGAAGCACAAGCTGCTCCGCGTCGCGTTGAAGGGGCGTGAACTCGCCAAGGGGAAGCGCCCGCAGAGCAACCTGGTGTTCCTGGTCGACGTGTCCGGTTCGATGACCGACTACAACAAGCTGCCGCTGGTGAAAGAGTCGATGAAGATGCTGGTGGACAGGCTGGCCGCGTCCGACCGCGTCTCCATCGTCGTCTATGCCGGCAGCAGCGGCCTCGCGCTCCCTTCGACCAGCGGCGAGCAGAAGGACGTCATCCGCCGCGCCATCGACAACATGAGGGCGGGCGGGAGCACGGCTGGCGCCGCCGGCATCCAGTTGGCATACAAGGTCGCCGAGGAGAATTTCATCAAAGGCGGCGTCAACCGGGTGATCCTGGCGACCGACGGCGACTTCAACGTCGGCGTCACCAGCAAAGGCGACCTGACGCGCCTGATCGAGGAGAAGGCGAAGAAGAACGTCTTCCTGACCGCCCTCGGCTTCGGCATGGGCAACTACAAGGATCCGACGCTGGAGCTGCTGGCCGACAAGGGGCACGGCAACTACGCCTACATCGACACCGCCAACGAGGCGCGCAAGGTCTTGGTGGAGCAGATGGACGCCACGCTGGTCGCCATCGCCAAGGATGTGAAGATCCAGGTGGAGTTCAACCCGGCGCGGGTCAAGTCGTACCGGCTGCTCGGCTACGAGAACCGCATCATGGCTAAGGAGGATTTCAACGACGACGCCAAGCAGGCGGGGGTCGTCGGCGCGGGGCACGCGGTGACGGCGTTCTACGAGCTGGCGACGGAGGACGACGCCGCCGACACGCGCCCGGTCGATCCGCTCAAGTACCAGGCCAAGCCTGCGGCTTCGGCGCAAGCCGACAGTTCCGAGATCGCCACGGTGAAGATCCGGAGCAAGGCGCCGGAGGGGGACAGGAGCGTCCTGACCGAGTTTGCAGTCCATGACGGCGCAAGGGGATTCGCCGCCGCCTCGCGCGACTTCAAGTTCGCCGCCGCCGTTGCCGCCTTCGGCATGGTGCTACGCGACTCGCCGCACAAGGGAAGCGCGGATTATGACCGCATCCTGCAATGGGCGAACGAAGGGAAGGGGGATGACCGGTTCGGCTACCGCGCGGAGTTCATCCGCCTGGTCCACCGCGCCGTCTCCATCAAATAGACGACGGCCGACAAAGGCAGGGCGCTCGCGCTGCGGACGCCCTGCCCTGAAACCCCGCTCCACCACTCCTGCACTTTGAATCCGCCGGATATTTGAACCGCCGGCACGACGCACGCGCTGCCGAAAGTCACGCTGGACATATTCCCGAATCAGAAAACGCGGGTGCCGGAAGATGCGGGTGTTCCAGACGGTCTCGGACTGCCGCAGAACAAGTCGCGGGCAAACTATCCCCACTGTCACCTGCCTGCCACCTGATTTTTTTTGATTCGGATTTTCGAAAATCAATGCAAGTCGTTGATTTGATTGGTGGAGCTAACGAGGATCGAACTCGTGACCTCCTGACTGCCAGTCAGGCACTCTCCCAGCTGAGCTATAGCCCCACGCTTTCAAACACCTCCGACCCTTGCGATCGGCACGCTGCCCTTATCGGCAGGGCAACGTAAAGACGTCAATGGATCCCGGATGTTTTCCCGTTTCGCCAACGGGTGCGCATCTGTTGATCCACACGGTCAAATAAAATATGGGATCATCCCCGTCTTTTCAAGTAAAACTTGCCCGTAACCCTTGAGTCCTGCGGCTCTGCCCCGCATCTTCAAAAACGCGCCTGAAACCGCGCCCGTGCGACCGACCGGCGGCGCGCGGGACGCGCCCCGTCACCGTGCGGCCGCACTCCCGCCAAGCCGCAACGGCGGCGGCGGCGCGCAAACGACCTCCAGCCGCTCCCCCGTCGCAGGATGTTCCAATTCCAGGGACAGGCTGTGCAGGTGATAGCCGAGGTCTCCGGGGAGTGCGCCATGGCCTGGCAGGGGGACGCCTCCGACGCCGTACAGCGGGTCGCCGACCAACGGATGTCCCGCCGCCGCCAGATGGATGCGTATCTGATGCGGCCGCCCCGTCGTGATCCGCACGTCCACCAAGGCGCAACCGTCCCGGCGCTCCATCACCGCGACATGGCTGTGCGCCGCCTTTCCCGACGGGTCGCCGGGAAAGGTTGCGGCGTGAACCGTCCCCAACGCGCGGTGGGGGATGCGTCCGACGGGGACGTCGATGTCGAACCCGTCCGCCGATGGCTCGCCCGCCACCAGCGTCCTGTACGCCTTGCGCACCTCGCCGCGCCGCCACGCTTGCGACACTCGCGCAAACGCCTCCGCCGAGCGGGCGAAAAGCAGGACGCCCGACGTCCCCCGCCCCAGCCGGTGCACGGGGTTCGCCTCCGGGAACCTCCGTCGCACCAGCGCCCACAGGGTGTTTCGCATGAAGCGCCCGCCGCCGGGCAGGGTCGGCAGCCCCGTCGGCTTGGCGACCGCCAGCAGATGCTCGTCCCGGTGCAGGATCGCATAGGCGAGCGGCGCGTCCGGCTCCACCCACGGGGGGCGCAGCCAACTCAGCCTTTGCCCCGGACGCAACACGGCGTTCGCCGCCGCCGGAGCCCCGTCGAGCAGGACGCGCCCCGCTTCGATGCGCTCCAGCCACTCCCCGCGTCCGGCGGACGGATGCCTCCCCGCGAGGTATTCCACGACGTTGCATCCCGCCGCCGCCGCGCCCAGCTCTTCGCGATATTCATATCCGTCGTTGAGATCGTCTTTGTGGGGCATGGCGGCATTGTAGCATTTTCCAAATCCCCCAATTGGTCGGTTTCTTCGGAAAGATGGGCGTCCCGGGTCATCGACGCGGCTCGCGAGATGGTTTCGACGACCTCGCCGATGCACGACGGCGTCGTCACGGTGACGGGGCGTCCGGCCTGGTCGCAATCTTTTTCTTGAGCCCGCCCCGTCCTCCCCTGTCCATGGAAAGGCTTTCGGCTCCCAAGAGGGGATCTGGCATAATGTCCGGCATCGGCGTCTATGGATGGGGCGTGACGGATGAAACGGAGGCCGTGAACGTATGCTGGGGGCCATAATCGGGGATGTCGCAGGTTCGCGCTTCGAGTTTCACAACCACCGGAGCAAGGATTTCGACCTGTTCGGCGAAGGTTGCTTCGCCACCGACGACAGTATCATGTCCTTGGCCGTCGCCAAGGCGCTCATGGATGCCGTCGAGGACGCATCCCCGTCCTCCCGGGGGGGCGCCTGCGGGTACGACGAGGCATTCCACGCGCGCCTCGCGGAGCTGACGGTCGAACGGATGCGGGAGATCGGGCGCAAGTATCCGCGTTGCGGCTTCGGCGGCAGGTTCTACGATTGGCTCTTCAGCGACGCCCCCGCTCCGTATGGCAGCTTTGGCAACGGTGCCGCCATGCGGGTCAGTCCGGCGGGGTTCGCCGCACGGACGGAGCGGGAAGCCGGACGTCTGGCGGAGACGGTGACCGCCGTCACCCATGACCACCCCGAAGGCGTCAAGGGCGCGCAGGCGACAGCCATGGCCATCTTTTGGGCGCGGCGGGGCGCGACGAAAGACGACATCCGCCGCCGCATCGCCCGCGACTACTATGCGTTGGATTTCACGGTGGACGCCATCCGCCCCACCTACCGTTTCAATGAGACCTGCCAAGGGACTGTGCCGCAGGCGATAGAGTGCTTCCTCGAATCCAGTTCTTTCGAAGACGCCATCCGCACGGCGATCTCCCTGGGCGGCGACAGCGACACCGTCGCCGCGATCACCGGCTCGATAGCCGAAGCCCATTACGGCGTGCCGGAGGAAATCCGGGAGACGGCGCTCTCCTACTTGGACGCGGAGTTGCGGGCGATCTATGACCGGTGGACGGAGTTTGTCGCAGTCCACGCCTGACATCCCCGTGGCAACCCAAGCCCTTGCATTGATATTCAGAGCGCGTGAACCTGAGCGCGCGAAACTGTTGCGGCAATGGCTGTGTGCGGGTTGACTGCATTCGTACGTTTCATCCCGTACGTTTGGAGGCGTCATGTCTGTGTTGGGCGTTCCAGCCCATCGATTCCGTGACAACTTCTCCCACTATGCCGAACTTGCGGAAGGCGGTGTGGATATTTTGGGTCGTCCGTCCTCGCCGGGCGACCGCCGAGACCGCCGTGCGCGGCTACCGCAGGCAGGCGAGGACGGCGCGCTTGGCAAGCGTCCGCGCGATCTGGATCTTCCACTTGTTGCGGTCGCCGGGCAGCGCCCGCGCCTCGGCGACCGCCGCCGCCCCCGCCGCCTCCGCCGCCTCCTCGGCGGTCGAATTTCCTTTCAAGGCGTCTGCCGCCGCCGCCTCTGCCCGCGCCGCGCGGTACGGCTTGCCGTGAACCGCGTTCAGGCAGATGCGCGCCGTGCCGCCGGCCTTGTCCACCAGCGCGGCGCAGTTGACGACGGGGAAGTCGATCGACTTCCTGACGGCGAATTTGAGGAACGCGCTTTTCGCCCCCTCGGGCGGCGCGGGAACCTGCACCTCCATCACGATCTCGTCGTCGGCGAGGACGGTGCTCCCCGGAAACGCCACGTCCCAGAACCGCTCGGCCTCGATGGTGCGGCGGTTGGTGTGGATTTTCGCGTCGAGCGCGACCAGCGCGGGCGCCAGGTCGCCGGGGTTGACCGCCAGGCACGATTTCACCGCGCCGAAGATCGAGTGGTAGCGGTTGTCGCCCGACATGGCGAAACACTGCCCGCCCCCTTTGCGGACGCAGTTGAAGCGGTTGTCGGGGGTGCGGAAATACCAGCAGCGGGGCAGCTGGCAGATGTTGCCGCCTATCGTCCCCATCTCGCGGATGTGCGGCGTCGCCGTGCGGTGCGCGGCTTCGCCGAGGGCGGCGTACCGTTCTTTGACAAGCGCGGAGCGCGCGATGTCCTCCAGGCGCGTCAGCGCGCCTATCCTGAGCGCGCCGCCGTATTCCTTGATGTAGTCGAGGAACGGGTCGGCCTTGAGGTTGACCACGGTCTCCGGATGCGTGGGGAGGATCTCGAAGCGCAACGTCCCCAAAAGGTCGGTGCCCCCGGCGATCAGCGCCGCCCGGCCCGATTTCAGTATGGCCGCGGCCTCCTCGGCGGTCTTTGCGTCCACATGCGCGAATTTCTTCCAAGTCTTCATGCGCGCGCCCCTTTCGACGGCTTCGGTTCCCCCCCGCTTCTTTTCTGGAATTCCGGCAGCGCCTTGGCCGCCTGCAACACCGCCGGGGGGTGCTGTTGGTAGGTGGCGCAACGGCACAGGTTGCCGCCGAGGGCGTCGCGGACGTCCTCCTCGGTCGGGTCGGCGTTCCTGTCCAGCAGCGCCTTGGCCGAGACCACGAAGCCGGGGGTGCAGTAGCCGCATTGGAAGGCGTTGTGGTCGATGTAGGCTTGGATGAGCGGATGCCCCGCCTTGGCGATGCCTTCGGCGGTTTCGACCACCGCGCCGCCGCACTCGCACGCCAGCGTCATGCAGGAGAGGACCGGCCTGCCGTTCATGATGACCGTGCAGGAGCCGCACGCCCCCATCCCCCCGCACCAGTCCTTGGGCGAGGTGAAGCCGAGCCGGTCGCGCAGGAGCTGGCGCAGCGTCCAGTGCGGCTCGACCGCCTGGGTGTATTTGTCGCCGTTGACCGTCAGCGTGACGGTCGCCATGCCGGAGGCGCAAACCGCTTCGGAGGCGACCGGGACGGCGCGCGCGTTGTATGGCTGGGCGGCCTCGGCGTCGGGCGGGGCCGAGATCGCCATCGCGCCGCCGAGCACCGCAGGCGCCCCGGCGGCAAGGCCCGCGTCCTTCAGGAAATTCCGGCGCGACATCTTCCCGGCGTTTTCCGCGCCCTTGTTCCCCTCATCCCCAAAGTTCGGTTCGTCCGGCATCGTCACTCCCCTCCATCGAACGTACGCAAATCGTGGTCCACATTAGTTTGCATACATAGAGTCTGTCCACTTATCGCACCCGCCGCACAACCGCGAAGCGGTTGCCGGCGGGGCTTCGCCCCACACCCTGCGACATCCCCGCGACAAACCGGCGATGCGGCGAAGCCGCGAGCCGCCAGCACCCGCCATCGTCCACGGTCGCACGGGCGCAGGGTGGTGTGGATGCAAGGCGCGCGCAGGGCAGGCTCCGCAGGCGCGCTCACGCGCGTCGAGGAAGCCCGCCCAAGCAGCAACGCGGCAGACGCGCCGCCATGCGCCCGTGCGACAGCTAGATTTTCCCGAGCGCCCTGAGCACGCGGTCCGGCGTGGTCGGGTAGTCCATCACCCACTTGCCGGTGGCGTTGAAGATCGCCGACGCCGTGATGCCCGACATCGCCGCCGCCGGGTTCTCGCCAAGGCCGTAGGCGCCGAAGGCGGCGTAGCCCAGATGGCTCTCGTTGACGATCCCCGTCGCCCTCGGGTAATCGTTCATGGTTCCGATGTGGTAGCCGACCAAGTCCTTGTTCAGCGCCACCCCCGTGCGCGGGCACCAGACGTGCTCCTCGGTGCCGCTGCGCCCCAAACCCATGATGGCGCCGCCGTACTGTTGCGCCTCCGCGCCCTTGGGGTTGAAAAGGTGCCCCACGTCGTTGACGCAGACGATATCGGTGACATCGACCATGCCGGTCTCGTCGTCCACCTCCACCTCGATGAAATGCGCCTGTCGCGCCATCGTGTAGTAGGTGTCGTCGGGTTTGCCGTCCACCGTCAGCCCCTGGACCGTCCCGGTCACCGGGTAGGCGATGGCGGGATCCACGTCCCAGAAGATGTCCGCCACCTCGCGCAGCGTCTTGCGGTTCGAGGGGTTCGCCTTCTCGAAGACCACGCTGTCCTTGATGTCCAGATCCTCCGGCCGCTTGCCGGGGAAGGCGGGCGGCTGCACCGTCTTGTAGAAATGGCTCGTGTTGTACGGAGGCGTCGGCTTGACGGCGCAGGAGAGGAGCTTGCGCTTCAGCTCCCGCGCCGCCATGACGAGCTGCGTGTTGATGAAGGCGGTGGAGAAAGAGCCGCCCGGCTGCCACATGTAGAAGCTGCTGTTGTCCGAACGCCGCTGGTGGACGATGACGTCCTCGTAACGCAACCCCAGCTCGGCGGCGACGGTGTGGCGCGCCCCCGACTCGGAGTCCGAGCCGATGTCGCTGCGCACCCCGACGATGGCGCAGATGCCGTTGCGCAGCATCAGGCAGGCGTGCGACTTGGCGGGGGCGGGGGCTTCGCATGTCCACTCGACCGACTGCATGAAGCCGAGTCCGTGCAGCCTGCCGTTGGGCAGCCGCCGCGCGCCGGGCTTGTGCCATTTCCCGTCCCAGCCGATGGCGGCCTTCCCCTTGTCGATGACCTCCTTCAGGCTCCAGCGCTGCGGGAAGCCGTTCTCCTCCTGGTAGCGCGTCACCCACTCCCAGTCGTGCCCCCGGCAGCCGTCGTTTTTGAGCGCCACCTCCGTGGGATCCAGGCCCAGCTCTCCCGCCACGCGGTCGAACATGACGTTGTGCGGCACGCAGGAGTTGGCGCCGTGGCGGAAGCAGATGAAATGCCCCTTGTTGGTCAGCGCCCATTCGAACGTCCCGAGGATGTTGGGTATCTTCGTCCCTTCGTAGGTCTTCTCGACGGCGGCGTTGCGCGGGCCGACCACATGCCAGTGGTAGGCGGTGATGGTGCCGTCCTTCTTCGCGCCGACCTTGCAGGTGTACGTCCCCGCGTCGTCGCCGAGGACGTAGAAGGGGTTCTCGTCAAACAGCAGCTTCACCGGACGCCCCCCGGCGCGGCGGGCGAGGATGACGGCGAGGCGGTTGAAGCATGTGGAGTATTGCTGCCACGAGAAGCCGCCGTACATGGCGCCCTGGAAGGGCATGGTCACGGTGATCTTCGACCACTCGGCCAGGGGCGGGCGCGGCTTGCCCTCGGCGTCCGCGCCGATGGAGGAGATCAACCCCCACTGGGGGATGTCGTGGTGGTGGACCCAGATGTCGAGGAAGTCGCCGTCGCCCCCCTGCCCCCCGCGCCACTGCGCGACGCACACGGCGGGTTCGGGGCCCGCGGAGGAGTTGACCTCGCGCGTGACCTTGTATTCGATGACAACGTCGGCCTCGGCGAAGCCCTTAGCCACGTCGCCATACTCGGCGCGGTCGGCGACGATGATGTTCGGCTCCCGCGCCTTGGCGTTGGTGCGGTCGGCATCCGCCATGACCTTGACGGCGTCGGGCTTGGCAGCCTGCTCCATGTCGAGGACGAAGGGGCGCTCCTCCCACTCGATTTCGACGAGGCGCAGGGCGCGGTCGCACGTCTCCTCGTCCTCGGCGACGACCGCCACGCCCATCGGGTGCTGGTAGAAGTCGCCGCCCCCGGGCAGGGTGAGGATGCTGTAGTTGCCGGCGATCTCGTACCAGTAGCCGGTCGCCCGGTCGCCCGCGATGTCGGGGTCGGTGTGTTCCAGCACGTCGCGCACCCCTTCCAGGGCGCGCGCCTTGGAGGTGTCCATGCGCTTGATCCGCGCGTTGGCGTAGGGCGACAGGAGGATCTTGGCGTAGAGCATCCCCGGCAGGTGGATGTCGCGGGTGAAGACCGCCGTGCCGCTCACCTTCTCGTAGGCGTCCTGCCGCGTGATGCCGGGCAGGGTCTTGGAGAAATCCTCCGGCGGCGTCCAAGTCCACGGCCTGTAGTCCAGATCCTCGTTTTTTTCGCTTCCCCCGGCTCTTTCGACCTTGTCTCCATCCATGCGGAACTCCCCTCGGGTTGCCGTGCCGTCCGTTTCGGACTGGCAAGCGGGCATTTTAGCGCGGTTCAGGGCGATTTCGTACAAAAAACCTCGCACTTCGGGCACTTCGGGGCGCTTCGGGGGCCGCGGGCGGGTTCGGGGGCGGTTCCGCCAAGCCGCCGATGCCGTCAATTATTTGACGTTCGCGTCGCCGCATTGCCGTCTCGTCGGACGCGCGGAGGTCTTGAAAGCCTCGAAATGGCGCGCATGGGCGGATTTCGGGCGGGTTTCGGCGCCGGGGCGTTGGCATGGTTATTGCTCTTGCCCTTCTGAGGGGCGGGTTTCCGCCGCCGAATTTGCCGCGTTTGCCTCACAGGCGGCATTTGTCCGAGGGGGGATTGTCGCATGGCGTCCGAGACTGTTGATTTTGACGATATCTATGAAAGCGCCGCCGTGCTGCCCGGGCGCCCGCTTGAGGGCGAAGCCGCCCCCGCCGATGACGCAGACCGGATCATCGACGCCTTCCGCGCGTTCACCGACGCCTCGTGCTCCCTGGAGTCCGCGTTCGGACAGCTCCAACGGCGGGTCGAGCGGCTGTCGGAGGAGTTGGAGGCGAAGAACCGCGACTTGGAGCGGAGCCTGCGCGAGAAGCAGGAGGCGCAGGAGTACCTGCGGACGATACTCGAAAGGCTGCCGTGCGGCGTGTTCGTGCTGGAGGATGGCGGCGAGATGACGCTCTGCAACCCCATGGCCGCCGACGTGCTGCGCAAGGCGCGCGACAAGGCGGGGAGGTTCAAGAACAGCGAGCTGCGCAAGTTGTTCGCCGCTTCGGCGGACGGGCGGCGCGAGGAGACCGAGATCGCGCTCGCGGCCAGCGGCGAGCGGCGGGTGCTGGCGACGTCGGGGACTCCGCTCGAGGACGAGCAGGGGCGCGCCTTGGGCACGCTGCACATCATCCGCGACGTGACGCTGGTCAAGGCGCTGGAGGAGAGGACTCAGCGGGGGGAGCGGCTGGCGGCGATGGGGGAGATGGCCGCCGAGCTGGCGCACGAGATCCGCAACCCCTTGGGGAGCATCGAGCTGTTCGCCTCGTTGCTCGGGCGGGAGTGCGCCGGGGACGCCAAGCTCTGGGCGGAGAACATCCGCATCAGCGCCCGCTCGTTGAACACCATCGTCTCGAACATGCTGCATTTCTCCGGCCCGCTCTCGCCGGTCTTCGCCGAGACCGACATGCACGAGGTCGTCCGGGACGTCGGCGCCTTCTGCGAGCCGATGATGCGCCAGCGCGGCGTCCGCTGGGAGATGGCGTTGGAGGCGGAGGTCGCGCTCGCCTGGGCGGACCGGGGCTTGTTCAAGCAGCTCCTGCTGAACCTGATATTCAACGCCATGAAGGCGATGCCTGCGGCGGGCTCGCTCACGGTGCGTACGCGCAATGTCGCCAGGCCCGCCGATGGCGTCGATGATGTCGATGCGCGGCGCCACCTGCTGGAGTTGCAGTTGCGGGACACCGGCGTCGGCATCGCGCCCGAGCATCTGCAACGGATATTCGACCCCTTCTTCACCACGAACCGGAACGGGACCGGGCTGGGGCTGTCGATCGTCCACCAGATCGTGCAAAGCCATTCCGGGGACATCCGGGTGGAGAGCGAGGTGGGGCGGGGAACCGCCTTCACGATCACGCTCGACACGCTGCCCTGACCTGCGCCAACCCGCCGTGTGCCGCATTGGCGAAAAGTGTGCGGAGTGCCCCTGCAGAAAGTCCGGCGTCGCCCGAATCGCATTCGCAAGGGCGTCCCGCCCCTGCCGCTCGATGGCGTGGCCCGACGCCGCGAAGCCCCGGCGCCGTGCGCGCTAATCACGCCCATCCCCGTCCGTGTTGGATTGGCGATGATTTATGTTAGGATATGGTTTTTTGAAAGCGTGGGGGGGGGGGGGGGGGGTAAGGCACGGGAGTGACGTCTTGCTTCAGCAACCCCCGGCTGGCGGCGATGCGGAGGGCGTCCGTGCGGTTCGACGCCCCGAGCTTGGTGTAGATGCGCTGGATGATGCTCTTGACGGTGTTGACCGACAGGTTCTTCTCCTCGGAGATCTCCCCCAAGGTGAACCCTCGGAAAAGCTCTTGCAGCATCTCCATCTCTTTGGGGGAAAGGTCTACGTGGGCGCGTTGCGGCTTCCCGGGCTCGTCCGCGCCGTTTTTCGCGAACGGGAACCGTTCGGCGATCCTGAAGAACTTCTTGGCGTATGCCGACGCCTGCAGGCGTATCTTCTCCAGGAACTCCCTGGGGATCGGCGCGTTGTCCCTGAGCGCCGCCTCCGTCAGCGCCCGCATGTCCTTCCCCCACTCCACGAAGGGGAGGAACAGCCCCGCAGGCTGCGCCAGGTCGTAGGCCTCCTTGAGTTTCCCATAGGCGGCGGGGCGGTTTTGCATCTGGTACAGCGTCACGCTCTCCATCACCGCGATCTCCACCTTGCCGAAGATGAAGGTCCCGACGTTCGCCTTGCTGTAGTTGAGCACCGCCAAGGTCGCGGGGTGGTTCCGTTCCCGTAAAAGCGCCTTGGCGCGGATCAGGAGGTCTTGCCCCTTGATGTGCGTGTTGAGGCGGGGGACGCCCGTCTCGCCGCGCAACCAGCGCGCGAGTTTCTCCGTCGCGCCCAGGTGGGCGTAGAACCAGCCCCTGAAGATGTCGTTGTAGATGTAGCGGTTCAGGTACTCCTCGACGGTCAACAGGTGTTCGAGCCGTTCGTGGATTTCGATGATGGCGTCGTGGTTCCCTTGGAACGCGGCGATGCGCATCAGGTAGAAAAGCGCCTGGCTCTCCACCTCGTATTGGTTCTTCTGCCGGGCGCGTGCCGTCGCCTCGCGCAGGTAGCTCTCCGCGCCGTCCATGTCCATGCGGAAGAAGTGGACTTCGCCCCGGCTCACGCAGTCCTGCCCCCACATGCATCCGTGCATGGCCGCCGCGGTCTGCGCGACCATCCTCCCCTCCTCGGCGATGAACGCCTCCATGTCGTCCGGGTTCGGCGTCCCCGCGCGGCAGGCGTAGGTGCCGATGCTGGCGATGGTCATCGGGCCGGAGATCTCCCCGCCCCAGAGCGATTTGTAATGGAGCGCCTTGGCGAAGCACTCGGCGAAATCGTAGTTCCGGTCGGCGAGGCAGCGGAGTTTGCGGAGGAACCCCAAATGGGTGTAGCAGCCGAAGAGGAGGCGGTTCAGCGTCGGGGACGCCTCTTGCGGCTCGTACTTGGCGATGACCTCCGTCAACTTCTCATTCGCCTCTTCGATGTTGCCCGTGCTGAGGAGCAGCCGGATCAGGATGACCCATGCCAGCGGCTGGGACTCGTAAGTCTCCTTGGGGAGTTGGCGCATGAGGTCGAGCAGGAACTCGGCGTCTTTGTCCGGTATCGCCATAGGCAGGGTGTAGACCTGCTCGCTGACCTTGTCGAAATTCCCCGACCGGCTGTAATAGCTGATGGCGTCGATCGCCTGCCCGACGGAGGCGCTCCATTCCGCCGCCTTCCTCCAGACCGCCTTCTTCTCGGCCGGGAGCAGCTCGTCCTGGAAGCCGCTGAGGTATTCCGCCAGCAGCCGGTGTATCTGCCAGGTGTTCTGGTAGGTGTCGAAATAGACGAAGGAGCCCATCGACTTCATCTGCTCGACCATCTCCCGCGCCCCCTCGTCCAGTTGCTCGATCAGCTCCGGCGCCAAATGGTCCAGCAACGTCAGCTTGATCAGGAACCGGCGCAGCTCCGGACTGACGCCCATGACGACCTCGCTCTCGATCAACTTGAAGATGTTGCTGCGGATGACGTGCGAGGTGTAGAACCTCCCGGGCGCCGATTTCTTCAGATAGAGCCCGACCAGGTGGATGGCGAACGCCCACCCTTCCGTGTCGCGGTATGCGGCGTCCAGCGTCTCTTTGGGGGCGTTGATGCCCAGCAACTGGAAGTACTCCGCCATCTCGTCCCAACTGAACCGGAGCTGTTCTTCGGTGATTTCCACCAACGCGCCTTTGGAAAGGTGGAGGATCATGTTGAACGGCGGCTCTTTCCGGGAGATGAAGACCGTGGTGACGTTTGGGTAGGGGAGGGTGATGCATTTTTCGAGGAATTCGAGCGCGGACTTGTTCTCCAGCAGGTGGAGGTCGTCGAAGACGAAGATGTATTTCTCCAGCGCCGGGTCTACGTGCTTCTGCAGGACGTCCAGGAAGCGTTCGAACTGGGGATCGGTCGCGGGGAACCCCAGCTTGGCGAGTTCGGCGGCGGCCTTCGCGTTGAGCAGCGCGAGGGCGCGGGTGAAGTTGTCCCAGAACCGGTTGACGATGTTGTCGCGCGGCGACAGTTGCACCCACAGGGTGCGGTGCGCCCGTTTCCGCAGGTAGGAGTAGACCGAATGCGTCTTGCCGTAGCCTGTTCCGGCCGTGACCGTCACCATGGGGCTGTGTAGCGCGTCGTCGAGGATGTCGTCGATTTGGGGGCGTTCCAGGTAGACCTGGTTCTCTGGGACGCGCGCGGCGGAGCAGTGGGTGGCAGGGTTTCGTAGCATGTTTCCACCTGTTCCTTAAACCAGCCCGGAAATGCGGGCTGTTCAAATGGGCGATCGGTGTCGGGTTTGTGTTGACGATGACTTCCGGCGGAAGAACGCACCGGGTTTTAATGAAGGTCGCCCAGCATTGGTGTCCTCATCGACCACACCCTCAACCGGCTTTAATCAAAAAGCTGCCAGCTATTATTATTGACGCCATTGGAAAACGACAAGAACGAAATTTGAAAAACTTTCCCGGCCTTTTCCGTCCCTTGGAAAAGCGCCGGGGGTGGGGATCCTGCGCCGGGGCGACTTTGCTCCTTGCATAACTAGTCATCGGTCTGCATAATTATCGCCCCTGCGGGACTGCGCCAGGGCGAGACCCCTTGCGAGGGGGGCGGGCGACGGCGCGGCGCGGGGCCGTGGAGGACGGCATGGTCGCCAAGAAAGCCAGGCAGGCGAGGATAGTCGAGATCGTCCGCAAGTGCCGGGTGGACAGCCAGGAGGCGCTCGCGGCGCTCCTGGCCCGGGAAGGGGTCGGGGTGGCGCAGACCACGCTCTCCCGCGACATCCGCGAGCTGGGGCTGGTGAAGGTGCGCGGCCGCTACCACGTCCCCCCCGCCGTCGAGGCGGACGGGGCGGCCGCTGCGCCGGGGGCGTTGCGGCGCGTGTTCGGGCAGTTCGTCCTGGGGACGGACGCCTCCGGCAACATCGTCGTCGTCCGCACCTCGCCCGGGGGGGCGCATTCGGTCGGCGTGGCGCTGGACGCCGCCAACTGGCCGGAGATCCTGGGGACGGTCGCCGGGGACGACACGATCTTCGTCCTGGCGCGCAGCCCCAAGGCCGCCCGTCGGGTGTTGGAGAAATTCAATCGGTAGGGGTCCATGGACATGAAGGTGAAGATAGGCGTCGTCGGAGTCGGCGGTTACGCGGGCTTGGAGTTGATACGGCTCGTCGGGCGCCATCCCGGCGTGGATTTCGCTTCGGCGATGGACGTGGCGGGGTTCGTGGGCAAGCCCCTCGGCGAGGTGCACACGTCGCTGCGCGGCGTCTGCGACCTGGTGGTCGCCCCCCCCGACCCGGAGAAGGCGGCGGGCTTGGACACGGTGTTCCTCTGCACGCCGGACAAGGTGTCCCACGAGCTGGCGCCGCAGTTCCTGCGCGCCGGGGCGCGCGTCATCGACTTCAGCGGCGCGTTCCGCCTGAAGGACGCCGCCAATTTCGCCGCCTGGTACGGCTTCGACCACGCCGACAAGGGCTTGCTGTCCTCGGCGGTGTACGGGCTCGCGGAGTGGAACGCCCGCGAGATCGCCCCCGCCAAGCTGATCGCCAACCCCGGTTGCTACCCGACGTCGGTGGAGCTGGCGCTCCTGCCCCTGGTGCGCGCCGGCATGCTCGAGACCGGCTCGGAGATATTCTGCGACTCCAAGTCGGGGGTGAGCGGCGCGGGGCGCGCGCCCAAGGCGGACATGATGTTCGTCGAGGTCGTGGAGAGCTTCCGCCCCTACAGCCCGGTGCGGCATCGCCACGCGCCCGAGATGTGCCAGGCGCTGGGGTGGGACATCGAGAACTTCACCTTCGTGCCGCACCTGCTGCCCATCCGGCAGGGGATACTCTCCACCATCTACGTGAGCTTCAACCGGCAGGTCGGCGCGGAGGAGCTGGAGGCGGAGTACGCCCGCCGCTACTCGGGGCGCCGCTTCGTCCGCATCCTCGGATCGTCGCGCCTGCCGGAGATCGGCGCGGTCGCGGGCACGAACTTTTGCGACATCGCCTGGAGGCTGACGCACAACGGCAAGCGCGCGGTCGTCTTCTCCGCCATCGACAACCTGATAAAGGGCGCGGCGGGGCAGGCGTTGCAGAATTTCAACATCATGCACGGCTTGGACGAGGCCGAGGGGATACTCTGACGGGAGGGGGCGCCTGATGCGCATCACCATCAAGCTGGGGGGCAGCATACTGCAGAACGCCTCCATCCGGGGGCGGTTGCTTGCCGAGGTCGCGGGCATCGCGCGGCGCGGGCACGAGGTCGTGCTGGTGCACGGCGGGGGCAAGAGCCTGAACCGCCGCCTGGCGCAGATGCAATTGGCGTCGAAGTTCATCGACGGCCTGCGCGTGACGGACGAGGCGACGCTCGGGGTCGCGGTCATGACGCTGGCGGGCGAGGTCAACAAGAGGCTGGTCACGGAACTGGGCGTCTTGGGGGTGGACGCGCTCGGCATCTGCGGCGCGGACGCCCATGCGGTGCGGTGCGTCCCGGTGGCGGGCACCCCAGGCTACCCCGAGGGCGTCGGCTTCGTCGGCAAGCCGACCGGGGTGAACCGGGGTTTCTTCGAGCTGGCGCTCGGCGCGGGCATCATGCCCGTGGTCTCCAGCATCGCGGTCGGGGAGGCGGACGCGCCCTCCGGGGGGGGCGCGTCCGTGGCGGGGCGGGGGGCGGCGCAGCTCTACAACGTCAACGCCGACCAGATGGCGGCAGCCTGCGCCTCGGGGACCGGTTGCGAGGCGCTGGTGTTCCTCACGGACGTGCCGGGGGTGATGGACGCCGACGAGAAGGTGATCGGGCGCCTGGGCAAGGCCGGCATCTTGGAGCTGCGCGCGCGGGGCGTGTTGTCGGGGGGGATGCTCCCCAAGACGGCGTCCTGCCTCGAAGCCATCGACGCGGGCGTGGGCGCGATCTACATCCTGCCCGGCGCGGACGAGGGCGTTTTGACGGAGTTCATAGGGGGCACACTCGCGAAGGGGACGAAAATACATGGAGACTAAGACTGCGGCGCCGACGCCCCGTGAGATCAAGGAGGCCGAGGCGCGCCACCTGTTCCAGACCTACAAGCGCGCCGAGCTGTACTGTTCGCACGGCGAGGGCGCCTACGTGTTCGACCTGGAGGGCAGGCGCTACCTCGACTTCTTGGCGGGCATATCGGTGAACAACCTGGGGTACGGCCACCCCCGCATCGTGCGTGCGCTCGCCGAGCAGGGGGCGCGCCTGGTGCATTGCTCCAACCTCTTTTACAACCAGTACCAGGGGCTGCTGGCGAAGAAGCTGGCGGAGGTCTCCGGCATGGCGCGGGCGTTTTTCTGCAACAGCGGCACCGAGGCCATAGAGGCGGCGATGAAGATCGCCCGCGCCTGGGGCCGCGCGCAGGGCGGGGCGGGGAAGGCGAAGATCCTCTCGCTCAACAACTCCTTCCACGGGCGCACGCTCGGCGCGCTCAGCATCACGGCTCAGGAGAAGTACCAGGCGCCGTTCCGCCCGCTGGTCCCCGGCGTCGAGATACTCGGCGAAACCACGGTCGCGGCGCTGGAGGCGGCGTTCTCCGACGAGGTCTGCGCCCTCGTGCTGGAGCCGGTGCAGGGGGAGGGGGGCGTCTTCCCGATGCCTGCCGACTTCATGCGCGCGGCGCGCGGGCTTTGCGACAGGCACGGCGCGCTGCTGGTCGCCGACGAGATCCAGTGCGGCCTCGGGCGCACCGGCAAGTGGTTCGGCTTTGAAAACTACGACGTGCGCCCCGACGTGGTGACGCTCGCCAAGTCCCTGGCGGCGGGCTATCCGCTCGGCGCGGTCTTGGGGGGCGAGAAGGTCGCGGAGACCCTCCGGCCCGGCGACCACGGCACCACCTTCGGCGGCGGCCCGCTGGCGTGCCGTCTGGCGCTGGAGGTCTTGTCGGTCATCGAGGACGAGGGGTTGATCGAGAATGCGCGGGAGACGGGCGACTTCCTGATGGGGGGGATCGCCGGGCTCGGGCGCGTGCATCCCGCCGTCGGCGAGGTGCGCGGCGTCGGGCTGATGATCGGCGTCGAGCTGGGCGGCATCGCCAAGGAGGTCGTGGACAGGCTCCTCGGCAAGGGGATCATCGCCAACGCCACGCACGACACGGTGCTGCGGTTGATCCCGCCGCTGGTCGTCACCAAGGAGCAGTGCGAGGAGTTCCTGGCGATGTTGCACGCCGTGCTGGGCAACATCGAGGCGGAGCGTTGAGGGGATGGATATGACGACGCAGGCGGCAACGGACGCGCAGGCGGACGCCCGGGCGGATCTGTCGGTCCGCAAGGCGCGCCCCAAGGATGTCGGCGAAATATCGCGGATCGTCAATTTCTACGCCGCGTCGCAGCAGATGCTCCCCAAGACGCACCTGCAACTCTATGAGAACCTGCGCGACTTCTCCGTCGTGGAGGACGGGGCGGGGCGCATCCTCGCCTGCGGGGCGCTGCACCTGTACTGGGAGAACCTGGCGGAGATACGCGCCATCGCCGTGACCGACGGGATGGCGCGCAAGGGCATCGGCACGATCCTGGCGGAGCGGCTGGTCGAGGAGGCGCGCGAGCTGGGCCTGGACGAGGTGTTCTGCTTCACCTACGTCCCCAGGTTCTTCAACAGCCTCGGCTTCATCCAGGTGGAGCACAGCGTCCTGCCTCTGAAGGTCTACAACGAGTGCTTCCAGTGCCCCAAGTTCAACAAGTGCGACGAAATCGCGATGGTGTTGCATCTGCGGGTCTGACGGGGTCGGATTGACGGTGGTCGCCGCGCGGCGCGGGCGGGACGCCCCTCGCGCGCGGCGGACGCGGTGAGACTGTTGACGAGGCGGTGGGTATGGCGAATGCGAGATCACGTTCCAAGGGTGTGGCGGGCTGGCTGCCCGTCGAGGGGGGCGTCACCGCGCCCGAAGGGTACCTGGCTTCCGGCGTCGCGGCGGGGATCAAGGCCGAGGGGCTGGATCTGGCGGTGGTCTTCTCCTCGCTGCCCGCCTCGGCGGCGGGGGTGTTCACGCGCAACCGGGTGCAGGCGGCACCGGTGCGCCTGAGCCGCGAGCGCCTGAAGCTCTCGCGCGGGCGCGCGCGCGCCATCTTGGTCAATTCCGGTTGCGCCAACGCCTGCACCGGCGAGCGGGGCGACAAGGACTCCCTGTTGAGCGCACAGTCGCTGGCGTCGCGCCTGAACGTGGATGCGGGGCAGGTGCTGGTCGCCAGCACCGGCGCCATCGGCTATTTCCTGCCGATGCCCAAGCTCCTGAAGGGGGTCGGCGCGGCGGCGTCCGCCCTGAACTCCAAGGGGGGGCTGGCGGCGGCGCACGCCATCATGACCACGGACACCTGCGAGAAGGTCGTCGCCTTCGAGGGGGTGGTCGGGGGCAAGGTCGTGCGCATCGGCGGCATGGCGAAGGGCTCGGGGATGATCCACCCCGACATGGCGACGATGCTCGGCGTCATCACCACCGACTTCAAGGTCGCCCCGGGGGCGTTGCAGAAGGTGTTGCGCCGGGTGGTGGAGCGGACGTTCAACTGCCTGACCGTGGACGGCGACACCTCCACCAACGACACGGTGTTCGTCCTGGCGAACGGCGCGTCCGGCGCCGCAGCCTCCGACGGCCGCTCGCTGCTGGAGTTCGAGAAGGGGCTGGGGCTGGTCTGCGCGGAGTTGGCGAAGAAGATCGCGCGCGACGGGGAAGGCGCCACCAAGTTCGTGGAGGTCACCGTCAGCCGCGCCGCCGACTTCGCCTCGGCGCGCACGGTCGCCAAGGCCATCGCCCATTCGCCGCTGGTCAAGACGGCGTTGTTCGGCCAGGAGCTGAACTGGGGGCGCATCCTGTGCGCCGTCGGCTACAGCAAGGTCCCGTTCGACCCGGACGAGGTGGCGCTGAGCCTGAACGGCATCCCCATCTTCCGCAAAGGCGCGCCGGTGGCGGCGACGCGCGCCAGGGCGGAGAAGGCGATCCAGGCGCGCGACCTGAAGATAGAGGTCGATCTCGCCGGGGGGAGGGAGTCGGCGACGGTCTGGACTTGCGATCTGAGCCACGAGTACGTCAACATCAACGCCAGCTACATCTCGTAGCCGGCGGGCGGATGTGCTAGACTTCCTAGCGTTTTTTGAGCCCTCGCACGGCAGGAGGAAGGCGCGTTGGAATTTCACAAGTCCACAATACGGGAGTATTTCGAGTCCTTCGTCATCACCGCCATCATCGCCCTTTTCACCACCACGTTCGTGATCCAGGCGTTCAAGATACCCACCGGCTCCATGGAGTCCACCTTGCTGATAGGCGACCATCTGCTGGTCAACAAGTTCGTCTACGGGATGAACCCCGGCGTCCTCGGCAAGCTGCTCCCCTGCAAGGAGCCCCGACGTGGGGACGTCATCGTGTTCAAGTACCCCAACAACCCCGAGGTCGCTTACGTGAAAAGGCTGATCGGCGTGCCCGGCGACACGGTGGAGATGAAGGGGCGGACGGTCTACGTCAACGGCGAGGCGCTGGAGGAGCATTACACGCAGTACATCGACGAGGTGAGCGTCTTCGCGCACTGGGGCCCGTACGACGTCCCCGAGGGGATGTATTTCGCCATGGGCGACAACCGCGACAACAGCCAGGACAGCCGCTATTGGGGCTACGTCCCCAGGGGCTACCTGCTGGGCAAGCCGCTGGTGATATATTGGTCTTTCGAGACGCCCAGGGACGAGTACCTGCGCACCAGCCCGTCCGAGCGCGCGCACCAGTTCGCCGACGTCTTCAGGAACTTCTTCGCCAAGACCGACTGGAAGCGGACCCTCAAAGTCATTCGGTGACGCGGCGCCGCCCGGGGCGCGCAAGGCAAGTCGGGGAAGGTGGACTGTCGAGGCCGGTATGAAAGCATCGTTCGCATTCGCAATCCTGCTCGTCGCCCTCGGCGGGGCGTCCACGCCGCTTCCGGGGGCGGATGCGGCGAGGCGCGCCCTCTCGTCTTTCGACGCCGACTCCTGCGAGAACAAGCTGAACCGGATCAAGGCGTTCGCCCCGGTGAAGAAAGCCGGCGCGAGCCAGACCGTCTATTTCACGGAAGACGAGCTGAACGCTTGGCTGGCGTTGCGTTTCAAGCTCAGGGCGCACCCCTGCCTGAAGGACTTGGCGGTGGAGCTGGAGGACGGCCAGGCGCTGGTGACGGCGGCCATCGACTTCAACCGGCTGCGCGAGGACGCCGACGGGGTCCTGCCCAAGATCATCGCCTTCATGTTCTCCGGCGTCCACACCATCTCCGCGCACGGGAAGGTCGTCAGCGGCGACGGCAAGGGGATGTTCGACGTGGACAGGGCGCGCTTTGACAACGTCGTCATCCCCGGCTACCTGATGAACGAGATCCTCTCGGCGGTCGGGCTCCGGCAGTCCCCTCCGGTGGATCCTTCGAAGCTCTCGCCGCTCCCCTTCGGCTTGGACCGGATGGACGTGCGCAAGGGAAGCCTGCTCGCCTACCAATAAAAAATCTTGTATAGTATCTGTTCTGATTTTGGACTCCGGGGGGACGACCGTGAACAAAGCACAGTTTGACGCCAAGTTGAAAAGAGCCGCGACCGACGAGGAGCGCATAGCCATCCAGGACGCATATGCCGAGGAGCTGTTCGACAAGGAGGACTACGGCGGCGCCGCGCTGGTCTACGGGCAGGCGTTCAAACTCGCCAAGCAGCCGAACGTCAAGGCGTACCTGGCGGGCAAGGTCGGCGTCTGCCATTACAACGGCGGGCGGGACGACGCGGCGATCCGGCACTTGCAGAAGTCCACGCAGCTCTTCCGGCCGGAAGAGCCCGAGTTCATGAGCGACATGTACGGCTTCGTGCTCTTCCACCTCGGCTCGCTGTACGAGTACCACGGCAAGACCGCCAAGTCGCTCGAAGCGCGCAAGGCGTGCGAGGAGTATGTGGACAGCCAGGAGAAGGACACGAAGTGGATGCTCTACTCCGGCATCAGCCGCAACTACGAGGCGCTGGGAAAGCACAGCGAGGCCATCCGCTACTCCCAGAAGGCCATCCAGGTGTTGAGCGACGACGACCCCGGCCTGAGCTACCTGTACGAGAGCATGGCGAACAACTACATGGAGCTGCAACAGTATCAAGAGGCCATCCGCCACTACTCGCGGGTGCTGGAGCTCGACCCGGAGTTCGAGCGGCGCGACGAGGTCCAGGCGAAGCTGGCGGACTGCTACAGGCTGATCTCCAACTACGCCATGGCGCTGGAGACCTACGAGAAGCTCCTCAAGCTCAAGCTGCTGACCGCCAAGAACAGCGACGTCGTCTGGGTCTACCTCAAGATCGCCGAATGCCACTTCCGCATGTCGTCCTACGAGAAGTCGTTGCTGGCGGCGATGGAGGTGTTGCACCGCCACCCCCGCAACCCGTTGGAGAAGGCGACCGCGCTCAGCTTCGTCTCCGCCAACTACTGCGAGCTGGGACGCTACCGGGAGGCGGTCGCGGACGGGGAGAAGGCGCTCAAGCTGGCGAAGCGCTTCCCGAACGACGACATCTTCTACGTGCGGATGGCGCTCGCCTTCCACAAGCTGGGCGACAAGAAGTCGTTCGAGAAGTACCGGGCGCTCGTCCGCAAGCTGCTCAAGGACGACAACTGGAACCGGCACTTGGAGAAACTTTCTTAGGGACGGCGGCCTCCATTGGACATATTCGACACCAGGCGCTCGGTGCGCATCACGCCCGCCGGCGTCGGACGCATCCGCAAAGGGCACCTCTGGATATACGCGGGGGATGTGCTGCAGGAGCCGGAGGCGGCGGATCCGGTGTTCGTCCACGTCCTGGATCCGGCGGGCAACGGCATGGGCTACGCCTTCTACAGCCGCCCGTCGCAGATACGCCTCCGGCTCTTCTCGCGCGAGGGGGAGCCGCCCACGGAAGAGCTGTTGCGCGCGCGCGTGGCGGCGTCGGTCGCCCGTCGCGGCGTCCACGGCCGTTGCGATGGCGAGGGGGGCTGCGCCTCCGCGCGCCGCGTCGTCTTCGGCGAGGGGGATCTGCTCCCCGGCGTCGTCGCCGACCGTTACGGGCCGGTCATCGTGCTGCAAACCCTCTCGCGCGGCGCGGACGCGCTGAAGCCGCTCCTGGCGGACATCCTGCGCGACGTCGTCAAGCCTGCGGGGATCCTGGAGAGGAACGACGTGCGCACGCGCGCCCTGGAGGGGCTCGAAGGCAGCAGCGGCGTGTTGTGGGGCGAAGTCCCCGCCGAGGTCGAGGTCGAGGAGGACGGCATCCGCTTCGTCGTCGATCCGTTCGGCGGGCAGAAGACCGGACTCTTCCTCGACCAGCGGGAGAACCGCGTCGCGGCGGGGGAGGTCGCCTCGGGGAAGACGCTGGACTGCTTCACCAACAGCGGCGGCTTCGCGCTGCATTTCGCCCGGCGGTGCGCCCGGGGCGGCTCGCAGGTGCTGGCGGTGGACATCTCGCCGGATGCCGTCCGGCAGGCGGAGCGCAACCGCCGGCTCAACGGCTTCGACAACCTGCGCTTTCAAGAGGCGAACGTCTTCGACCTGTTGCGGGGACTCGATCGCGCGCGGGAGTCTTTCGACACGATCTGCCTCGACCCGCCGGCGTTCGCCAAGAACCGCAGGGCGGTGGCGGGGGCGCGCAGCGGCTACAAAGAGATCAACCTGCGGGCGCTCCGGCTGCTCAAGCCGGAGGGTATGCTCGTCACATCGAGTTGTTCCTACCACATGCCGGAGGCGGAGCTGCTCCAATTGATCCGCGAGGCGGCGCAAGACTGCCGACGCCACATCCAGGTCGTCCAGCGGCGCGGGCAGGCGGACGACCACCCGGCGCTCGGCGGGATGCCGGAGACCAGCTATTTGAAATGCTTCTTCATCCGGGCGTTGTGACGCCGCCCCCTCCCGCCCCCTCTGTTCGGATGCGTCGCGCGATCCCCGGGATGTTGGCGGTCAGGCGTGGTCAATGCGTGGGGAGGGGGGGCTACCCGTCTTTCTCCAGGCGGTAGACCCAAGCCAGGATGCGGGCTACGGCTTCGTAAAGCGCCGCAGGAATCTCTTGCCCCAGTTCGAGGGACAGGAGCGCCGAGACCAGGGCGGCGTCCTCCACGACGGGCACGTCGGCGTCGCGGGCGATTTCCACGATGCGCTGCGCCACCAGCCCTTGGCCCTTCGCCTTGACGACAGGCGCGGATTCCCCGGGGGCGTATTGCAGCGCCACCGCCTCGGCGCGCATCCCGCCGTCGTCACGCCCGGTGTCGCGCTTCATGCGATGACGTCCATCCCCCGCCCGGAGGGGGCGCCCTGGCGCGCGCCGCCCGGGGTTGCTTGCGAGACGCCGATGTGGCAGAGCGTCATGGGGACGCCGGACAGCTCTTGGCGCACCGCCTGGCGCTCCCGCCTCAGGAGCGCGCAGGTCGCGGGGCGCTCCGCGTAGAAATGCAGACTGTAGGAGCGCCCGTCGCTTTCGACGTTGCCGCCGACAAAGCCCAACCTCGCGCCATCCACGCCGAATCCCATCTGCCAGTAGCCCCGGCCGCCCTTTTTCGCGGTGCGCCCCACGGACACCCGTGCGGTGGCGGGCTTCCCGTCTTCGCGGAAGGGGAGCGTCGGCGCCGCCAGGAGCGCCGGTTCCACATCCTCCCTCGGCGCGCGCAGCAGCAGGGAGTGGCCGCGCAGGAATTTTTCGACGTCGTCGCCCCGACCGCCCTCTTTCATGGAGCGGAGGACTTCTTCCGGCGACTCCCCGTCCCGGACGCGCGCCTTGAACTCTTCCAGGACGCGGCTCCAGATGGCGCCCGCCCGGACCGCGTCCAGTTTCATGTACCAGGAGACGACCTGCACGTTGCCCGGCGTCAGGGGGATGTCCCGCGCCCAAAGCTCCAGCAGCGGCGCCAGTTGTTCCCGCGCCCCGCCCGCCATCCGCCAAGCCGTCCGGAGCGCGGCCAGGACTCCGTCGGAAAGCGGCATGTCGCGGGCCAGCAACGCGGCGGCTAGAATCCTGTCGGCGGGATGCAGGCGGCCCAGGAGCGAAGGTTCGCCTTGGAGCGGCCGCAGCGCGGGAACTTCGCCGGCGTGCGCTTCGCCTGTGGCGAGGGTCGCGGCGGCGGCCGTGGCGGGGGGATCCCAGACGGCGTGGAAACGTCCTCCGACGGCGAGGTCGGCGGTGGCGCGGACGGCGAAAGCCTGCGACGGGCTCGCGTCCGCCGCGCCTGAGATGACGCGCACCATGTAGCTCCCGTCCTCGTTCCGCGCCACCACCAGGCATTCCACCGGACCCCCCGGGCGGATCGCGGGGATGGCCTGGTCTGCGAAGCGCCCGCCGGTCGCCGTCGGCATGGCGTCTGTCTGCGGCATGGCGTTCGGCAGGCTCGCGATCTGGTTGATTCGCATGTTGAGGCTCGCGACATCGTTCATCGTTGGAATATTACCAATGTTTGCCGGATATCCAAGTCCACCCGGGGCGATCGCCTGGACATGCGGCGTCTTTCACGCGATGCGCGCGCGATGTGCGTGATGGATAGGTTGCAAAAGCAGCGGATGGGAGATGAAAAAAGGGCGGCGCCCCCACCGGATTCGCCGGATGGAAGGCGCCGCCCTTTTCCCGTGACCGCCTCGGCTTGGCGGCGTTTGCTTGCGCTACGCGGTGTGCGAGATCGTCTGATCCGAACCGAGCGCCGCCTGCGCCGCCGCCAGGCGCGCGATCGGCACGCGGTACGGGGAGCAGGAGACGTAGTTCATGCCGATCTTGTAGCAGAACTGCACCGAGGACGGCTCGCCGCCGTGCTCGCCGCAGATGCCCACCTTCAAGGTCGGGCGGGTCGAGCGCCCCTTCTTCACGCCCATCTCGACGAGCTGGCCCACACCTTCTTGATCCAGCACCTGGAACGGGTCGTCCTTCAGGATGCGCCCCTCGACGTAGGCGGGGAGGAACTTGCCCGAGTCGTCGCGCGAGATGCCGAAGGTGGTCTGCGTCAGGTCGTTGGTCCCGAAAGAGAAGAACTCCGCGACCCCGGCGATGCGGTCCGCCGTCAGCGCGGCGCGCGGCAGCTCGATCATGGTGCCGACCAGGTAGTCGAACTTCTGCTTCGTCCTCTCCATCACCTCGGCCGCGACGCGGCGCACCACCTCGGCTTGGAGCTTGAGCTCGTTCACGTCGCCCACCAGGGGGATCATCACCTCGGGCGCGACCTTGACGCCCCGCTTCTGCACGTTGGCCGCGGCCTCGAAGATGGCGCGCGCCTGCATCTCGGTGATCTCCGGGAAGACCACGCCCAGGCGGCAGCCGCGATGCCCCAGCATCGGGTTGGCCTCGTGCAGCGCCTGCACCTTGTCCCACAGGCTCTTGGCGTTGACCTTGAGCTTGCGCGCCAGCTTGGCGGTCTCCGCCTCGGTGTGCGGCAGGAACTCGTGCAGCGGCGGATCCAGCGTGCGGATGGTGACCGGCAGGCCGTCCATCGCCTTGAAGATGCCCTCGAAGTCGCGGCGCTGCAACTGGAGCAACGCCTTCAGGCCGCCCAGGTAGAGCCGCTTGGGCTCGTCGATGGCCTTTTTCAACTTCTTGAGAGCCTCCAGCAGCTCCTTCTTCTTCGTGGGGGTGACGCCTTTCTTCACCTCCGCGTCCACCGCGTTCAGCTCTTTCTCCAACTTCTTATAGTCTTGCGAGCCGAGGATCATCTGGCGCACGGAGTCTACGCGGTCGCCGGCGAAGAACATGTGCTCCGTGCGGCACAGGCCGATGCCCTGCGCGCCGAACTTGCGCGCCACGGCGGCGTCCTGCGGCGTGTCGGCGTTGGTGCGCACCTTGAATTCGCCCCGCGCCTTGTCCGCCCACTCCATCAGCTTCTTGAAGTCGGCGCCCAGGTCGGGGTCGATCAGCGGCGCCTGGCCGAGGATCACCCTGCCCGTCGTGCCGTCCACGGTTATCCAGTCGCCCTTCTTGACGCGCTTGCCGCCGACGGCGAACTCGCCCTTGGCGTAGTTGATGACCACCTCGCCCGCCCCCACCACGCAGGGCTTGCCCCAGCCGCGCGCCACCACCGCCGCATGGCTGGTCGGGCCGCCGGTCGAGGTCAGGATGGCCTGCGCCGCGTCCATGCCGCGCACGTCCTCGGGGGACGTCTCGCGCCGCACCAGCACCGCCTTCTCGCCCTTCTCCTTGAGCGCCTCGGCGTCCTGCGGCGTGAAGACCACCTTGCCGTATGCCGCGCCCGGGCTGGCGTTGATGCCGGTCGTCAGGACGGCCAGCTTCGCCTTGGGGTCGATCATCTTGTGCAGCAACTGGTCGAGGTCGCCCGCCGGGATGCGCATGAGCGCCGTCTTCTCGTCGATGATCCCCTCTTTGACCATCTCCACCGCGATGCGCACGGCGGCAGGGCCCGTGCGTTTGCCGTTGCGGGTCTGGAGCATCCAGAGCTTGCCGCGCTCCACGGTGAACTCCAGGTCCTGCATGTCCTTGTAGTGCCGCTCCAGCTTCTTGGCGACCTCCAGGAACTGGTTGTAGACCGCAGGCATGTCCCCCTTCAGCTCGTCGATGTGCTTGGGGGTGCGGATGCCTGCCACCACGTCCTCGCCCTGCGCGTTGAACAGGTAGTCGCCGAACAGCTTGTTCTCGCCCGTCGCCGGGTTGCGCGTGAACGCCACGCCCGTGCCCGAGTCCTCGCCCATGTTGCCGAAGACCATGGTCACGATGTTGACGCCCGTGCCCAAGTCGTCTGGGATCTTCTCACGGCGGCGGTACGCCTGGGCGCGGTCGCCGTTCCAGGAGCGGAAGACCGCCTTGATGGCCTCTTCGAGCTGCTGGTAGGGGTCGTTGGGGAATTCCTTGCCCGTCTCCGACTTGACGATCTTCTTGTAGTCGCGGACGATGTTCGCCAGATGCTCCGCCTTCAGGTCGGTGTCGAGCTTGGCGCGCACGGAGCGCTTGGCCTTCTCCAGCGCCTCCTCGAACAGCTCGCCGTCCACGCCCAGGACGATCTTGGCGAACATCTGGATGAAGCGGCGGTATGCGTCCAGCGCGAACCGCTCGTTGCCCGTCAGGGTGGCGAGCCCTTGCAGGGTCTCCTCGTTCAGCCCCAGGTTGAGCACCGTGTCCATCATGCCCGGCATGGAGAACTTCGCGCCGGAGCGCACCGACACCAGCAGGGGGTTGGTCGAGCCGCCGAACTCCTTGCCCGTCGCCTTCTCCACCTTCTTGAGCGCGTCCAAGACCTGGTTCCACATGCCGGCGGGAAACTGCCCTCCACCCGAATAATAGGCGTTGCACGCCTCGGTGGTGATCGTGAAGCCGGGGGGGACCGGCAGCCCGGCGCCCGTCATCTCGGCCAGGCCCGCGCCCTTGCCCCCCAGGAGGTCTTTCATCTTGCCGTTGCCGTCGGCGGAACCGTTTGCAAATACGTACACAAATTTCGTTGCCATCGCGTCTCCTGCGCTTGCTGGTTGAAAATGGTCTTGCTCTGATTCAAATCCCTGGTTCAAGTTACAGAGGAAAGCAAAAAACAGGTGATGATACATCAAAAAGATGCGGCGATCAAAAGCCATGTGCGGGATTTCTGGAAAATCCCCGGTCGCGACGGCAAATGCGTGAGGGGGAGGCGCCGGGGGCGCTCCCGGCGTGGATCGAAATCCCCTGCGGGGGATTGGGGAAACGCCGGGGAAGCCCGGGGAAGCCCGAGAAAACCCCTTTTAATTTTCCCCCGACCCGTGTATGGTACTAACTGTTTAAGATCACACCGGGACGTTTTGAGGCGTTTGGCGATGTGAGGGGGGCGTAAATCTGACATAAAACTTTTTACTGAGAAGTTGTGTCATATCCGCGTAGGATGGATTGGACTTGCAACCTGTTCCCATTCTTACACTTACTTAGTCTGTTGATGTTGGAGGAACACGTCATGAATAGAGCATTGAAGAGTCTGGGGCTGGCTTGGTTGCCTGCCGTGTGCGCCGGGTTGTTGCTCGCGGCGACCGCGCAGGCGGGGTCGGTCACGGACAGCCACGGGAATGTGGGTTACGACACGGCGGAGGAGTGCGACGCCGCCGTGGCTGCGGGCACGGCCCGTTTCTATCGTTCCTATACCAAGAACCCGCCGTTGGAACGCGCCGGCGAGGTGTCCGTCAAGACGATGAAGATCAGCGACCTGACCACGGCCGCCGAAGCCGCCGGCAAGCTGGGTTACGATGCCGCCAACTACACCTACGGTTCTTGCGACTTGGGCGTGGGGCGGTCCAACGGGCGCGCAGGCGTCGCCCGCGAGCTGATCGGCAAGTACGTGCCGTTCAGGCACGACACGCCCATCAACGGCTACATGGACGCGGCGGGCGCCGTGGTGCGCGCCACCATGCAGCAATGCGACAACAATTTCAGCGGCCCCCTGCCGCGCCCCGTCAACCGCAAGGCGCCGGCGCCGGCGGCCGTGGCGGAGAAGCCCGCGCCCGCCGTCCCGGTGGAGTGCGTGGCGACCATCCTGGTCCCCGCCAAGTTCGAGACCCGCACCGAGCGGGTGGTCAAGGTCCCCGAGACCAAGCGGTACGAGACGGTGCCGCCCACGTATAAGACGGTCACCGAACGGGTGCTGGTGAAGCCGGAGACCCGGCGCCAGATCCCGGTGCCCGCCACCTACAAGACCGTGGCCGAGGAGGTCGTGGTGCGCCCCGCGTTCTTCCGCGAGGAGCCGGTGCCCGCCACCTACAAGACCGTGTCCGAGCAGGTCGTGGTCAAGCCCGCCAGCACCAGGCTGGAGGTCGTCCCCGCCACGTACAAGACCGTGACCGAGCGGGTGCTGGACACCGCCGAGCGCAAGGAGCTGCGCGTCATCCCGGCGGAATACGCCGAGAAGGAGGAGCGCATCATCGACCGGCCCGCCACCACCCGGGTGGAGACCGTCCCCGCCACGTACAAGACCGTGACCGAGCGGGTGCGCATCAAGGAGGAGTACCTCCGCTACGAGCCGATCGAGCTGCCGTTGCGCCAGATCACCGAGCGCGTGCTGCGCTCGCAGGCCAGCGCCCGGCTGGAAGCCCTCAGCCCGCAACTGCGCACCGAGACGGAGCGCGTGATGGTCAAAGAGGCGAGCACCCGCCTGGTCGAGGTGCCTGCGGTGTTCGAGACCGTCTCCGAGCGGATCAAGGTCGCCGACGCCACCCGCGAGTGGAAGCGCGGGCGCGCCTGGGTCGGCCAGGCCGTCGAGGTGCGCCCCCTGCGCGGGTTCGTGGTCGGGCCTGACGGCCGGGTGGACGGCTCCAGGGTCGCCGTGCCCGCCGCCGCCAACCCGCGGTCTCTCGGCGTCGTGGACACCGGGGTCGTGACTGCGGACAACACCAACCTCGACGACGACGTCATGTGCCTGGTGGAGATCCCGGAGCAGTACCAGGTCATCACCAAGCAGGTGCTGAAGACCCCCGCCACCGTGCGCGAGGAGGTCATCCCCGCCGAGTACGCCACCATCGACCACAGGGTGCTGGCGGCCGACGCCCGGACGCGCGAGATCGCCATCCCGGAGACCTACCAGACCGTCACCCGCTGGGTGATCGACATCGAGAAGCTGCGCGCCGCGGGCTACAAGTTCGACGACAAGGGCGACATCATCGCCACCCCGACGGGTGATCGCGTGTTGCGCGCCGCCGACGTGAACAAGCAGGGCGGGGTCAGCGCCGGCGCCAACTCCGGCCGCGAGGGGTACGTGCGCGAGATCACCGTGCCCGCCGAATACAGCACCATCACCCGGCAGGTCGTCGACCGCCCCGCCACCGTGCGCACGGTGGAGGTGCCCGCCACCTACAAGGTCGTCAAGACGCAGGTCGTCTCCCGTCCGGCGCGCACCGAGGAGGTGGTCATACCCGCCACCTACAAGACCGTGACCCGGCAGGTCGTCGACCGCCCCGCCACCACGCGCGAGGTCGCCGTCCCGGCCGTCACCCGCTCCGTCGAGCGCCGCGTGGTGGACGTCCCCGCCACGACCCGCCAGATCCCGGTGCCCGCCCAGACCGAGCGGATAGAGCGCCGCGTGATCGACAAGCCAGCGACCTTCCGCGAGGAGGTCGTCCCGGCCGAGTACAAGACCATCGAGCGCATGGTGGTGGACACGCCCGCCTCGACGCGGGAAGTCGTCGTCCCCGCCCAGTATGAGACCATCTCCTACCAGGTCAAGGTCGCCGACGCCGAGGTCGTGCGCCGCGCCGTTTTGTGCGAGACCAACGCCACCCCGGCGAAGATCCGGGAGATCCAGACCGCCCTGCGCGCCGCCGGTTTCGACCCCGGCGCCATCGACGGCACCCTGCGCGCCGCCACCATGAGCGCGGTGCGCCGCTACCAGCAGGCGAAGGGCCTGCCAGTGGACGGCTACCTCAACCTCGACACGGTCAAGTCGCTGGGCGTCAGCCCGGACTAGCCGGACGACGGCGTCCACACCGGGCGGGGGTTCCGACGGCGTCGGGGCCTCCGCCCGTTTTTTTTCTGCGGCGCGCCGCCGTTTCCCGCAGGGCTGCGCCCGTCTCCGCCCCCGTCCGAACGCCCCCGGGGCGGACGGCGGGCAATCCGGCAGTCCGGTGTTGCGCGGTCGGGGCGCATGTGGTACATTGTCCGCTCATTTTCAAGCGGTTTTGGCGGTTTGCAGGCAGACAGGGAGAAATGATCGCAAGGAAGGCGTCGTGGGCACAACTAAACTGACTCGAAAGGAAATACTCTCGGACGACCCGGTGCATGACGGCATCCTCCGGCTGTTCGGGATCCTCCAAGGCAACCGGAGGCTGATCGCCGTCTCCCTCGCCGTGGCCGTCGTGTTGGCGGTCGGCCTCTGGGCGGGTTCCCGGTACTTGGACGCCCGCGCCCTCGCGGCTGCGGAACGGCTCGGCAAGGGCATGGACTTTTTCATGGCGAACGTGTCGGCGGACGCCGGGGATGGCGCCGACCCTTACGCCTCGGGCGACGGGACGCCGACCTTCAAAAGCGACGAGGCGAAGTACCAGGCGGCGGCGAAGGAGTTCGCCGCCGTCGCCGACGCCTTCGGCGCGGGTGAGACGGCGAAGACCGCCCGCTATTTCCTCGGCTTGACCCAGTTGAAGCTCGGCAAGAAGGACGAGGCGGTCAAGACTTTGGAGAAGGTCGCCTTCGGCTCGGGCAGCCGCACGGTCGGCTACCTCGCCAAGAAGGCGCTGGCGGGGCACTACGCGGAGTCCGGCAACGCCAAGGGCGCGGCGGAGCTGCTCCAGGGGATGGTCAAGGACTCCAAGTGCGACCTGCCGAAAGAGGAGCTGAGCCTGCAACTCTCCCGCGTCCTGGTCGCCGACGGCAAGAAGGACGAGGCGGTCAAGGTCTTGCGGGAGGCGACCGAGCAGCCGGGGGACGCCTTCGGGACTTACAACAGCCAGGTGCTCGCGGAGATAGAGAAGTTGCAGAAATAACGGCGCGGCTGAAGGCGGGGGCGCTTCGCAAGGCGCCGTCCTTGACAAAGGCCTCCCCGCCAATATAATTTGCTTTTTTTGCCTGTCGCCTGCGTCGGGAAATTTGCGGAGTTGGGCGTGTTCATCGAGATCGAGGGGTTGAAGGACAAGCCGCGTCGCGTCCAGCATGTGTTCCCGGTCGATGAAATACCGTTCCAGCACGAGGATGCATGGCTCGACAGCCCGGTGGCGGTGGATTTCAAGCTGACCCCCGACGGGCGGGAGTTGCGCGTCCGAGGGAAGATGGAGACGTCCGTGCGTTGCCGTTGCTCGCGGTGCGCGAAGGAGTTCGCGCGACCGGTCGTGGCGGAGTTCGACCTCTCCTACACGCCGCAACCCGATTGGGGCGGCGGGGCTTCGGAGGTCGAGCTGGAGTACGGGGACATGGACGTCGGGTATTACGACGGCGTCAGTTTTGACGTGAACACGATGGCGCTCGAACAGATCGAGCTCGCCATGCCGATGCAGTACGTGTGTCGGGATAACTGCAAGGGGCTCTGTTATAGATGCGGGGCCGATTTAAACGAGGGGTCGTGCTCCTGTGAAGAGGAGCCGGATGCGCGGCTGTCCGCCCTGCTGCAATGGCGGGAGAGGCGGGCGGGCGGATAGGGGCGCAAGCCGGCGGAGTCCCGGCGCATGCGCGCCGTCGCGACAGGCCGCCAGGGCGGTTCCGCCTCATCCGGTTCACGAACGGGCGTCGTCCCCTGTGATGGAGAAGTTCTCATGCCGAATCCGAAACGGAGACATTCCAAGTCGCGTCGCGGCAAGCGCCGCGCGCATGATTTCCTGCAAACCGTGACCCCCGGCGTCTGCCCCAACTGCCAGAACCCCAAGCCGCCGCATCAGGCGTGTGCCAAGTGCGGCTACTACAAGGGGAAGCAGGTGATGGAAGCCGAGGAAGAATATTAGGGAGCCTCTAATTAAAACCGGATGCTGCGCTGCGCCTCGGTCGAAAATGCTCATTCGCCTCGGCAAACTCCGCTTTTCGACCTGCGGCGACGCCTTGTCTGCGAGGTTTTTAGAGGTCCCCATTAGCCGCCGGTCTGTGGCCTGTGGTTTGCCGTAGGCGGCGAACCGCCTGCGGTCGCCCGCCATCGGCTGAAACGGGTGGGACATAATCCTTTGATTACGATTGCTGTGGACGGCATGGGGAGCGACAACGCCCCCGCCAGCGAGGTCGAGGGCGTCGTCTCCGCCGTGAAGGCTTGGGACGTGAAGGTGCTCCTTGTCGGGAAGGAGTCCGTCCTCGCTCCGCTTCTCAAAGAGGGGGGCGGGGAGGGCCTGCCCATCGAGGTGCGCAACGCCTCCGAGGTGGTGGCGATGGACGAGCCCCCTACGGCGGCATTGCGCAAGAAGCGCGACTCCTCCATCCGCGTCGCCGCCGACCTGGTGCGCACGGGCGATGCCGTGGGGCTGGTCAGCGCGGGGAACACGGGCGCCGTCATGGCGACCTCCAAGTTGGTGTTCGGCATGGTTCCCGGCGTGGACCGTCCGGCGCTGGCGACGGTGCTGCCCACGCTCACCGGCCACTCGGTGATGCTCGACGTGGGCGCCAACGTGGCGTGCAAGCCCCACCACCTCGTGCAATTCGCCGTCATGGGGCACCTGTTCAGCAAGAAGATCGTCGGGGTCGCGAGCCCCCGCGTCGGGCTGATGTCGGTCGGGGAGGAGGAGTCCAAGGGCAACGACCTGGTCAAGGAAGTCCACCAGATACTCAAGCAGGCCAACCTGAATTTCATCGGCAACGTGGAGGGGCGGGACATCTACGGCGGCCGCGTCGATGTGATCGTCTGCGACGGCTTCACCGGCAACGTGGCGCTCAAGACCAGCGAGGGGCTCATCGAGGCGATGCTCAAGCTCATGCGGGAGGAGCTGTCGCGCGACATGCAGGCGAAGCTGGGCGCGGCGCTCAGCCGGCAGGCGTTCCGGCGGCTCAAGAAGCGGCTCGACTACTCGGAATACGGCGGGGCGCCGCTCTTGGGGTTGCGCGGGGCGTCGATCATCTGCCACGGCCGTTCGAGCGGCAACGCCATCAAGAACGCCATCCGGGTGGCGAAGGAGTTCGCCGAAAAACAGGTGGAGCCGATGCTGGAGGCGGAGCTGGGCAAGATCGACAGCGAAGCGTACGGGAAGTCGAAGACGTCGGAATAAGGGGATGCGCGCGGGCAAGGTGCCGTCGCGGCATCCGGGGCCTCATGCAGGCGCCCGCCGGAAAATGGAAGAATGGAAGAACAGCAGAAAGAGAAGAGGGAGGAACGGGGAATGTCATCTTCTGTGGATGAAAAGGTGAAGTCGATCATCGTGGAGCAACTGGGCGTAGGCGAGGCGGAGGTCACCGGGAGCGCGTCGTTCGTGGACGACTTGGGGGCGGACTCCTTGGACACGATAGAGCTGGTGATGGCTTTCGAGGAAGCCTTCGGCATCGAGATACCGGACGAGGCCGCCGAGAAGATCAAGACGGTGCAGGACGCCGTCAAGTACGTCGAAGACCATTTGAACTGACACCGGGGCGGTTGCGAAAAAACGGACGTCGCGCCGGCGCGCTTGCGCGAGGACGCCCAGCCGCCCCGGCTTTTCCCGTCGCGGCGCGTCCCGTCGTCGAGGTTTTCGCGGACGCCCACTAACCCAGAATCATAACGGAGACATATCATGAAGATTGTCGTTTGCGTCAAATATGTTCCAGACACCGCGATCAAGGCGAAAATCGCCGCGAGCGGCAAGGACGTCGATCTCGCGGGGGTCGCCTTCGTGGTGAACCCCTATGACGAATTCGCCGTGGAGGAGGCCCTGAAGATCAAGGAGAAGCTCGGCGGGGAGGTCGTCGTCGTAGGCGCGGGCGCGGAAGCTGCGACCCAGGGGTTGCGCACTTGCCTGGCGATGGGCGCCGACTCGGCGGTCTTGATCAAAGACCCCGCGCTGGAGAACGCCGACTCGTTCGTCCTCGGCACGGTGCTCGCCAAAGCCGTCGGCGAGCTCTCGCCCGACCTGATCCTCTTCGGCAAGCACGCTATCGGCGTGGACAACGGCCAGGTGCCCGCAGTCGTGGCGGAACTGCTCGACCTGCCGCAGGCGTCCGTGGTCACGAAACTCGATGTCACAGACAAGACGTTCGTCGCGGAGCGCGACATCGAAGGCGCGCAGGAAGTCGTCGAAGGCAGCCTGCCCGCCGTCATCACCGCCCAGAAGGGGCTGAACACGCCGCGCCTGGCGTCCCTCAAGGGGATCATGGCCGCCAAGAAGAAGCAGGTCGTCGTGAAATCGACCGCCGACCTGGGGCTGGACGCCGACGCGCTGAAGCCGCGCATCGCGGTGGAGCTGGTCACCCTGCCCCCGTCCCGGCCGCCGGGAAAGGTGCTCAAGGGCGAGGTCGCCGACACGGTCCCGCAACTTGTCAAGCTGCTGCACGAGGAGGCGAAGGTCATCTAGCCCGCAGGCTGGCGAGCCATGCGATAACCAGGGAATCGAGGGATATTCAAAGGAAATTGGAGGAGAGAAATGGCCCAGGGAATTCTGGTCTTCATCGAGGAGAGGGACGGCAAGGTGAAAAAGCCGTCGCTGGAGGCGTTGTCTGCGGCGCGCAAGCTGGCCGATCAGGCGGGCGAGAAGGTGACCGCCCTGCGCGTAGGCCCGGGCGAGGCTTCGGAGAATCTGGCGGCCTACGGCGCCGACCGCGTCGTCGCGGCGTCGCACGACCTGTTGAAATCCTATGCCACCGAGGCGTATGCGGCGACGGTGGCGCAGGTGGTGAAAAACGAGCAGCCGCGCGTCGTCCTCGGCTCGGCGAGCGCCATGGGCAGGGACTTGCTGCCGCGCGTCGCCGCCAAGCTGGGGGTGGGGCTGGCGCAGGACTGCATCGAGCTGGCTGCCGCCGGCGGGCAGCTCGAATGCGTGCGCCCGATCTACGCGGGCAAGGCATACGCCAAGGTGAAGCTGTTGCTGGAGCCCGCCATCGCGACGCTCCGCCCCAACGTGTTCGCGTTGGCCGCGCCTGACGCGGGTCGCACTGCGGAGACGGTGGCGTTCGCGCCGGAGATCGGCGCCGACAAAGTGCGCGCCTCCGTGAAGGAGGTGAAGGCGGCGGCAGGGCAGAAGCTGGAGCTGACCGAGGCGAACATCATCGTCTCCGGCGGGCGCGGGATGAAAGGACCTGAGAACTTCCCGGTCATCGAGCAGCTCGCGGACGCGCTGGGCGCCGCCGTGGGCGCATCCCGCGCGGCGGTGGACGCCGGCTGGATAGACCACACGCACCAGGTGGGGCAGACCGGCAAGACCGTCTCCCCGACGCTGTACATCGCCTGCGGGATCAGCGGCGCCATCCAGCACTTGGCGGGGATGTCCTCGTCCAAGTACATCGTGGCGATCAACAAAGACCCGGAGGCGCCGATCCTCAGCATCGCCGACTACAGCATCGTCGGCGACCTGTTCGCGGTCGTGCCTGCGCTGACGGAAGAAGTGAAGAAGCTTTCATAAGGCGCATGCCCCGGAGGGGCGTGGTTTTGAGTGCGCCGTCTGTGGGGCGCGAAGCGCGGAACCGGCAGGCGACCGCGAAGCGGTTGCGCTGAAGGCAACCGTTTGATGCAGGGTGCAACCCTTTCAGGGTTGGATTCTTTTCTGCAAACGCTTCGCGGTCGCTGTCGGGGCTTCGCCCCGCACCTCGCAACGCCCCTGTGTTAAACCGTGGTTTGGCGCAGGGGCGGGTTGGCGGTTAATGGCATTGTGGAGGTGATCCGATGGCAGCCTCCGGCGGTTTTGAGAGATGGGTGGAACGCCCGCGCCAGCAATGGCATCTGGAACTGCTCCGAAATCTGCGCAGCGGCCTGGGCTGGTGGGATCTGCTCATCGGCTTCGCCGCCACCCTGGGCATCGCCCTGGTCCTCATCGGCTTCCGCCACCAGAGCATCCCGCGCTACGAGGCGGGGCAGTTCGCCGACCGCGACGTGCGCGCCTTCCAGGACGTCACCTACAAGGACGTCGCCGCCACCGCGCTCAAACAGGCGGAGGCGCAGGCGTCCGTCCCCGCCGTCTACCAGATCGAGACCGAGTTGATCGACGGCAAGGTGCAGTCCCTCACTTCGGCGTTCGCCGAGGCGCGCGACCTCTTGGCTGCAAGCGAGGCGGTTTCCGATTCGGGCGAAAAGAAGGCGGATCGCGACCGGTTGCTCGAAGAACTCCACAAGAAGCTGGGGCGCGTCTTCCCCCGCGACACCCTCGAAGTCCTCCTGCGCTACAATTTCAGCCCGGCGTTGGAAAGCAGCCTCGTCCGGCTTTTGGACGGCATCCTGCGCGACGGCGTCATCGGCGACCGCGGGGAGTTGCTGAAGGATTTGCGGACGGGGGTGGTGGTGCGCGACGGCGCGATGCAGATGGAGCGCCCCCTGTCCGACGCCTGGCTCAAGCCCGACGTCTCCGCCGCCAAGGAGCTGTTGCGCAAGACCCCGCTGAACTTCCGGGGGCTTTCCGCGCGGGAGCAGACGACGCTCGTCCAGTTCCTGGAGTCGCAACTGGTGCCGACCCTGGTCTGCGACCGCGAGGAGACGGGCGAGCGCCGCCGCGAGGCGTCGGAGAACATCCGCCCCGTGGAGGTTCGGATCAAGCAGGGGCAGATCATCGTCCGCGCCGAGGAGCAGGTGACCGACAAGGTGCAGCAGCAGCTCGACGCCCTGCGCACCTTGCGCGAACCGCGCTCGCTCCTGGGGCAGGCGCTGGGCTACTTCATCCTCGCCGTCATCCTGGTCTACTCGCTCTGGCGTTATTTCTTTTACTACCAGCAGCATGAAAAGCGCATCCGCAGCCGGACGGTGCTGATCCTGTGCGTGCTCGTCTTCGAGCTTTTCGTCATGCGCCTGGGCACGGCGTTGGCGGACATCCTCAACGAGCGCTTCCAGGACGCGCTGGATCCGTCCATGCTGTATTGCGGCATCCCGTTCGCCTTCGGCGCGGTGCTGGTCACCCTGCTGGTGGACATCAACCTGGGCGTCGTCGCCTCCATCATGCTGGCGGTGATCACGGGGCTGTTCTACGGCAGCGCGGACTTGGGCGCCTATTGCATGATCGGGTGCATCGCGGGCATCTACGGCATCCGCCAATACAAGGACCGCGCGGCGATCTTGAAGAGCGGGCTGACCGTCGGGGCCGCCAACCTGCTGACGCTGGCGGCCATCGGGCTGTTGCGCCAGTCGTCCGTCGATTTCTCCGGCGTCCTGGCGTTCTTCGCCCTCGCCATGCTGAGCGGCGTGGTCGGCTCCGCCCTCGCCTCCATGCTGCTGCCGGCGCTGGAGGCGATATTCCGCGCGACCACCGACGTCAGGCTCCTGGAGCTGTCCAACCTCAACGCCCCCGTCTTGCGGCGCCTGGCGGTGGACGCGCCGGGGACGTACCACCACAGCCTGATGCTGGCGACCTTGGCGGAGGCCGCCGCCGAGGCCATCGACGCCAACCCCCTGCTGGTGCGCGTGGGCGCCTACTACCACGACATCGGCAAGCTGGAGAAGCCCGACTACTTCGTCGAGAACCAGAGCCGCGGCGGCAACCGCCACGAGGAGCTGTCGCCGAACATGAGTTGCCTGGTCATCGCCAGCCATGTCAAGGACGGCCTGCATTTCGCGAAGATGGCGGGCTTGCCGCCGCGCATCAGCGATATGATCCCCCAGCACCACGGGACGCGCATCATGACCTTCTTCTACAAGAAGGCGCTCGACGCGGCGGGGGGGGACAAGAGCAAGGTCGTGGAGGCCGACTTCCGTTATCCCGGGCCGCGCCCGCAGAGCCGCGAGGCCGCCATCCTGATGATGGCGGATTCCATCGAGGCGGCGTCGCGCACGATGGGGGAGGCGCCCGCGCCCGCGCAGATAGAGGGGATGGTCGATCGCGTGGTGGACGCCATCGTCGCCGACGGGCAGCTCGACGAGTGCGACATCACCATGCGGGACATCGCCTCGGTGAAGGCGAGCTTCTTCAAAATCCTCGCGGGGTCTTTCCATCACCGCATAGAGTATCCAGGGTATGACTTCAAGAACAGGAAAGAGGACGCCCCCGGCGGCGACCATCCCGGTGCGGAACCGCCAAAGGCGCGTCGGGATTGACCTCCGGGCGGTCGAGCGCTTCGCCGCCGCCGCCCTCGAATCGCTCGGCATGTCCGGCGGGACGTTTGAGATCGCGTTCGTCGGCGCCGCCGCCATGCGCCGCCTGAACCGCGACTGGCGCGGGAAGGATCGCGCCACCGACGTGCTGAGCTTCGCCTACGGGGGCGAGGTCGTCTGCGGCGCGCCGCTGCTGGGCGAGGTCGTCATCGCGCCGGAGGTCGCCGTGCGCTTCGCCGAGGCTTACGGCGTCGCGCCGGAGAAGGAGATAAGAAAATTGCTCGTCCACGGCCTGTTGCATCTAATGGGTTACGACCACGAGGCCGATAACGGGGAGATGCAGCATAAGCAGAGGCAGGTGCTGCGCCGGCGGTTTTTCGCGGAGCCGCCGCCATTGTTGGCGCCGGTTCCCGCGCCGGCCCGGGGGAAGAGCCGATGAACGTCTTGCAAGGCCTCGAATTGACGGTCGCCGTCGTCGCTTTGGGGCTTGTCGTATTCTTCTCGCTGATCGAGAGCGCCATCTCCCAGTCCGGGGCGCTGACCTTGCGCATGTTCCTGGAGAAGCCGGAGCGCCGCCCCTCGCCCCTGCTCCCCGTGGTGCTGGAGGACAAGGGGCGCATCTTGGTGCCGCTGTATTTCGGGACGCAGACGGCGGCGGTCGTCTACATCGTCCTGACCACGCACCTCTGCCTGCAATTCCTCGACATGTGGCGGGGCCTTGGCGCCGCCTTCGCCATCTGCGTCCTGGTCACGTTGCTTTTCCGCCAGTTCTTGCCGCGCCTTTTGACGCAGGGGGAGCCGGAGCGGAAGCTGTCGAGGCTCCTGCGCCTGTTCCGCCCCTTCTACCTGGCGTTGAGACTGCTGGTCGCCCCCGTGGCGTTGGCGTTGAGCATGCACCGGCAGAAGCAGGAGGAGGAGAACGGCGGGGACGAGGGCGGGGACGAGGAGGCGACCGAGGAGGAGATCCACGCCTACCTCCAAGCGGGCGAGGACGAGGGGATCATCGAGGAGGAGGACTCGCGCCTGATCCAGTCGGTCGTCGAGTTCGGCAACACCTTGGTGCGCGAGGTCATGACGCCGCGCACCAAGATCGTGGCGTGCGAGGAGGCGACGACGCTCTCGGAGCTGTGCGACCTCATGGTCAGGCGCAGCCACTCCCGCATCCCCGTCTACCGGGGGGACATCGACCACATCGTGGGGGTGGTCTACATCCGGCGGCTGATGGCGCAGTACATCAGGGCGCGACACCTGCGCGGCGGAGGTGACGAGTCCATCGCCCCCGTCGTCCGCCCGGTGCTGTCCGTGCCCGAGACCAAGCCGGTGGCGAAGCTGCTGAAGGAGCTCCAGGAGCGGGGCGACCACGTCGCCATCGTCATCGACGAGTTCGGAGGGGTCGCGGGGATGGTCACGGTCGAGGATCTGGTGGAGGAGATCGTCGGCGAGATCTGGGACGAGGACGAGGTCAAGGTCAAGAAAGTGGTCGCGGAGGACGCCCGCACCTTCGTGGTGCATGGGAGCGCGGAGATATCCGACATCGACGGGTTGGCCGAGATGGTGTCCGAGGAGATGAACTGCTCCACGGTGGCGGGCTTGGTGATCGCGCACCTGGGGCGGGTGCCGGCTACGGGGGAGACCTTCGAACTGGAAGGGGTGCGGGTGCAGATACTGGACGCGGACATGAAGAAGATACACCGCCTCCGCATCCGCCTCCCGTGACGTGCGGGGTCTGCAAACCCCTACGGCACCATGGATGCCGTCCCCGCGGCACATGCGCGGGGCCTCGGGCGGGGACGGCTTCCCATGGCAGGTCACTTCTCCCGATAGAACGCGACCCCTGGCGATCTATCCGAAAACCGGCTTGTTTTCCATGCGCGCGAAGACCGCCATGGCCCCCTTATTCCCCCAGGGGGATCAGCACGCCTGTAGACCAGCGCATGTCGTGGCGGAATCTTTCGCTCGCGTGTATCGGCAGATAGTCGAATTGAAAGACCCGCCAGCCGACGTTCGGGGAGAATCTCCAATCGATGCCGCCGCCGAACGCCATGGCGAAGCCGTTCGCCGTGCGTCCGCGGGCGCCGGGGAGGTCGTCGTCGATGCGGGCGAAACCGGCCAGCGCATGGCCGAAGAAATCGACGCTCCCGCCCCGCTTGGTGAATTGGGGGCCGGCCAGGAACGTGTAGCGGCGCGAGTGCCCCCAGTCCTTGGCGTTGCCGAACGCGAGCCCGACGTCCGCTTTGACGCCGAGCGCGGGGTTGAGGTTCTTTGCGAAGCTGGCTTCGACCCCCTTGGAGCCGATCCAGTTGTCGCCGTCGGTGTTGACCATGTACGGTTCGCGGATTTGTTGGGCGGAGAACCCTGCGAAGACCTCATATTTCGCGAACCCGTCTTCGGCGAAGACGGCGGGCGCCATGCACAACGTCAAAATACCTATCCCTGCCAACAGTTTTACCCTCATTGCAAATCCTCCGTTGCATTTCGGCGCGGGACGCCCGCCGGGGCGGCCGCGCCGTCGTTAGTTCGCCTCCCGCAAGGGCCGTCGCCCTTGTTCCGTGTATTAATACCGATAACGCCGATTTTTCTTTTTTTTGACCGGGAGGGGGCGGTCGGCTCCTTGATCGAGACGGCGCAGGGGCGTCGAATGGCGCGAAACGGCGCGAATGGAAACGCCAAAGGTGACTCGCGGACATTCGCGTCATTCGATGACAAAAAAACCTGTAACATCCTGTATGATCACCGGCATGGCAAACCTTGGAAGAGGTGCATGGTGAATTCGTAAATTAGGGGATAAGGAGAAGGCAATGCGACGTGTCAGGAAAATCCAACTCGGCGGCATAAGGAAAGCCATCGGGGGCGGCGCGCTGGCGCTGACGTTGGCGTTGGCCGCGGCGGCGGCCTACAGAACACATGAGGAATCGGACTCGGAGGTTTTCGCCAAAGCCTATCCGCAGGTCTCCGGCACGCGGCTGGACGGCTGCGAAGTCTGCCATTCCCGCGTGACGGCGCCGCCGGCGGGACAGCGGGGCGGGCAGGGCGTGGTGCACAACTCCTGCGACTCCTGCCACCAGGCCACCGACTACGGCAGGAAGAAGGCGGACGTCCTGACCCCGTTCGGCATCGACTACCTGAAGCATGGGCGCGACGCCGCCGCGCTCGAAGCCATCGCCCGGCTCGATTCGGACGGCGACGGCGCGACGAACGCCGACGAACTCGCGGCGTTGACCAATCCGGGCGACGCGGCGAGCTCGCCTGAGAAACCGGCGGCGGCGCATGTCGTCCTCTCCTACGACGACCTGGCGAAGAAGCTCCAGGCGCGGACGCAGGCGATGTTCGTCAACGTCGCCAAATACAAGAACGGCGACAGCTATTCCGACGTGCGCGGATTCCGCCTGATCGAGGTGCTCGAAGCCGCCGGCGTCTCCAAAGATGCGCAAAGCGTCGATGCCATCAGCCTCGACGGATATGTCACGACGTTCTCCATCGAGCAGTTGCGCAAGACCTTCCCGCAGGCCGCGCCGGTGTTCGGCTTGGACAAGGAGACGCTGGGGGAATGCGGCTGGGTCAGCTACGGCGCCAAAGGGCTGGAGGCGGGGAAGCCGCTGCCCCCTGCCGACATCCTGCTTTCGTTCGAGGAAGACGGCCGGCCCTATCCGGCGGCGTCCATCGACGCCGAGGGCCGCCTCGTGGGGAGCGGCCCCCTCCGCGTCGCCGCGCCGCAGATGACGTCCCCGGGCGTGCCGGATCTCTCCGCCAACGCGCCCGAAGCCTGTGTGCAGAAGGTGCCGGAAATCCACCGCTACCACAGGGAATATGAAAAGAACGCCGACTACTGCGCCAAGGCGGTGGTGGCGTTGCGCGTGAATCCGCTGCCGCCGGGGGTGGTGGACATCGACTGGCCGAAATACGCCAAGCAGGCGGTCGAAGGCAGGGGTGTGGTGGTGTTCGGCGCGATAACGGCGCGGGAGGAATAGGGAAGCGTCGAACAGGGGGGCGGGCATGCGGCCATGCCCGCCGGCCCCCCTGTCCGGCTTTTAGGGAGGTTCCCCTTAGAACGTGTACTTCATGTTCAGATACCAGCTCCTCCCAGCCTCGGGATAGCCTTCCTGATAGTAGTAGTAGCGGTCGAACAGGTTCTTCGCCCCGATCTGGAACTTGAGCCCGTACTTGATCGGGAAGACGCCGCCCAAGTCGACCGTGGCGTAGTTTGACGCCGGCACCTTGCCGTTGTAGCGGTCGAGGGTGAAGGCGCCAGCCTCGTAGCGCGCCGCCGCCAGAATCTGGATGCCGCGCGGCAACTGGTACTCCGCCGTCCAGACCGTGCGATGCTTGGGCGTCCCGGTCGGGAACACCGTCTGCATGTCGTAGATCTTCCGCATCAGGTAGGTGTAGTTGCCCGTGAGCGAGAAGCGGCGAATGGGGGTGGTGCGGAACGATAGCTCCACCCCTTGGTTCAACTCCTTGCCGACGTTGACCAGCATGTTGCACTTGCCTTGGTAGTCGTTGCCGGGACACTGCGCGAGGGCCAGGTACTGATCCTCGGTCCAGTTCGGGTTGTAAGTCGGGTCGTCGAAGTTCGATGATTCGATGGCGTCGTACATGTCGCTGCGGAACAGCTCGATCTGCGCGACCGTGCTGGTGCCGAACGTATGCGAGTAGCCGAGGCTGTAGTTCCTGGATCGCTCGGCGTTCAGAGACGGATTGGGGATCGACGACTTGTTCTTGTCCGAATAGCGGTCCTTCATCGTCGGGAAATGGCTCTTGAGCGCGAAAGTGAAGAACAACGAGCCTGATTCCCCCACCGAATAGGAGACCGACGCCAACGGGTTCGCCGTCCACTTGTGCATCAGGCAGGCCGAGAAGGAGTCGTTCGGCTGGCCGTTGCAACTGAAGGGGGCGACTATGGGGTCGCCGTTGGCGTCGTCGATGATGTTCTGCGCCCAAGTGGAGTCCAGATGGTCCAGGCTCAGCCCGACCGTGGCGCGCAGCTTCGGGGAGATCGTGATGGCGTCCTGGATGCCGATGGAGGTCACATACTCCCTGTCCTTGATCTTGGGGTCGGCGGTGACGGCGCCGGTGTTTCTGGCGACGTTGAAGTCCTGCTTCCTATGCGTGTCGCCCTTTAAGAAAAACGACGCGCTCAGGTTGTTGCGTGGCACGAGCCGTGTGTTGAACTCCGCCGCGAAACCCTCGGAATGGTCGTCGTAGTCGGTATACATCTGCGGCACGGTCAGCTCCGGATCGCGGTACCGGTTCCACTCGTTCGGATAGAAGTCGAGGAAGGCGCGGAATTGGATCGAACTCGCCTCGCCCAGCGCCGTGTTGGTGTTCAGGTAGTAGCTGTCGCGGTTCCAATAGCCGTAGCGCAGATAGCGCACCGACTCGCTGCCCCAGCCGCTGTAGGGCGGGATGCTGTGGTCGGCGTTCTGCTTGGTCCAGGTGAAGACATACTGGTCGCCTTCGCGCGGCGTGTAGCCGAAGCGTCCGCTGTAACGGGTGTCGTGCCGGTCGGAGTTGAGCCGGTCGTAGGTCGTCTGGTCCCCGAGCAGGGGGGCCTTGCCCGAAAGCGGGAAATAGTCGGTCTGCTGCCAGTCCATGCCGAAGCGTCCGAAGAACTTGTCCCAGCGGGTGCCGACATGGATGCCCGCCTCCAGCGCGTCGCCGGAACCGGTGCCGATCGACATGTCGCCTTCGAATTTCCTTTCCGGCTGGCGCGTGACCAGGTTCACGGCGCCGCCCAGCCCGTTCGGCCCGAGAAGCGGCGAGGAATAGCCCTTGGCGACGTCGATGTTGGCGATGTCGCTGGTCAGGAACTTGCTGAGGTCGGCATAGCCGTCGTAGGGGACGAGGATCGGCACGTTGTCGAGATAGACGCCGACCTGCTTGGTGTCAAAGCCGCGGATGATGATTCCGGTCTGCCCGCGGGAGGCCGAGCGGTCAAGAGCCACGCCGGGAAGCTGCTGTATCGCGTCGGCGACATTGGACAGGTGCTGGTCGTTGATCTCGCCATATCCGACGCTGTCGGTGACAGGCGAGATCGGCGAGGCTTCGGCGGTGACGCTGATGACCGTCTCGCCGAGCCGGAAAGACTGGCTGCTGTCCACCGCGAGGATTTTCGCCACCGTCTCCTTGAGTCGGGCGGCTTCTGCCGCGAGATCCGAAGCCGCGGGTGCGACTGCGATGTCGGAGCTTGGGTGGAGCCGAATCCAGAACTCGACGCCGGTGCGGATACGCGACAGCGTTTCCTTCTCGGCGGCCTGTTCGTCGGGGGAGAGGTTTTGGAACTGGTCCAAGGCGTCGCGCCAGACGGTGATCTGGCGGGTCTGCGCCGTCGCCGCAGGCGTCATCGCCGCGGCGATGACGAGCGACAAGCCCAGCGCGGCGAGGATACACTTCGTGCTACATAGGGAACGCATAGTTGTTTTTCCTTCATTAGGTTACTTTTGGGGTGGCAGTTTTCGCAAACCACCGCCCAGCATTGGTGAAAGCTGTTACGAAAAAAGGAGATAATGGTGGAAATATCGCAAATTGTCAACTGCGAAGGCTTGCGGGCTTGCGGGGGATCCTCGGAGCGTTAGAACGGAGCGTTAGAACCGATGTGCATAAAGGGACATTTCTATCGAGGCTTGACACCCTCCTAGACGGCACCGGCACCAGCGGCAACACCCGGCACGCGGTCGCCATCGCACTGGGAAACTGGGTTGAGAAAAAGACCCTTGTCGTCGCGGGGAACTCCAACCAAGTCTGGACGTTCAACAACACCGACACCGCGACGACGATAACCGCGCCGGACGGGGGCCAGACGACGCACACGTTCGTTTGCAAGGACGACGCGAGCGACTTCGCGGCGACGGCGGCGGGGGCGCGCGTGCAGACGTAATACTTACGACGGGGTGAACAGGTTGAAGACGGCCTACGAGTCCGGGGGATGGAGCCGAACCTACGGCTACGACAGGTGGAGCAACCGCTGGGTGGAGTCCTCCGCTGGCATCGCCCACGCCGACAGCCGCGAGCCGACGGCGCAATCCCAGCATGGATGCGCCATCATCTTCGCTTTTTTCAACGGCGAGCCGGGCGGCTTCGAATGTCCGGGCGTTTGGCGCGGCGGCAACTTCCGGTTGCCCCGGCAACAAGGATGTTATACATTTCATCAAAATGTATAACGGGAGGGCGGCAGATGACAACGGCGACGATTTCGGCGAAAGGATGGGTGGTGATTCCCGCCAAGGAGCGCAAGGAATTGGGACTCGCGCCGGGTTCCAAGGTGGTCATCCGACGGGACGGCGACGGGGTGCGCATCTCCCCCTTGCCCGACGCCCCTGTGGCGGCGATGTGCGGGATGCTCAAAAGCAAGGAACGTTTGACCGTCTGTCTGGTCGAAGAACACCGGAAGGAGGTCGAGCGCGATGAAAAACGCTCCCGCCCCCGCATGTGAATATGTCTTGGATTCTTTTGCCCTCCTCGCTTTTTTCAACGACGAGCCGGGCGGCTCCGCTGTCCGGGAAATCTTTGAACACGCGCAGTCGCATCCGTCGCGCCTCTACCTGTCGGCGGTCAACCTGAGCGAATGCCTCTACATCGTAGAGCGGCGGCTGGGGCCGCCGCAGACAGAGGCGGCGTGCGACAGCCTAACGACTGGTGCCGACGCCGCAGGAGTGCTACGACTACCTGCCCTTCGGGCGGATGCTCAACTCGTCGGACAACGGGCGGGGCGCAAACCGACCATGTATTGCCCGTCCCGCTCGAGGATCACGACGTCCCCGTAGATGTCCGACAGCGCTTTTTCCAGCCCTTGGACGGAGCTGTCCCGCATCTGGACGTCGGCGACCAGCGTCCCCTCTTTCAGCAGGAGCAGCCTGTCGCAGTAGGTCAGGGCGAAGTTGGGGTTGTGCAGGGTCACCAGCCCCGCCTTCCCCTCGGCGTGTATGAGGTCGCGGATGTTTTTCAACACCAGGTGCTTGTTCAAAAAATCGAGCGCGCTGTCCGGTTCGTCCATCAGCATGACGGGGGCGTCCTGCGCCAGCGTGCGCGCCAAGATCACCATCTGCTGCTGCCCGCCGCTCAGCCTGCCGAAGTCGCGGTGGGCCGCCCCGCCGAGCCCCATTTTCGCCAGCGCGTCCCGGCACGCCTGCCGTTGCGCCTTCGAGGGGTTTTCCAGCAGCCCCAGGTGCGGGTTGAGCCCCATCAGCACCACGTCCAGCACCGACAGGCCGTCCATCGCGCTATGGCGCTGCGGGATGTAGGCGAGGCGCCGGGCCCGCTTGTGTTCGTGAAACGAGGTGCAATCGACCCCTTCCACGACGCAGCGCCCGCCCTGGGCCGGGAGCAGGCCGCAGATCGTCTTCAGCAACGTCGTCTTGCCCGAACCGTTCAGGCCGAGCAGGGCGCAATACTCCCCCTCCCGGATGGAGAAACTGACGTCCCCGACGACGCGCGCCTTGCCGTAGCCCGCCGAAAGCCCGTCCAGCCGCAGCAGCTCCCTCATGCGTCCCCCCCCTGCCGCCTCATGATGAAATAGAGCAGGAACGGCACGCCGACAAGGGTGGTCAGGATGCTGATAGGCACTTCGGCGCTGTAGATGGTGCGGGCGAAGACGTCTGCCACCAGCAGGATCACCCCGCCGACGAGGCTCGCGAAGACGCAGACGGGGAAGCTGTTCCTCTTCAGCAGCAGCCTGGCGATGTGCGGGGCGATGAGGCCGACGAAGGCTATCAGCCCCGTCACGCAGACGGTGGAGGTCACCATGAGGGTGGAGAAGGCCAAAACCCCTATGCGCACCCCGCGCACCCTCACCCCCAGCATGCGGCTTTCGTCCTCTTGGAGCCCCAGCAGGGTGACCTGCCGGCGCAGCAGGACCACCCCCGCCAGCCCGACGGCGAACAGCGGGAAGACGACCGCCAGCTTCGAGGCCGTCATGTTGCTGAAACTCCCCATCGACCAATACTCGATGGCCGCCAGCTCCTTCTCGGGGTCGGCGAAGAACTTCAACATCATGATGAACGATTCGGAGACCGCCTTCATGACGACGCCCGCCAGGATATAGGTCGCCATGCTGTTGCGGTCGGTCATGCGCACCAGGGCGATGACCATGAAAGTCACCAGCAGCCCGCCGACGAAGGCTGAAGACGCCAGCAACATGGTGCTGCCGCCGAAGACCACCACCGCCACCGCCGCGCCCAGGTTGGCGCCGCTTGAGACGCCGATGATGTCGGGGGCCGCCAGCGGATTCTTGAATATGATCTGGTAGACGCTTCCGGCGAGCCCGAGCCCGACGCCGGTGAGAAACGACATGACGGCCCGCGGCACCCGCAGGTTCAGGAACACGTCTCGCTTGAGCTGGCCGACCTCCCCGCCGAACAGGATCGCCCCGATCTCCTCCACCGTCAGCGGATACTTGCCGATGCAGAAGGAAAACAGGAACGCCAGCGCCGCCAGCGCGCCGACGGCGGCGAAGCACCAGGCGAAGCGCCTCCGGACGGCCCGGACGGCGTCGGGTTCCGACGGCGCGACGGGCATGGCTACCGCTCCGCCAAGGAAGACGTGTCGATGTTTTCGATGCCGTAGAACTCGCGGTAGAACGACGAGACGTCCCGGCGCAAGTCGTCCGTGGAGTAGACGTCGCCGTGCAGCACGGACAGGAGCCAGCGCACACCGAGGATGCAGGACGGCGTGGGGGCGTCCCACCCGTCGAAGTCCTGCGGCATCTGGTAGACCCGGCCGTTTCTCACCGCCGCCACCTGCCCGAGCGACGTGTCCGTCAGGATGTCCTTCTTGGAGTAGCTGGCGTAGGAGGAGATCACGATGACCTCCGGGTCCATCGACAGCACCTGCTCGTAGGACACCGTCTTCCAGAAATCGCCGTCGATGCCGCCCGCCACGTTTTTCCCGCCCGCCCAGAGCATCTGGTCCGACTGGTACATGGCCTTCGGCGCGGTCAGGAGCCAGGAGCTGTCCCCCGCCATGTAGACGGCGGGAGGGGGGCCGGCCCGGGCGACCAGCTTTTCGATCGCGGCCAGTTCCGCGTCATACCAGCCGTTCAGCTTCTTCGCCCGTTCATCGGCCCCGCACGCCTTGCCGAGCAGGGCGATCATCTCCTTGAGCGCCGCCTGGCTTTCGGGGTTGACCAGCAGCACGGGGACGCCCAGCTCCTCAAGGCGCGCCGCGCTGTCTTTCAGCCTGAGCGGTATGACCACCAGGTCGGGCTCCAGCGCCAGGCAGCCTTCCAGGTCGAGCTCGCGGGAGGTGCCGACGGCTGGAAGGCGCAGGAGCCCCGGGGCGGCCAGCTTGAAGGTCGGCCGGGTGGGGGCGGAGGACTCGATCCCGACTATCCGGTCTTTCAAGCCCAAGGCGAGCAGGGCGGACGACGAGACGTAATAGCCGCTCACGATCCTTTTCACCTCGCCCGGAACCGTCACTTGGCGACCGCCCTGGTCGGTCACGACGACGGCGGCGGCCGGCTGCGGCGCGGTCTTGGAGGAGACGCAGGCAGAGAGGCTTCCGAGCAGGAGCAACGCCGCCAGGAGAATCGAATTTCTTTTCATAGGGGATGCTTCTTCCTGTAGAGGGCGTCATCGATGACATCGACGCCTCCGGTTTCAATTATCCTTTTACAAATCCGCTTACAAATCCGCCCATGCCGCAAAATGCTATCAATATATGGCATTTTATAGCGCTTGTCAGCGCTTTTTGCATATGCGCCCCACGGGTATACGCCCCACGAACAATTCCTGACATCGCCGCCGCCTTCGTCTGCCGGCGCCTCGCGTTGATCGACAGGAACCTCAAGCTGCTGGAAAAAGCATGAAAGAATGGGAGCCGTTTTGTCCTGCCACGTTTTAGTGGTAAAACCCTTGGACGACGTCATGCGGTTTTGCAACATCACACAACCGCCTGCCGTCATACGAGGCTATTCTGATAACTCGCTCCTGCGAAACGAAATGCATGGCCGATGCGCTCGTGTCGCATCAGTTTGCTTGAAATTTACTGAAAATCAGCCATACTGAAAATCGGTGTTGCAGATCGGTTCGGACAACAGCCGGAAGGAGCATTTATGAACGGGGCATATCAGGTACAGGTGGTGCAACGAGGCATCATCACATTGCCAAAGCAGTTGCGGGAACAGGCGAACGTTGCGGAAGGCGACACCTTGACGCTGTTTCATCTGGGCGAAGGTGTAATGGTGCTGAGTTCGCGGCGGGCGCAGGCAGATGCCATCGCCGACAAATTGTCGGTGGAATGGACGGAGGCGGGAGAAACGCTGGAATCGATGTTGTCGGCTTTGAAGGAAATCCGCACAGAGTATGACGCAAAAAAACATTAGGGTGTTCCTCGACACAAGCGTGATTTTCGCCGCCGTCCTTTCTGCAGACGGTGGGGCGCGACAATTGTTCCGACTGGCAGAAGCTGGCGTCGTGCAACTTTTAGTCGGGGCGTCCGTCCTACGCGAAGCGGAAGAGGTGACGCGACGCAAGGCACCGGCGTCGCTGGCGACCTTGGCGCGGCTGTTGCATGTCGCGAACATCGAAGTATGCGCAGATCCCGACGCCGCAGAAATCGCGGCGGCCTCGCGCAACGTGCAGTACCCGCCGGACGCGCAGGTGTTGGCAGAAGCCATCCGCGCCCGCCCCGATTGGTTTGTCAGTCACGACAAAGAACATTTCCTGAAACGGGTCGAAGACTTCAACTTCGCTTTTTCGATAGGGACGCCAGGCGATGCATTGCAATTCATTCGGGACAGCTTTTCCAAACTGTAGAGACGCCAGTGTTTGAACGAAGAGGCGTTGAAGGCGCTCGACGTGCAGTGGGAGATACTGCCGCATGTCGTGGACATCAAAGAAGGCAGGAAGGACGGCGCCCCGGTGATCCAGCCGCCGCCGCCCCCGTCGCCGAAAGGGGGCGGCATGTTCGGCATGGGGGGCGGCAACAACCCGCCGAAGAAGGGGAACGTCTCCTATTCGAACCAGAACCAGGGGGATGTGGAAAAAGGCTTCGCCGAGGCGGACCACATCGTCGAGTACGACCTGAACCTGCCCACCTACGCCTCCTCTTCGCCCAACCCGGGAGTTCGTGCGTTGCGTCAACACCCGCAGGGACACGTTCGACTTCATGATCCAGCAGCGCTTCGTCCATGTGAAGATGGGCTTCACCGACGACGGCCTGATCACGGCTTTCGACGACTTCTCGATAGCCGACGGCGGCACCCAGGGCAATTCGTTCTTCGGGACTTCGGGCGACCAGGGCTACGGGCCGTACATCGGCACCAAGTGCGTGAACATAAGGCAGCGGATGGACATCGTGGACAGCAACCGCGGCCTCATGCCGTTCAGCTCGCAGTTCTGCCCCTTCAACTGGGACGCGGTGACGATGGCGATACACATCATCGCCGAGAGGCTGGGGAAGGATCCCATCGACGTCGCGCGGCTGAACCTGCACGGCCCGGACGGTCAAGAGGATCCGAGGCCGGTCCCCAGCTTCGACGCCTGCATCGAAGCCGGAAAGAAGATGATGGACTGGAGCTGGCATAAGAACGGCGCGAAGAAGCTGCCCGACGGCCGGATGCACGGGGCCGGATTCAGGTACCAGAT
>JAISUT010000011.1 GCA_031271905.1 Acidobacteriota bacterium
ATCTGGTACCTGAATCCGGCCCCGTGCATCCGGCCGTCGGGCAGCTTCTTCGCGCCGTTCTTATGCCAGCTCCAGTCCATCATCTTCTTTCCGGCTTCGATGCAGGCGTCGAAGCTGGGAACCGGCCTCGGATCCTCTTGCCCGTCCGGGCCGTGCAGGTTCAGCCGCGCGACGTCTATGGGATCCTTCCCCAGCTTCTCGGCGATGATGTGTATCGCCATCGTCACCGCGTCCCAGTTGAAGGGGCAGAATTGCGAGCTGAACGGCATGAGGCCGCGGTTGCTGTCCACGATGTCCATCCGCTGCCGTATGTTCACGCACTTGGTGCCGATGTACGGCCCGTAGCCCTGGTCGCCCGACGTCCCGAAGAACGAATTGCCCTGGGTGCCGCCGTCGGCTATCGAGAAGTCGTCGAAAGCCGTGATCAGGCCGTCGTTGGTGAAGCCCATCTTCACATGGACGAAGCGCTGCTGGATCATGAAGTCGAACGTGTCCCTGCGGGTGTTGACGCAGCGCACGGGCCGTCCGGTCCTCTTCGCGAGAAGCGGGGTGACCTGCTGAGACCTGCGTATCGTCCAGTCGCAGTATTTGCCGCCTTGGAAGAGCCCCTCCTGCACGGTCTTCTCCGGCGGCACGCCGTAAAGCTGCCCCAGGGCGTTCTTGCCGCCGCTGGCGTGCCAGACGGCGCCTTCGACATGGAGGCTGTCGTTTCCCAGGTAGGGGTCGTCGAACCACCAGGCCACCGATCCGTGAGGGTTGGGCGAAGAGGAGGCGTAGGTGGGCAGGTTCAGGTCGTACTCGACGATGTGGTCCGCCTCGGCGAAGCCTTTCTCCACGTCCCCCTGGTTCTGGTTCGAATAGGAGACGTTCCCTTTTTTCGGCGGGTTGTTGCCGCCCCCCATGCCGAACATGCCGCCCCCCTTCGGGGCCGGGGGCGGGGGCGGCTGGATCACCGGGGCGCCGTCCTTCCTGCCTTCTTTTATGTCCACGACGTGCGGCAGGACCTCCCACTGCACGTCGAGCGCCTTCAAAGCCTCTTCGCAGATGTCCACGTTCTCCGCGACGACGATGAAGCCCACCTCGACGTTCTCCTCTTCGGCGGTGTCGGAGATGAAGGGCATGGGCGAGCCGCCCATGACGCCGCTGCGCATGAGCGGTTTCAGGGCGGGGTCGTCCCAAGCGACTATGTCCACGACTCCGGGGACGGCCTTGGCCTTTTCCAGGTTGAAACTTTTTATCTTGGCATGCGCGTAAGGGCTGCGCAGGAATTTCGCTTCCAGCATGTCGGGGACGACGTAGTCTATCCCGAATTTGGCAAGGCCCGTCGCCACCGCGGGTGACAATTTTCCGGGCAGGTTGACCTTCCCGAGTATCCGGAAATCTTCCCTTTGTCCGTTTGTTCCAGTTAAATCAGCCATATCGTTCGCCTCTCTTGGTTCGACTTCGTTTATAGACTTCGTTTGTAGACTCGCGTCCCGCACGTTTGCCGGGCGGCCTGTCCGCGCAGGGATCGCTTCAAGCGCTTGAAGGGCGGCTTTCCCAAAACCCCGGACGACGCACAGCGCCGCGCCCGGAAGCGCCCTAGACGATGAATTTAGGAGATTGGTGTTTTGTAAGACAGCGCACCGGCGCTAGGAGTTGAGCACTCAGGTGAATCCAGCGAATTGATGAACAAATTGCCTGTCCATAGGTATGCCACTATGCCACCAAGGGCGAATGTTTTGCAAACCTTTTTTACTGGAACTTTACGTGCAAACAGGAGGGCGTCCATCCCGCTTCGCCCCGGACGGCCGTTGGACGGCCGGAGAATTTACGCGAGGGGGCGCAGGACGGCGCGCGCCGGGACGCCGTCGATGCCGTCGATTTTCAGCGGCAGGCAGACAAGCTCGTAGTCGCCCGGCGGCGCTTCGCCGAGCTCCAAGTTCTCCAAAATCGCCGCGCCGCCCTCCAGCAGCCGACGGTGCGCGCGCAGTTCCCGCGCCTCGGGCGGATCGACCGACATCGCGTCCGTCCCCACCAGCAGGATCCCCCGCGCGGCCAGGTATTCCGCCGCGTCCGGGCCGAGGAAGGCGTAGCCGGGGTCGAAGCCGCCGCCTGGCGGGGCGGGCGGCGAGGTCTTGAAAATCGCCCGCCGCACGCCCGCGAAATCCAGCGTGTCGAGGTCGGCGGCGCGCACATGCCTTGTGCCGGGCAGCGCAGCGGCGAGGTCGAAGACGCGCGCCGGGCCGACGAGCGACGCCAAGGGGAACGCCTCCGGCCCCGCGCCTCCGGCGATGACGTGCCGCGGCGCGTCGTTTATACGGTACGGCGGAGCTGAGGGCTGATGGACGCCGCGAGCCGACGGTACAATCCCGACGTTTCCGGCAAGCAGACCGAACCCACGCAGCCTGACCTGCCTGCAGCAGGCAGGTCAAGCTGTTGCCCTGCCCGACAGGTCGTTTCTTTGTAAAAACGCTTCCATTCTTCCGGAACCTTGGGATAAGATCGAGGTTCCCGTCGGTGCGGGGGCGTCCCTGCGGCGGGAAAAATTGACATAATGGCCGTTATCGGAAACCGGAATGGGACGGACCGAACCAGAAAATGCAGCTTATTCGCCCTATCCATTGCAGTCCATAGCAGACGAAACTGCCACGGACGCTCGGAAAACTCCCTCGATTTATGTTGTGGGAGAGGAAGATAAAATCGCCAAACTCTGGGTGAACGGCGTGGCTGCCGACATTCCGGACAGCGGGCTCAATGCAGCCTTCTATTCCGTATTTGTTTGCAAGGATGACATTTATATAGCCGGACATGTAACAAAGCATGGCATAGAGGTAGCCACGGTATGGAAGAACGGTGTAGCCGCCGAACTCACCGACGGGACGCGAGAAGCCAATGCACGCTCCATATTCGTACACAATGGCGACGTATATGCTGCCGGACGTGAAGGCAAAAGAGCCAAAGTCTGGAAGAACGGCGTGGCTACCGACCTTACCGACGACAGCGACTATAAACCCTACGCCTATTCTGTTTTTGTTTACAACGACGACGTATATGTGGCAGGTAAAGATGGAAATAGAGCATTAGTCTGGAAGAACGGCGTGGCTACCGAACTTTCCGGTGGATATGGACATGGAGAAAATTGCGCGACTTCGGTTTTTGTTTACAAAGGAGATGTCTATGTTTCGGGATATCTGAACACGAGGATAATGAGTCATGAAGGCGTGGCAGTAGTATGGAAAAACGGCGTGGCGGCAATGCTTGACGACAATAGTATAGCAAACGCGGTTTATGTTTATCGCGGCGACGTTTATGCGGCGGGAACAACATTCAAATATTTTTATGGCTACAATGCCGTCGTCTGGAAAAACGGCGTGGCAACCAGATTGAGTTTCAATGAAGCTTTCGCCGCGTCTGTTTTTGTTTATGATGGAGATGTATATGTGGTCGGATATAAAGAAGACATCGAAGACCGTTTTCTAAATTCAGAGGTAGCCAAACTCTGGATTAATCGTGAAACAACCGACCTCAGTCCGGAGCAAAAATACGCAAAAGCGGTTTCGGTGTTTGTGACAGGTTGAGCGTCTTGTGGAAGAACGGCGGGTGCTTTGACAAACCAAGTCTCTTGCTCGAATTCACCGAAACGCAACGATAAATATGAGCCTCTCCAAGAATGCCATCTGATCAATGACGGAAAAAAACTACAGTTTCATGGGAAAAAGGACGGCGTTGACGTTGTCATTTCTACTGATACAGATGACGATGAGAACACTTGGCGAATCAGGATTTCAAATTAAACAATGCGGGTGAACAGTCGGGGTTGTCCGCGCATCCAGTCTGCGTCACCGTTATCGGAAGCGGAGATGGGACGGGCCGAACCGGAAAACGCAGCTTGTTCGCCCTATTCATTGATGAAGGTGGTGGAGCCCGGCGGCGCGCCCAGCGGCCGGAAGACCGGCTAGGAGGCGCTCGACGAACTGCTCCGCTCGCACGAGTCGCTGATGTTCGAAATCGACAAGTCCCTCGCGCGCAACGCCTGAAAGCCTTTTGCCCGTTGCGGTCGAAAAACCGAGCCGTCAAGAAATCCCTTGTAGATTCGAATAGATACGGTAAAATGCCGTATTGTTACAAGGAGGCATTTATGGTTGCCCGCGCCCGTTTCGACCTCAAAATGGATATGGAAGAAAAAAACGTCGTTGCTAGGGCCGCCGCCGTCATGGGCATGACGATGGCGGGGTTCATGCGCGCCGCGGCCAAGGAAAAAGCTTTATCGCTGCTGGAACGCGAATCGCGCATCACCCTGCCCCTCAAAGACTTCACGGCGTTCACGGCGGCGCTTGACGGCGCGTTCAACCCGAATCCGGCGTTAAAAGCCTCATTGGAGCGGACCAAGAGCAAGGTGCGGCGTGTTTGACTTCGAAGAGCGTCCCCTCGACCCCGACGTTCACGACCGCGCCAAGGCGTTTTACGCGCACTTGGGCTTTGCGTCGTTTCCCAGCCAGCCGTTGACGCTATATCTTCCACTGGGCCGATGACCCCGTTTCGTCGAATTCCCTGTTCATAGAGTCCCACGATGGCTGCGTTTATACGGTACGGCGGAGCCGACGGCTGACGGACATCGCGAGCCGACGGTACAATTCCGACGTTTCCGGCAAGCAGACCGAACCCGCGCAGCCTGACCTGCCCGCAACGACATGGAGTTCGACGCCGCGACCGTGGCCGCGATCTACAAGGAGCGCCGTTCGAATTGCGCCTGGAAGATTTTCGCATGGCGGTTCAGGACGTGTTGGAATAGAATGGAACCTCCCATCGATGCAGGGGTGCCCTGCGACGGGGAAAGTCGGCATGGCGGGCGTTATCGGAAGCCGGGACGGGACGAATTGGAAAATGCCATAGATTAGCGGCAGGGGAAAGGGATAATTTGCGTGGAAAGCGCAGGTGTCAAATGGGGATACGGGAAATAAAGCAGAAAACAATGCCGTTCGTCGATAAATACGGCTTGAAATCCGTCAGCGTCTTCGGTTCATACGCAACCGAAACGCAAAATGAAGATTCGGATGTCGATTTTTTAGTTGAGTTTTTAAATACGCCGTCGATTTTCAAAGTCATGGGGTTGCGCGAGGAACTCAAGCGTGCGTTAAACAAAGATGTTGATATTGTCACGTTGCCTTTGGCGCGTCCGGATTTATTAAATATAGGGAAAAGTGAGCGGATTTATGGATAGGAACAGAGTTAATTGACAAAAATCAAGGAAGAGATTTCATTTATCGAGCGGACGATAATCGGATTTGACGAAGCAAAATTTCTGAGTGACGAAGTGGCGCAACATGCTATTTGCATGTCATTGATTACAATTGGCGAATGCGCCAACCATTTGAGCGACGAATTCATTGGGAGACACACAGAAATTCCGTGGGTTGAAATCATAGCCGTGAGAAACATTTCTGCGCACAGCTATTGGCAACTTGACATGAAGCAGATTTGGAAAGCGATTGTTGAAGACATACCGGCGCTGAAAAATTTCATCATCACACAAACTTAGCGCGAAATCGGGCAGCGCGCGGAGCAGCGACTGGGCGCGGTTCGTGCGCGGCATTCTCGACGGACCCTATGCCGACGCCGAGAAGGCCGTCCTGGTCATGGACAATCTCAACACGCAATCGGCTCTGGAGCGGCACCCGGCCGAAATGTGAGACGAAATCCTTTGAGGCGGCTTCTTACGAGTCGTTGGTTCAGGGCATGTCGGCATACAGGCCGGGTTCGTTGCGGCAGAACAACAAAAGGCTTTCATAAAAACGCCGGTAGCCTAAGGGCGCAAAGCCCTCGCCGTCGCCCGACGCCTTCCCCAGGCACCAGGAGTGCGTCTGGCCGTCTTTTTCCTGCACGACCAGTTTTCGCAACGCCCGCATCGACACGAGCTCGGCGTCCACGCTGTAGGACGCCGGCGTGAGGCGGACTTTCGCCAGCTTGCCCACATAAAAGCTCTTGCCGTCGATCATGAGGTGTTTTCCCGAAAAAGAGATCTTTTCGGGAACGGACCGCAACTTTACATAGATGGCCAGGTACATCCCCATGGGGCCCAGGAATATCAGTGGGCTGCACAGGAGCGGTATTATCAGGGCGGCAGCCATCCCCATGGACATCTCCGCCCAGTTGAAACCCTTCAAGGTGTCGAAACGCGCTATGAAAAACCCCACGGCGAGCGCCACCGCAAGAACCGCGCACGTGGCGATCTTGGGGAGCAATTTCGCCTTTCCCCATTTCATCACGCCGGCCTTGTCCACGATAAAGGTTGATTTCCCAAAGTCCACTTCCGGCGCCGTGGACGCCTCGCCCCGCCCCCGTCCAAGGTCGCCGTCATCCAGAGATGAACCATACCGCCAGCCAGCGTCCATCGCCTTCAGCCCGACACCTGCCATCGTCGGCGCGGCGAGGTTGACGCCCTCGACGGAGTCGCCTGCCGATGCCGCAAAACCCTCGCGTTTCCTTCGCTGGGCGTCATGGATGGCACCTAACAACCGGTCGCTGTCCCAACCGTGAAAACCGTACAGGTACAGGCGATGGGTTTTCACACCCCTCGGCGCACCCCGCATCCCCGATGCGTCAAAATCGATGCTCCCGCAGCGCTCGGTCAAGACCAAAAGGCGTTCCGACCACCGCGAGAGCGAAAAACTCCATTGATCCAACGGGAGGCGCAAGTATTCCCTCCCCCGGCGCGTGAAAACCACATCGGTGGACGTGACGCGGACACAGATGTCACAGATCCAGTAGGTGAGGACGGCCAGCAGCAACCAGATGACAAGGTTCGCGAAGAAATAATCGCGGACTGAAAACGCATATTGGAACTTTAGGGGGATGTATCCGCCGGCAAAAAACGACGCCTCAACGATGAGGCCCAGCATCAAAACACAGATCGAAACCCTCCGCACCACCAATGGATGAGAATGAAACTCCTGTTCCATGAAGCCTCCCCGGATCGTCCCGAATCTTGCTGTCGCGAAACTTGCGGCAACTATCCATATCGTCGCGCATGCGGTTTCACGATAGGGAATCGATAACAATTAACGGCGGGGCGCCGGCGGCTTTCAGGACGAAACGGGGTGAGAGGCGGACGCCCGCTTATACGGTGCGGAACGGCCGGCCGGAGGTCACTTCTCCAAGACGACCGACATGCGGCAGCGCTCGCAGTCGAACTCCAGCCTGTAGACGTGCAGGTTGTCGCGCAAACGCAACGGTGCGGGGATGCGCCGCGCGCCGCCGCCGCCTTCCCCGCCCTCCCGCAAACAGGCGTCGAGCTGGTGGCGCAGGCAGTATTTCGTCCGCATCACCTCCCTGCCCCGCGCGACGCCCGCCGCCGCCTCGGCGGGGAAAGACTCCAGCGCAGGCTCGACGACCTGCGCGCCGTGGCGCTCGTAGAACGCCCGGGCGAGGCGGTTCAGGACGTTGGCGCGGAAATCCACCTGCTTTTCGGGGTAGGGGACGTCGTTGGGGACGACCGGCGCGGTGGGGCGGGGGCGGTTGGCTTCGCGGACTTTCGCGAGTTCCGCCAAGGAGTCCCTGCGCATCCGGTTCAGAAAGCCGACGGGGAGGAAGCCGACCCGCCCGGAGACCTCCGTCCGCCCGATGCGGAACGCCGTGCCCCCCGCCGCCGCGAGCCGCCTCTCGACCTGCGCGAGCGCCCGCCCGGGGTCGCGCGGCGCCACGTAGGGCGCGTCGAAGGACAGCTCCGCCCGGTTGCCGTCCTCGTCCGTCGCCGTCAGCCGCGCCACGTCGCCCTCATGCGCGAACGCCATCGCCGCATCGACGCGGCGGCGCGCGGAGTCCCCTTGGAGCAGCCTGTCGAACGCGGCGTCGTGGTTCCTGTGGAGGGGCACCCCTTGGGCGAGCCCCCGCATGGAATTGGGGAACGCCTTCCCGTCCGGATCGACGCGCTCGACCCGGAAGCCGGACAGCCCCCCGCCGCCGGTGAAGAAGCAGAGCCCGTCCCCGTTGTGCAACCGCTCCCCGTCGAGCTGGAAGAACCCCCGCCCCACGCGCGCCACCGTCCCGACGGGCTTGCCCACGGACTTTTGCGTGTCGATGGAACCGGCCTTGTCGCGCGCGCCCGAGATGAAATAGCGCGTGAAGCCCCGGTTGAAGCTCCGCGCGGGGTCGGGCGTGAAAGAAAATTCGCTGCGCCCCGAGCTGGCGCGGCGGTATCCGGGGCGGGCGGCGATGAAGGCGTCCAGCGCCTGCCGCCAGGCGGCGGTGACGTTCTTGACGTAACGGGCGTCCTTGTAGCGCCCCTCGATCTTGAACGAGGTGACGCCCGCCTCGACCAACGCCCCGAGGTCGCCCATAAGGTCGAGGTCTTTCAAAGAGAGCAGGAACTTGTCCTGCTCGACGCGCCTCCCCACGCCGTCGGTCAGCGTGTACCGCGAGCGGCACGGCTGGGCGCAGACGCCCCGGTTGCCGCTGCGTCCGGCGACGACCTGGCTCATGTAGCATTGGCCGCTGTAGGACACGCAGAGCGCGCCGTGGACGAACACCTCCAGCTCGATCTTCGGCGCCGCCCGCCGGATGGCGGCGATCTCCGCGAGCGAGAGCTCGCGCGCCAGGATCGCGCGGCGTACCCCCACCGCCTCGAGGAAGCGGACCTTCTCCGGCGTGTCGTTGTGCGCCTGCGTGCTGGCGATCAGGGGGATGGGCGGCAGGTCCAGCTCCAAGAGCCCCCGGTCTTGGATGATCAGCCCGTCCGCCCCCAGGTCGTAGACCGACCGGACGATCCCGCGGGCTTCGGCGACCTCCCCGTCGGTCAGGATGGTGTTGAGCGCGACATAGACCTTGGCGTAGAACAGATGGGCGCGGCGCACCAGCCGCTCCAAGTCCCCGAGCGCCACCCCCGCCCCCGCGCGGGCGCTGAACTTGGGAGCGCCGATGTACACGGCGTCCGCCCCATGCTCCACGGCGGCGACGCCGATGTCCGCATCCCCCGCCGGCGCCAACAGTTCCAACGACGTCCCCATGAGCCCCCCCGCCCCGACGGCTAAAAAACACCGGTCGAATCTGCTAATATATGCGTTTTGTTTTTGCGTTTTCAACGTTTTCCCAGGAGCCATTGCATTATGAGCGATAACGAAAGCCCCAAACTCCCCCGCTGTTTCTTTGACATCACCGCCGACGGCCTGCAACTCGGCCGCATCGTGTTCGAGTTGCGCTCCGACGTCGCGCCCAAGACGGCGGAGAACTTCCGCGCCCTCTGCACCGGCGAAAAAGGGTTCGGCTACAAAGACTCTACGTTCCACCGCATCATCCCGGAATTCATGTGCCAGGGGGGGGACTTCACCAACCACAACGGCACCGGCGGCAAGTCGATCTACGGCGAGAAGTTCGCCGACGAGAATTTCACGCTGAAACACACCGGCCCCGGCATCCTCAGCATGGCGAACGCCGGCCCCGGCACCAACGGCTCGCAGTTTTTCATCTGCACCGTGCCGACGCCGTGGCTGGACGGGCACCACGTGGTGTTCGGCTCGGTCGTGGAGGGGATGGACGTGCTCAAGAAGATGGAGAGCTTCGGCACCGGCTCCGGCAGGACGAAGGCGGAGATCGCCATCGCCGACTGCGGCGAGCTGTAAAGCCCCGCCGCAAATGGCGCACGGGAGCCTCTAAAAACCTCGCAGACAAGGCGTCGCCTTGGTCGGAAATGCTCATTCGCCTCAGCGAACTCCGCTTTTCGACCAAGGCGCAACGCAGCGGCCGGGGTTTTCAGAGATTCCCGCAAGGGGGTGCGGCGACAACCGGCAGGGTGCCGCCGCGCCTCCCCGCCCCTCCTCCAAGAAAAAAAAGCAGCCGCACCGACCGGCACCCGGCTTCGGGGCGGGTTTCCGCCCCGCGCCCACGATGCGCGGACGCGCACCGGATGCGATGCTCCGGCCAGGCGTGTCCACAAAAACACAAAGCGCATGTCACGGCTTGACAAGTATTGTGAATGAGTACACAATTACAGCGCCTCTGAAAAAACATAGAGGCGGACGATTGGGGCGCCCGGGGATGCAGGCGAGGCGGCGACCTCGCCCAAAACGGGCGCGCCGGACGTGAAGTTGCAGGGGAGCTTCCGGGAAACCGGGGGGGGGAGGAAACGATGAGGGGCGCGCAGAAACAATCGGGGACGGTGCAGTTCGCCGGCAAGCGCATCCCGCTCCAGACCGTCGAGCGCCTGTCCACCTACCGCCGGGTGCTGGAGGATCTGCACGGCCAGGGGATCCAGTACGTCTATTCGCACCAACTGGCGGAATACGTCGATGTCACCTCCGCGCAGCTCCGGCGCGACCTGGCGTCTTTCGGCTCGTTCGGCAACATCTCGCGCGGCTACAACGTCGGGCAGCTCATCAACACCCTGTCGGAGCTGCTCGGCACCGTGACGGTGCAGCCGGTGGCGCTGGTCGGCGCGGGCAACCTGGGGCGCACGCTCCTGTCCTATGGCGGCTTCGTCGAACGCGGCTTCGCGCTCGACCTGGTGTTCGACAACGACCCGTCGAAGATCGGCCGCGTCATCGCCGGGCGGCGTTGCCTAGACATCCGGGATGCCGCGACCGCCTTGCGCGACCGCCAGATCGGCATCGCCATCCTCGCCTGCCAGCCACAAGGGCTGCAAACCATCGTGAACAGCTTCGCCGAAGCCGGGGTGCGCGCGTTCCTCTGCTTCGTCCCCGCCATCCTCAACGCCCCGCCGGGGACGTTCATCGAGATGGAGGACATCTCCGCCAAGTTGGAGAAGTTGTCGTTTTTGGGAAAAAACAGGGTCAATCCCCGGCGGGAGTTGAAAGCGAGCGGGTTTTGAACTAGATTTTTTTAGCATTGTCTGTGTACACACGCACAATGGAACAGCTCCGAGACCGACGAAGGACGCGAACCGGACATCCAAGCCACCATCAAGAAGGAGAGACACCATGTCCAAGAAGATCCTGACCATCGACGACGACGTCGACCTGACCGATTCCATCAAAGCCTGGTTCGAGGCGCGCGGGTACGCGGTGCGCGCGGCGCACAGCGGCGCCGAGGGGAAGAAAGCCATACGGCAGGAGCGGCCCGACGCCATCATCCTCGACGTCATGATGGACACCGACGCGGACGGTTTCAACCTGGCGTACGAGCTGAAGGGCGACGCCGCCACCCGGGACATCCCCATCGTCCTCCTGTCGGGATTCACCGACCATCTCGCGGACAAGGCGCCGTCATTTGAATTCGTGATGGGGCGGGACTGGCCCGCGACCGAATACCTCAAGAAGCCCGCATCGTTGCAAAGCATCGGCGAGGCGGTGGAGCGGGTGCTCGGGAGCTAGCCCGCCGTCCTCCGGGGGCGCCGCCGATCCCGCGACCATGGGGGGGCGACGGCGGGGAATCGCCAACAACCGACCGCCAAAGGCAACATCGTGAAAACCATCGAGGAGATCATCGCCGAATTCGTCGCCGCGCCCGACCGCGACCGGCGCGACCGGGACCAGCCCTCGCCCTCCGCCATCATCCCGCTCCTGCAGGCGACGCAGAAGGAGCGCGGGTATGTGCCGGAAGAGGCGATCCGGGGCATCTCGCGCGCATTGCGGGTGCCGCGCAGCACCGTCTACGGCGTCGCCACCTTCTACAACCAGTTCCGGCTCACGCCTTTGGGCGAGCATGTGGTCGAGATCTGCCGAGGCACCGCCTGCCATGTGAAGGGGAGCGGCAAGCTGTGCGACCACCTGCGCCGCAAGCTCAAGCTCCAGAAGGACGGCAACTCGCGCGACGGCAAGTTCACGCTGCTGACCCCCGCGTGCCTCGGCGCCTGCTCCATCGCCTCGGTCGTCCGCGTCGATGGCGAGTTCCACGGCGGCATGGACGTGGCGAAGCTGGACGCCCTGCTCGACCAGTTGAAGTGACCCGCCGCGCGGGCGTCCGACTTTAGAGGTGACCATGACCGACACCGTGCTTTTAAACCCCTGCTGCCCCGCCTGCCGCCACCGGCCTGCGGAGCCGTGCGTACACTCCGTCGAATGCGTCGAGAAAGGCCCACTCTGCCACGACGACGACGCCTGCCGCGAACTGCGCCGAATCCGGCTTCTCCAGGCGCGGCGCGGGGGCGAAGGGACCTTGATCTTCCTCGGCCTAGGCACCTGCGGCCTGGCCAACGGCGCCGCCGACGTGCGCAAGCGCATCGAGGCGTTCCTCGCGCAGAACCGCGTCGCGGCGACCGTCATCGACGTGGGGTGCATCGGCTACTGCCAGAAGGAGGTCATCGTGGACGTCGCGCCGTCCGGCGGGCCGCGCATCGCCTACGCCGGCGTCACGCCGGAGAACATCGACGGGCTGCTCGCCGACGTGCTGTGCCGCGGGAGGGCAGGCCATCCGCTGGCGCTCGGCTGGCACGCCGACCCGGACGCTGCCCCGTCCGTCGCCCCCGACGGCGTCCCCGCGCTCCACACGATCCCCTTCTTCGCCCGCCAGCAGAAGGTGGTCTTGGAGAACTGCGGCGTCATCGACCCGGTGTCCCTCGACGCCGCCTTGGCGCGCGGGGCGTTCCGGGGCCTTTCGCGCGCCCTCTCCCTGATGACCCCCGCCGAGGTCTGCGACACCGTGCTCGCCTCCGGGCTGAAGGGGCGCGGGGGCGGAGGCTTCCCCACCGGGCGGAAATGGCAAGTGGCGCACGGGCAGCCGAGCGCGGAGAAGTACGTCGTCTGCAACGCCGACGAGGGCGACCCGGGCGCGTTCATGGACCGGGCGGTCTTGGAGGGCGACCCCTACCGCGTCTTGGAGGGGTTGGCGATAGCCGCCTACGCCATCGGCGCGCGCCGGGGCTACATCTACTGCCGCGCGGAGTATCCGCTGGCGATCGCGAGGCTGGAGGCGGCCATCGCGCGCATGCGCGAGACGGGCCTCTTGGGCGACAACATCCTCGACAGCCAGTTCGCCTTCGACGTGAAGGTCAAGCCGGGGGCGGGTGCCTTCGTCTGCGGCGAGGAGACCGCCATCATCGCCAGCATCGAGGGGCGGCGCGGCATGCCGCGCCCCCGCCCCCCCTACCCCGCCGAGAAGGGGCTGTACGGCAAGCCGACCGTCCTGAACAACGTGGAGACCCTCGCCAACGTCCCCGCCATCGTCGCCCGGGGCGCGGAGTGGTTCGCCTCCATCGGCAAGGGGGACGCCGGCACGAAGGTCTTCGCCCTCTCCGGCGCGGTGCGCAACACGGGCCTGGTCGAAGTCCCCATCGGCATGTCGCTGCGGGAGCTGGTGGAAGGCGTCGGCGGCGGCGTGGCGGCGGGGCACCGCCTCAAGGCGGTGCAGATCGGCGGCCCGTCGGGCGGCTGCCTGCCCGCCGACCAACTGGACGTGCCAGTGGACTACAGGGCGCTCCAAGAGCGGGGCGCGATCATGGGCTCGGGGGGGTTGGTGGTCATGGACGAGCGCTCCTGCATGGTGGACGTCGCCAAATACTTCATGGAGTTCGTCCGCTCCGAGTCGTGCGGCAAATGCGCACCCTGCCGCGAAGGGACGACGCGCCTCTACGAGATACTCGCGGCGCTGTGCGAGAAGCCGGTCGGCGACGAAGGCAACCGCCTGACGCGCTTCCGCGGCCTGCTCGCAGCCGAGGAGTTGGCGGAGACCGTCCGCGAGGCGTCGCTGTGCGGCCTGGGGCAGACGGCGGCGAACCCCGTGCTGTCCACCCTGCGCTATTTCCGCGACGAGTACGAGGCGCACCTGCACGAGCGCCGTTGCCCGGCGGGCGCATGCCAGGGGCTGCGCGTGTTCGCCATCGACAACGCCCTGTGCATCGGCTGCACCATGTGCCGGAAGGCCTGCCCGCAAGACGCCGTCATGGGCGAGCGCAAGCAGGCGCACTACATCATCGAGGACCGCTGCATCGGCTGCGGCGCCTGCGTCACCGCCTGCCCCAAGGAGGCGATCGGCGTCGCGCCTTGGAGGCCGTGACCGGGACAAACCGCCGCTTGTCGGCGCGAAGATGGGATTACGGAGGGAATGCCAGATGGAGATCACGGTGAACGGCAAGCCGGTGGAGTGCGACAAGGATGACACCGTGCTAGACGCGGCGTCCCGCGCGGGCGTCCACATCCCGCACCTGTGCGCCCTGGACGTCGCCCCGGCGCCGCACGCCTCTTGCCGCGTCTGCCTGGTCGAGGTCGAGGGCGAGGCGCGCCTGCAGACCAGTTGCACCATGAAGGTGCGCGAGGGGTTGCGCGTCCGCACCCACTCGCCCAAGGTGCTGCGCATCAGACGCAACATCGTCGAGCTGCTCCTGGCGGGGCATCCCGACGACTGCCTCTATTGCGCGCGCGCGGACGACTGCGAGCTGTCCCGCCTGGCCGCGCTGCTGGACGTCCGGGAGCGGCGCTACGCGGGGAGGGTGAAAGACCAGCCCATCGACGTCTCCTCGGTCGCCATCGTCCGCGACCCGTCCAAGTGCATCCTCTGCGGCCGTTGCGTGACCGTGTGCCAAACCGAGCAGGGGGTGGGGGCGATAGACTTCGCCGGACGCGGCTTCGACACCTCGGTCCGCCCCGGCGGCGACGCGGGGCTGGACGTCTCCGACTGCGTATTCTGCGGGCAGTGCGTGCGCGTCTGCCCGACCGGGGCGCTCGGCGAGAGGAGCGCCGTCGCCGAGGTCTCCGAGGCGCTCGGCAAGGCGGCGTCGGGGAGGCTCGATGCCGTGGCGCAGATCGCCCCGGCGGTCCCCGCGACCCTGGCGGCGGAGCTGGGACTGGGCAACCCGATGGCCGCGCTGGAGCTGGTGACGGGCGCGCTCCGGCAGATCGGCTTCTCCGCCGTCTACGACACGTCCTTCGCCGCCGACCTGACCGTCATGGAGGAGGCCCACGAGCTCCTCGGACGCCTCGGCGGCGGCGGCCCGCTGCCGATGTTCACCAGTTGCTCCCCCGCCTGGGTGCGCTTCGTGGAACTGCACCGGCCGGAGTTCGTCCCGCACCTCTCGACCTGCAAGTCGCCGCAGCAGATGGCGGCGGCGCTCATCAAGGAGCGGGCGGCGCGCGAGGGCAGGGACGTCTACTCGGTCGCCGTCATGCCCTGCACGGCCAAGAAGCAAGAGGCCTTCGAGGTCGGCGACCTGGACGCGGTCCTGACCACGCGCGAGCTGCTGCGCCTCTTGAAGAACTTCGGCGTCGAGCCGGGGAACGACGCGAAGCTCCGCTCACGGCCCGACGCCCCCTTCGGCGAGGCCAGCGGCGCGGGACGGCTCTTCGGCGGCAGCGGCGGCGTGATGGAGGCGGCGTTGCGCACGGCGGCGCACATGGCGGGCGCGGAGACGCCGCCGCGCGCGACGGCGAGCGCCCCCTTGCGCAGCGGCGAGCGCATCCGCACCTTCACCGCCCCGGTCGGCGGCAGGGAGCTGCGCTGCGCCGTCGCCAGCGGCCTAGGCGCGGCCAAGTCGCTCCTGGACCAGCTCGCGGCGAAGAAGGTCGACTTGGACTTCGTGGAGGTCATGAGCTGCCCCGGCGGTTGCATCGGCGGGGGCGGGCAACCGCGACGCCGGCGCGACCGCAGCGGCCATGACGAGATGCTGAAGGCGCGGCGCATCCGCATCCATGACGCCGACAAGAAGGCGCCTCTGCACGCCGCGCACGAGAACCCGGAGGTGGCGCGGCTTTACGAGGAATGGCTGGGCGCGCCCGGCGGCGGGGAGAGCCACCGCCTGCTGCACCGGGGTTACAACGCATAGCAGGCGCCCCTGCGCCGAAACGCCTTTGACGCGAAGGCGTTTTGCGGGGCGCGGACAAGGAGGAGGGATCATGGCGGAGACGTTCGCCGCGATAGAGACGATCAAGCAGAACTGCCGGCGGTGCTACACGTGCGTCCGCTCCTGCCCGGTAAAGGCGATCAAGATCGAGAACGGCCAGGCCAGCGTCGTGCCGGAGCGTTGCATCGCCTGCGGCCGATGCACGACCGTCTGCTCGCAAAACGCGAAGACCTACGCCTCGGGGGTGGAGCTGACGCTCTCCATCCTCCAAGGGGGCGCGCCCGCGGTCGCCCTGCTCGCCCCCTCCTACGTCGCGGAGTTCGACGGCGTGGAGCCGGGGCGGGTGGTGGCGGCGCTGCGGGCGGTCGGATTCAAATACGTCGTGGAGGTGGCGCGCGGCGCGGACCTGGTCTCCGCCGAGTACGACAAGCTGCTGCAGGAGCATCCCGACGGCTCCTGGATAGCCACGGCGTGCCCCGCCATCGTCGAGCGCGTCCGCAAATACCACCCGTCGCTGACCGGCAGGCTCGCCCCCATCGTCTCGCCGATGGTCGCGGCGGCGGTCGAGGCGCGGCGCATCTACGGCGACGGCGTCCGCTCCGTGTTCATCGGCCCCTGCATCGCCAAGAAACTCGAAGTGCGCGACCCATTGCTGCCGCGCGTGGTGGACGAGGCGCTCACCTTCACCGAGTTGCGGCGCATCGTCGCCGGCGCCGGCGTCGACTTGGGGCTGCTCGAACCCTCCGAGCCGGACCGCCCCTTCGCGGGCATCGGGCGTTCGTTCCCGCTGGCGGGGGGGTTGCTCATCACGGCGGGGCTGGAGTCCGACCCGCTCGAGACCCGCTTCGTCGTCGCCACGGGCCGGGGGGAGACCGACGAGGTGCTGGAGGACATGGAGTCGGGGAGGATCCGCCCGCAACTGGTGGAGGCGCTGATGTGCCACGGCTGCCACGCCGGCCCCGGCATGTCCCGGGCCGCGTCCTCGCTTCGGATGCGCGCCGACATCTGCGCCTACGCGCAACAGGCGCGCGGGCGGCGCCCCGAGGAGGCGGCCGTCGAGACCGTGCGCGCCCTGGGGCGGGGCTACGCCGTCGAGGACCACCGCCTCAAGGAGCCGGCGGAGGAGGACATCCGCGACATCCTGGCGCACACCAACAAGTTCTCGGCGGACGACGAGCTGAACTGCGGCGCCTGCGGCTACCCGACCTGCCGCGCGAAGGCGGCGGCGGTGTTCAACGGCCTCGCCGAGGAGGCGATGTGCCTCCCGTTCTTGATCGACCAGGCGGAGAGGGTTTGCAACGAGCTGCACGTGCCATGGCGCGACATGCGCGAAATCCACCGCCAACTGGTCAGCACCGAGAAGCTGGCGTCGCTCGGACAGCTCGCCGCCGGCATCGCGCACGAGCTGAACAACCCGCTGGGGACCATCCTGCTGTACTCCGGGCTCATCGAGCGCAAGCTGGGCAAGGAGTCGAAGGTGTCGGGCGACATCGACCTCGTGCAGAAGGAGACGCAACGTTGCAAACGCATCGTCTCGGGGCTGCTCGACTTCGCGCGGCAGAACCGCGTCCGCTTCGTGCGCACCCGCATGGGCGAGTATGTCGCGAAGGTGCTGGCGGACTCCTTCAACCGGCGGGAGCTGGAGGGGCGCAACGTCCGGTTGCGCTTCGACGGGGGCGGGGCGGACGTCGAGGCGGACATCGACCGGGACCAGATGACGCAGGTGCTGGTGAACCTCGTCCAGAACGCCATCGACGCCTTGGGGGAGGACGGGGGCGAGATCGCGGTGTCGGCCGGGCTCTCCGAGGGGGGCGACCGCGTGCGCATCTCGGTCGAAGACGACGGCTGCGGCATCCCGGACGAGGATCACGACCGGGTGTTCCAACCCTTCTTCACCACCAAGAACATCGGTCGCGGCACGGGCTTGGGGCTGGCGATAGCCTACGGCATCGTCAAGCTCCACCAGGGGACCATCTGGTTCGAGTCCAAGCCGGGCGAGGGGACGACGTTCTACATCGAGGCGCCTTTGCAACAGGCGCGTCCGATGCAGTCGGCGGGCGGTTAACGAGCTGCGCGAACAGGCGAGGAGTGTGCGGGATGGGAGTGACGGATGCGAAGAAACTGCTGTTCATCGACGACGACCAGGACTTCCTGGAGGCGCAGGAGGCCTTCTTCGGCGCGCGCGGCTTCGTGGTGCTGACCGCCGGGGGGACTGACGAGGCGCTCCGGCTGCTGGAGTCCGAGACGCCGGACATGATCTTCATCGACCTGATGATGGAGCATTTCGACTCGGGTTTCACGCTGGCGCACCGCCTCCGCCGCGAGGCGCGGTTCCAAGGGACGCCGCTGGTCATGCTCTCCGGGGTGGCCGCCGAGACGGGCAAGGACTTCTCGCGCGACAAGGAGGGGTTGCGCTCATGGTCGCAACTGGACGACTTCGTGGACAAGCCCGCGAGCGCGCAACGCCTTTTGAAGATCGTGGAGCGCAGGTTGGCGGCGCCGGGACGCGGCTAAAAGCGAGGAGGGGGAGATGGCTGCAAGCATCCTAGTGGTGGACGACGAACCCGGCATCCGCACCGGAGTGCGCGAGATCCTCGCCCTGGAGGGGTACGACGTGGAGGCCGCCGACTGCGGCCGCGCAGCGCTCGACCTGATCGACGGCGGCAACGCCTACGACGTGTTCCTGATCGACTACCGGCTGCCGGACATCGACGGGCTCACGCTCCTGCAGTCGATCCAGCGGAAGGCGCCGGACGCCATGACCTGCATGATCACCGCCTACGCCAACATCGAGACGGCGGTCTTCGCCACGCGGCAAGGGGTGGACGTCTTCCTGCCCAAGCCCTTCACGCCGGACGACCTGGTGGGCACGGTGGAGAACCTCCTCGGCTACAAGAAGCTCCGCGACGAGGCGTCCGCGTTGCGGGCGGCGCACGAGGCGAGCCTGCTGGAGCTGGCGTCGGAGAAGAGCCAGACCCATTCGCTGGTCTCCAGCCTGCGCGACGGCGTGCTGGTGGCGAACCGCCAGGGCGAGATCGCGCTGGCGAACCGCGCCATGGAGGAGCTGCTGGGCGCCGAGGCGGACAGCCTCCTGGGGCGGCAGGCGTCCGTGGCGCTCGCGGACGGCGTGCTCGCGCCCGCCCTGGCGTCGCTCGCCCCGGACAACCCCGCGCCCGGGGTGTTCGAGGTCGAGGTTGACGCCGCGTCGGGCAGGCAGGCGGGGGATGCGGAACCCCGACGGCTCTTCATAAAGGTCAACGGCTTCTACGACGACAAGGGCGCAAGGCTGGGGAGCATCCTCACCGCCGTGGACATCTCGGCGGTGAGGCGCATGGCGATGGAGAAGGCGCGTTTCACGCGGACGCTGGTCCACGAGCTGCGCGCGCCGCTCGGCGCGCTGAAGTCGATCATCGAGGTGATGCAGGATCGCAGCCTGGGCGACTCGCTCGAACCCTACGCCAAGTCGCTGGCGCGCGCCAACGAGCGGATAGACGGCCTGGGCGAACTCATCTCCGACCTGTTGTCTCTGTCGAGCATCGAGCACAAGGGGACGGACCAGACCCCCGCCGCGCCCTTGGACGTGGCGCCCGCCATCCGGGAGACGGTGGATCTCTGGAAGGATCGCGCGGCGGCGGTCCCGGTCGCGCTTGAAGTCGATTTGCAGGAGGGGCTGCCCCCTTGCGCCATCGCCGACGACGACCTGCGCACCATCCTGACCAACCTGGTGGGCAACGCCGTCAAGTACAACCGCGCGGGCGGAAAGGTCGCCGTCAGCGCCCGGCGCACCCCCGAGGGGATCGCCCTCGCCGTGCGCGACACCGGCATCGGCATCGCGGCGGAGAACGTCGCGCGCCTCGGAGAGGAGTTCTTCCGGGAGAAGAAGCCGGAGACCAAGCGCATCGAGGGGAACGGGCTGGGGCTGGCGATCGTGAAGCGGCTGGTCGGCCACGCCGGCGGCCGCCTGGAGATCTCCAGCCGCGCGGGCGAGGGGAGCGAGTTCCGCGTCATCCTCCCCTGCTGACCGGGTCTGCGCCCGTCAACCGGAGCGCATCAGGGCGCGGGCGCCGGCGCGCAACCCTTCCAGCGTCAGCTCGAACATCGGGAAGATGGAGCGAACCATCCCCACGGTCGGCGTCCCGTCCCACCAAGCGCGCGGGTCGGGGTTGAGCCAGATCGCCTTGGGGAAGCGTCTGCGGATGTCGGACAGCCACTCGACGCCCGGCCTGTCGTTCTCATACCAGAAGTCGATCGCGCCGTTCGGACGCAACAGCTCCCCCGGTGCCATCGAGGCGTCTCCCACCAGGATCGCCTTGTAATCGCCCGGCACCGCCTCCAGCACCTTGCGGGTGGGGACGGAGCGCATCTGGCGGATGTCGGTGTACAAGTCCTGGTAGACGCAGTTGTGGAAGTAGTAGGGCTTCAAGTCCTTCACGACGTCCTTGGCTGCGGAGAACAGGCGGCTCACCAGCTCCGCATGCGGCTCCATGGTGCCGCCCGCGTCCATCAGCAGCAGCAGCTTGATCCTCTTGCGGCGGGCGCGCTCCCAGACGAACTCCAGCTCCCCGGCGTTGCGGCAGGTCGCGCGCACGGTCCCCTCCACGTCCAGGCTCTCCTTCGGCCCTTCGCGCACCGCTTGGCGGATGAGACCGAGCGCAGTCTTCATGCCGCGCACGTCCAGCGCCACGTCGTCGCGGTAGTTCCTGAAGCTCCGCCTCTCGGCGATCTGCACGGCGCGGCGGTGGACGCCCTCGCCCTGCCCGACGCGCACCCCGGCGGGGTTGTAGCCCCACGCGCCGTAGGGGGAGCGTCCGTGCGTCCCGACGGCCTTGTTGCCGCCGACGTGCGGCATGTCGTCCTGGTTGCGCAGCCGGTCGAGGAACCCCTTGCGCACCTCTTCGAGCTCCAAAGCCCCGACGAGGCGCCTCTCCTCGTCGGTCAGCTCCAGCGGCGGCATCTTCCCCAGGCGCTCCTCGATCCTCCCTAGCAGCTCCGCGTCCGTGCCGATGTGGCTGAAGCAGTCGAGGAAGGCGCGGTCGAAGCGGTCGAAATGGGCCTCGGTCTTGACCAGGGTGGCGCGCGCCAGATGGTAGAAGCGCGTCAGCGAGCCGCCGGCGAGATCCTCCCCGAGCGCCGCCTGCAAGGTCAGCCATTCGTCGAAGGTGACCGGCACCCCGTGCCGCCGCAACGCCTGGAACAGGTTGATGAACATCGCTCGCCGCCGGTAAGGGAAAAGGGAACCTCTAAAAAGCCCGCAGGCTAACGGTCGCCGCGCGAGACGCGGGCGACGTCCTCCTCGGTCTTCAGGAGGACGCCGAGGAACGGCAACCGCCGCTGGAGCGCCTCCGCGTCGATGCCGCCCGCCACGACGGCCTGTATCCAGTCGAGCAGCTCGCTGGTCGAAGGCTTCTTCTTCAGGTCGCGCTGCCGCCGGACGAAGTAGAAGCGCGCCACGATCTGCGCGATCAGCCTCGGTTGCAGGTCGGGGTGGTGGACCGCCGCGATGCGCTCCATCATCTCCGGCTCGGGGAACTCGATGTAGTGGAACAGGCAGCGCCGCAGGAAGGCGTCAGGCAGCTCCTTCTCGCTGTTGCTGGTGATGATGACGATGGGGCGGTGGCGCGCCGTGACGTGCTCGCCCGTCTCCAGGATGTCGAAGCTCATCTGGTCCAGCTCGAACAGAAGGTCGTTCGGAAACTCCAGGTCGGCCTTGTCGATCTCGTCGATCAGCAACACGACCTGCTCCTCGGACGCCAGCGCCTCGCCCAGCCTGCCCAGCTTTATGTACTGCTTGATGTCGGAGACGTCCTTGTCGTGGAAACGCGAGTCGTTCAGCCGCTGCACCGTGTCGTAGACGTAGAGGCCGTCCGACGCCTTGGTGGTGGACTTGACGTTCCAACGCACGAGCCGGAGCCCGAGGTCGGCGGCGATCACCTCCGCCAACTGGGTCTTGCCCGTCCCCGGCTCGCCCTTCAGCAACAGGGGCCGCCGGAGCACGATCGCCGCGTTGACGATCTCGCGCAGCGCATCGGACAGGATGTAGTTCTCGACGCCTTTGAATCTATCCATGGGAACTCCCAGAAGCCTTTCCGGCATTTCCGGCGCACGCCCCCTCGATCGACTTCATCGCGTCGAGCGTCCGCAGCAACAGTTCGTCGAGCGTCCACCCGAGCCGCCTGGCGCCTTCGACGATCACGTCGCGGCTGCAACCCGCCGCGAATTTCTTGTCCTTGAACTTCTTCTTGACGCTTGAAAGTTCCATGTCCGCGACGCTTTTCGACGGCCGCATCAACGCCGCCGCGCCGATCAGCCCCGTGAGCTCGTCGGTCGCGAACAGGATCTTCTCCATCACATGCGTCGGCTCGTGCTCTTTCAAACACAGCCCCGACGGTTGTTCGATGCCGTACCCGTGGGACATCGCGGCGTGGACGATGCCTTCGTCAACGTCGTTCTCGCGAAGGAGCTCCACGCCTTTGACGCAATGCAGCTCGGGGAAAAGCTCGAAATCCACGTCGTGCAAAAGCCCGACGACCGCCCAATAGTCCTGCCGGCCGGGGTCGTATTGCTTTGCGAAATGCCGCAGGGTCTCCGACACGATTTTCGCGTGTTGCAGATGAAACGCCTCGCGGTTGTATTTTTCCAGAATGGCTTGCGCTTGTTCGATCGTCGGTATCATCTCCCCCCCACTATGCGTCCGCCCCGCCATGGAACACCGGCTTGCCGATCGTCATTTCGTCCTCGCCGGCGGGCATGGCGGCCTCGAGGTGGCCGATTCCGCAGGCTTCCGGCGGGGATAGCCAAAGGAACCAGGTGGTCGCCCATGAAACAGGTCGCGCCCTCCACATGCACCACAACCATGAGAAGGACTTGACGACGAACATTGACGGCATGGACAAGACGGACACCGACTTCTGGGACGGGAGCCGCCTGATTGCATTGGATGCGCGCACGCGACCCTAGGAGAGGTACAGCAGCAGGAACGCATGCCAAAACGCCAGCAGGATGTACGCCCACAGGCAGAAGCGGGCGGCGTATTTCCCGAAAGTCCACTCCTTGTGCAACATGATCACGGCGACCGGGACGATGGTCATGACGATCTTCGCCAAGTAGAACGCCGGATACCCGCCCGCGTCCAAGACGACCCGCATCACGGGGTTCGCCTCTTCGGCAGTGCCCATCTCCAGATGGAATTGGGTCAAGAGGGTGTCCAGCAACGAAAGCACCAAGACCGCGATGGCGATGCCCCAGCTCCGCGCGCCGTAGTGATCGACATAGGCGCCGGGATCGGTCTTGCGCCGCCCCCGGCTCTTGCGGCGGCGGGGGCTGTTGGAGAACACGTCACGGAACGACGTAGGCTCCCGGCGTCCGAAGGCGGAGCGCCGCCGTTCCGCCCGCGGCCATATCCTTTCCCGCGTCGTCGTCTCCCCGCCCACCACGTCGTCCATGTCCGTTTTCATCCCGTTCCAGCTTCTTCCCGCCCGTCCAGCGCACGCGCGACCTCCGCCAGCACGCCCTCGTCCGACTCCCTGTCCCGCACGGATGTTAAGATAGCACAAGCCCTGCCTCGCAGTACACGCCCAAGCGCCCAGGCGGCATGGGCGCGCACCAACGGGCTGTAGTCCCCGAGCGCCGCCTCCAGCGCCTGGACGACCTCATCCCGCGCCCCTTCGTCCGAGGCGCCGACGTTGCCGAGGGCGACGACGACGTTGCGCACGAACCCGTCGCGGGTCGCGCGCAAGACCGGGCTGCCGGCGAACCGTCGCGCGAACCCCTCCCGCGACAGACGCGCGAGCGGCACCAGATCCGGCGCCAAGTTCTCCGCCCGGGGCGCCAACGCGCCCACTGGCGTCGCGGCGGCGAACCGGTTCCAAGGGCAGGCGTCCTGGCAGGCGTCGCATCCGAATATCCGCGCGCCGACCAGCGGCCTGAGCCCGCGCGGGATCTCCCCCCGGGACTCGATCGTCAAATACGACAGGCAGCGCCTGGCGTCCAGCCGATACGCCTGCACGAGCGCGCCCGTAGGGCAGGCGTCGAGGCAGCGCCGGCATGTCCCGCAAAACTCCTTGCCTTTATCGTCATAATCCAAGGGAATGTCCAGAAGAATCACGCCGAGGAAAAAACGGGTGCCGAGCCGCCGCGAGACCAGCCCGGTGTGCTTCCCCGTCCAACCGACGGAGGTGGCGGCGCCCCAAGCCTTTTCCGCAACCGGCCCGGTGTCCGCGTGGCAGACGCCGCGCGCGGAGGGAACCTCGCCGCGGACGAAGGCGAGCAGGCCCTCCAGACGCCCCTTGACGATTGCATGGTAGTCCGCGCCGCGTGCGTAGCGGCCGATGACGCCACGGACGCCCTCCCCTTCCGGTTGTTGCGCGGCGGCGGGCGCTCCGTCCGAGTGGTAGCTCATCGCCGCGACGAGGATCGAGCGGACGCCCGCGAGCACGAGGCCGGGATTGGCGCGCCGCCCCTCCTGCCGTTCGAGGTAGCGCATCCCGCCGTGGAAACCGTCGCGCAGCCAGGCGCGGAACCGCCCGGCGCCGGGGGCGTCCCCCGCGCGCGCGACGCCCATCTCGGAGAAGCCGAGCCGCAACGCCTCCCGCCGTATCTTCTGGGTCAGCAGCCGGACATCCATCACAATTCGATTTCGATGCGCACCACGCCCGCCGGGTCGTCCATCTTGAGGCGGCGGATCATGCCGCGCACCGTGTCGGAGATCATCTTCTCCGCGAAACCGCTGGCGAGGTCGAGCGGCAGCGGCTCCCCGTTCAACCGGATGCGCGCCGCATCCCCTTCGAGGTCGTAGCGGAGCGTCCGCACCGGCGCATTGGTCTTGAGCGCGTCCACGATGCCGACGCATACGTTGCCGACGTACCTGCCGATGAACGGCGTCAGGGGGGCTTCGACATCATTGCTGTACATGCGAATCTTCATATGCGGATCCTATCTCACGTTTGCACGATAACGGCGGCGACGTCACCAGGCGCGGTCAGCAAAGCACGAGGCCGGGGTCGGCGTTCATGCCGAGGTCGAGCGGGAGTCCGCGCGCGGCAAGCAGCCTGGGCGTGCCTGCGGCGGCGATCATCACGCCGTTGTCCGTCGTATACGCCGGACTGGGGATGTAGACCCGCACCTCCGCCCCGTCGTCAAGCGAAGGACGCGTCAGCGTCCTGTCATCAAGTAAGCCACGCGCCAGCGACTTGTCGCCAGACAAGCCGCGCGTCAGCGTCCTGTCATCAAGTAAGCCACGCGCCAGCGACTTGTCGCCAGACAAGCCGCAAGGCGACGCCTCGCGCCCGGTCTCGAACGTCCGGCGGAAGGAGTCGCGCAGCAGGCTGTTGCAGGCGACCCCGCCGACCAGGAGCATCGAGCGGGGGCGCAGCCGCTCGGCGGCCTTGCGCGTCTGGCGGATGAGCGTATCGACGATGGCGCGCTGGTAGCTGGCGACCAAGTCCAGCACGACCTGGGAGACCCTGCCGCCGCGCTGCGGCTTGATGCCCGCCGCCTGGATATGGCGCAGGGCGGCGGTCTTGAACCCGCTGAAGCTGAAGTCGAGCCGCCCGTCGCTGATCTTGGGGATGGAGAAGGCGAACCGCCCCGCGTCGCCCCCTTTCGCCAGCCGGTCGATGACAGGCCCGCCCGGATAGCCCAGCCCGAGGAACTTGGACACCTTGTCCAGCGCCTCGCCGGCCGCGTCGTCGCGCGTGCGCCCGACGACCTCGTAGCGCCCGGGCCCGGGCGCGTGGATCAGCGAGGAATGGCCGCCGGAGACGGTCAGGGCGAGCAGAGGGTATTCGATGCCCGGGTTCTCGACGAACGCGGAGAATATGTGCCCCTCGACGTGGTTGACCGGAACCAGGGGTTTGCCCGTGGCGAACGCCATCGCCTTGGCGAACGACACCCCCACCAGGAGTGAGCCGACCAGCCCGGGCCCTTGCGTCACGGCGATGCCGTCGATGTCCTCCTGCGCCTTGCCCGCCTCCTTGAACGCCTGGCTGACGACGTAGCCGATGTTGCGCAGATGCTCCCGGCTCGCCAGCTCCGGCACGACGCCGCCGAAGGCGCGATGCGTCGCGACCTGCGACGCCACCACGCTGGAGAGCACACGGTGGCCGTCTTGGACCAGCGCCGCCGCCGTCTCGTCGCAGGATGATTCGATCCCGAGCACCAACATCTCTCCCACCTCATCGCCCTTCACGGCGCCCTTCACGGAAAAATCGTTATTATACCCTGCTGACAAGCCCTCCCGGTTTGGTTATATTGAGCAGTCTTTGGGAACCTGGAGGGGGGGGGCAATGATACGGACGATCGAATGGACTGACGCGGGGGTCGTGATGCTGGACCAGAAGCTGCTGCCTGCGCAGGAGACCTACCGCACCTACACCGACTACACGGGGGTGGCGGAGGCCATCCGCTCCATGGTCGTCCGCGGGGCGCCCGCCATCGGCGTCGCCGCCGCCATGGGGGTCGCCCTCGGCGTCAAGGCGTCCCTGGCGCGCTCCGCCGGGGAGCTGGACCGGGAGTTCGCCACGGTCTGCGACCACATAGCCGGAACGCGCCCGACGGCGGTCAACCTCTTCTGGGCGGTGGACCGCATGAAGGCGGCATACGCCCGCGCCAAGGTGGAGGCGCAAGGCGCGGCGGCGGGCGACCTCTTGGCGTCCGTGAGGGACGCCCTCGTCAAGGAGGCGCTCGCCGTCCACCGGGAGGACGTCGCCGCCAATCGCGCCCTGGGGCGCTTCGGACAGGAGCTCATACCCGACGGCGCGCGCATCCTGACGCACTGCAACGCCGGGGCGCTGGCTACGGCGGGGCACGGCACCGCCCTAGGGGTCGTCCGCGCCGCCGTCGAGGCGGGGAAGAAGGTGTCGGTCTTCGCCGACGAGACCCGCCCGTTCCTGCAAGGGGCGCGCCTCACCGCATGGGAGCTGGCGCATGACGGCATCCCCGTAACCGTCATCACCGACAACATGGCGGGCCATTTCATGCACAAGGGGGAGATCGACTGCGTGATCGTCGGGGCGGACCGCATCGCGCGCAACGGCGACGTCGCCAACAAGATCGGCACCTACGGGGTGGCGGTGCTGGCGAAGGAGAACGGCGTCCCCTTCTACGTGGCGGCCCCGGTCTCCACGCTGGACTTGTCCATCCCCGACGGCGGGCGCATCAAGATCGAGGAGCGCGACCCGGACGAGGTGCGCCGGATACAAGGGGTGGCGATCACGCCCGAGGGCGTCCCGGTCAAGAACCCCTCGTTCGACGTGACCCCCGCCCGCTACGTCGGGGCGATCATCACCGAGCGCGGCGTCGCCCGCCCCGACTACGCCGAGTCGCTGCCAGCGTTGCAATCGGCGTCGCAATCGTAAATCCCCTTCCCCGCGCCGCGTGTTTTCGTTGTAGAATCGACGCGCGCCGACAAGCGGGGCGGGGACGGAGGCGCACGGGGCTGGAAGCCGGAATTCGCAGGGGGAGGGCGGAGATGCGACGGAGCGGGACATTGAATCGGCGGGCGTTTCTCAAGACCACGGCGGCGGCGGGCGCCATCGCAGCCAGCCAAATGGCGGCGGCGGCGGGGGCGGAGTCCGGGGCGGCGGAGTCGGGCAAGGAGGAGGGGCACGAGCTCATCCTCGAGTCGATCGCAGCGGCGGGGGCGAAGAAGGTCTTCTACTGCGGCGGCACCGACAACTTCTACTTCATGGAGTCGGTGGCGAAATTCAAGGCCCTCGGCAGGCCATGCCCGGATCTGGTCACGGTCATGCACGAGTCCGACGCCCTCTACATGAACATGGGATACGCCCAGTGGTCGGGCAAGCCCCAGGTGACCTTCCTGCACGTCGATTCGGGGACGATCAACGCCGGCGCGGCGTGGCCAGAGGCGTGGCACGCCAACGCAGGCATAGTCGTCATGGCGGGGCGCACGCCCTGGACGTCGCGGAACGAGCTGCCCGGCGCGCGCTCCTTCCCCGTCCACTGGGAGCAGGAGGTCTACGACCAGGCCGCCATCGTCCGGCAGTACACGAAGTGGGACTACGAGGTCAAGACCGTCGAGAACGCCTCGCTGGTCGTCCAAAGCGCCTTCCGCATCGCCGCGAGCGAGCCGTGCGGCCCGGCGTACCTGACCCTGCCGCGCGAGGTCGTGGCGGCGCAGTTCGAGGGCGGGCGGGTGGCGCGCCTGCGCCCGGAGGACTTCATGCCTGCGGTCTCGGCGCAAGGGGACGCGGCGGCGCTGCGCGAGGCGGCGAAGAGGCTGGTCCAGGCCGACAACCCCCTCATCCTGGTCAAGAGCATGGGGCGGCACCCGGAGGCGGTGGCGACGCTGGTGGGCCTGGCGGAGAAGCTGGCGGTGGCGGTCAACTCGACCGACACCTTCATGAACTTCCCGAAAAACCACTGGGCGCGCGCAGAGAGCCGTCTGGCGGAGCGGGACTTGATCCTGATCATCGACCACGACATCCCCTGGGTCAAGGAGGCGCCCGCGCCGACGGCGACGGTCATATCGCTGGACGCCGACCCGATGCGGTTGAAGCAGCCCCTCTGGGGCTTCCCGGTCCACATCCCCATCACCTGCGACTCGTCCAAGGCCCTGCCGCTCCTGCTGGATATGACGGAGGAGTTCGTCACTGCGCGCCGGAGGAAGGTCATCGAGGGGCGCCGGGAAAAGTTGCGCGCCGACTGGAGGCTCGCCGAGGCGGCGGCGCGGGCGGAGGTCGCCGCCGCGCGCACGGCGTATCCGCTGTCCCCCGCCTGGGTGCGCGAATGCGTGAACCAGGTCTCTGACGAGGACACGGTGCTGCTCTGGGAGATCGCCGCCATCCGGCAGGGGGATCGCACCCCGCCCGGACACGTCTTCTCGCAATACGCGGCCAACCTGGGCAACGCCTGGCCGCGCGGCATCGGCATCAAGATGGCGGCGCCGGACAAGACGGTCATCGCGAGCGGCGGCGACGGCGCGACGATCTTCTCCAACCCCGAGGCGGCGCTCTGGACTTCGCGCAAATACGGCGCGCCCATCCTGTACATCGTCAACAACAACAACAAGTACGCCGCCGTCGAGGACAACCTGGCCGCCTATGGCGGCGCGGCGAGTTACGCGGGCAGGGCGGGGTTCAACGGCTCAGACCTCACCCCGTCGCCCGACTTCGCCATGATCGCCAAGGCGATGGGGGCGCACGGGGAGAAGGTCACCGAGCCGGACAAGCTCCCCGCCGCGCTCCGGCGCTGCCTGGAGGCGGTCAAAGGCGGGCAGTCCGCCGTGCTGGACACCGTGATCGTGAGGGAGGGATAGAGCCTTCGCGGGGACGCGCCCCGCGAAGGCGCCTCGCCCCGGCTACTGCGGGTTGGCGAAGCCGTACTTCTTGAGGATCGCCTTGCCCGCCTTGCTCTGCGCCAACTCGATGAACTTCGCCGCCGCCGCGCCGTTGGCGGAATCCTTCAACACCGCTATCGGATAGGTGATCTCCTCGTGCGTCCCCTTGGGGGCGGTCGCCACCACGCGGATCTTCCCCGTGGCGACCGCCGCGTCGGAGGCGTAGACCAGCCCCGCCTCCACCTCGCCGCGAGAGACGTAGTCCAGCACCTGCCGCACGTTCTCGGCGTAGATGAACCGGGGCTGCAACGCATCCCACAGCTTGAGCGCCGTCAGCGATTCCTGCGCGTACTGCCCCGCCGGCACCGTCTTGGGGTTGCCGATGGAGATGCGGGCGACCTTCGCGTCGGCCAGATCCTGGAACGACTTGATCTTCAGCTTGGAGTCCGCCGGCACCACCAGCACCAGGGAGTTGCCCGTGAAGTCCGCCCTCGTGCCCTCCTTGACCAACCCCTTCTTCTCGATCTCGTCCATCTGCTTCTGCGCGGCGCTGGCGAACACGTCCACCGGCGCGCCCGCCTCGATCTGCTGCTGCAACACGCCGGAGGCGGCGAAGTTGAAGTTCGGGTGGTAGCCCGTCCTCTTCTCGTAGACCGCGCCCAGCTCCTCGAAGGCGTTTTTCAGGCTGGCCGCCGCCGAGACGGTGATCTCCTTCTTCTGCGCAAACGCGCCGGACGCCGCCAGCGCCCCCACCGCCAGAACCAGCGCCGCCCCCATGAGCGCACGGCGCGCCCGCTTGAATCCCCTGAATCCCCTCGCTTCCCTCGTGTCCATAAGCCTCCTTAGCCTGCACCTGGTTGGAACCCGTTTTTTGCCGGTTGCGCGCCGGACATAGGCGCCGCCGAATCGCCATCGGAGCGAAAATGTCTTGTTTTCGCAACACGCTCGGCGTTTAAACGCAGATTTTCCGGCTGGAGGATTACATTGTCAAGGAAAACAAACGAAGAAGCGGGGAAGAAGCGGCCGAGGGCGTCAGGCTGCCGCCCGCCTAAAATGCGTTTCATCGCGAAAGTTTTCGCCCTCCCCTGCCGATGTGTAAGAGAGGAAAATTCGCGCAACGGTCATTTTTGTGCGCACGACGACGGCAAACGGTCTACAATGCAATTTCCAAATTGACGCAAAGGATGCGCGGACGCCCCCGCCTGACGGCAAGCGGGCTGCGACCATCGCATCTGTTTCCGAGGAGGCATCACGACTATGAAACCGGTTCAGACCTTCACCATCATCCCCCGACTCCCCGCTGCCCTGGATCGCCTGCGCGACCTCGCCTACAACGTGCATTGGGCGTGGGACTCGGAGACCATCGAGCTGTTCCGGCGCCTGGATCCCAACCTGTGGGAGACCACCGGGCACAACCCCGTGCGCATCCTCGGCTCGCTCAGCCAGACCCGCTTGGAGGACGCCGCGACCGACGAGTCGTTCATGAACCATTTCGGGCGGGTGCTGGCGTCGTTCGACAAGTACATGGAGAACAAGGGGAGCTGGTTCCAGAAGGCGCATGCGGGGGCGTCGCCGGTGATCGCCTATTTCTCCGCCGAGTTCGGCCTGACCGAATGCCTCTCCATCTTCGCCGGGGGCTTGGGGATGCTGGCGGGCGACCACCTGAAATCCGCCAGCGACCTGGGGCTGCCGCTGGTGGGCGTCGGGCTGCTTTACCAGCAGGGCTACTTCCGCCAATACCTGAACCCCGCCGGCTGGCAGCAGGAGGCGTATGAGGACAACGACTTCCACACCCTGCCGACGTCGGTGGTCTACGGCGCGGACGGCGCCCCCCTGCGCGTCGAGGTCCCCATGCCGGGGCGCAAGACCCTGGCGCAGGTGTGGCTCGTGAAGGTGGGGCGCGTCTCGCTCTACCTGCTGGACACGAACCTCCCGGAAAACAGCGACCGCGACCGCGACCTGACCGACCAGTTGTACGGCGGCAACCTCGAATACAGGCTGCAACAGGAGATCCTGCTCGGCATCGGCGGTTGCAAGGCGCTGGAGGCGCTCGGCGTCCGGCCCACCGTCTACCACATGAACGAGGGGCATTCGGCGTTCCTGTCGCTCGAGTTGACGCGACGCCTGATGGGGGAGTGCAAGCTCGCCTTCGAGGAGGCGCGCACGCTCGCATCCTCGGCGCTGGTCTTCACCACGCACACGCCCGTCGCCGCAGGGCACGACTACTTCCCCCCCGACCTGATGTACGGCTACTTCAAGGACTACGCCGCCGCCTTAGGCCTCACGTTCGACGACTTCATGGCGCTTGGGCGCAAGAACCGCCACGACAAGGGGGAGAGCTTCTGCATGACGATCCTCGCCCTGCGCATGGCGGCGTACAGCAACGGCGTCAGCCGCCTGCACGGCGAGGTCAGCCGACGCCTCTGGAAGGATCTATGGCCCGAAGTGCCGGAGGACGAGATCCCCATCTCGCACATCACCAACGGCGTGCATTTCCAGTCGTGGGTCTCGCGGGAGATGGACATCCTATACGAGCGCTACCTCGGCCCGCACTGGCGGGAGCAGTCGGGCGACAGGAGCGCCTGGGACTACACCGGCGCCATCGCCGAGGAGAGCCTCTGGCGCACGCACGAGCGGCGGCGCGAGCGGCTGGTGATCTTCACGCGCCGCCAGCTCCACGCCCAGCTCGCCCGACGGGGCGCCTCCAAGGCGGAGATCGAGGCGGCGAAGTCGGTGCTCGACCCGGAGATACTGACCATCGGGTTCGCACGGCGCTTCGCGACCTACAAGCGCGGCACGCTGCTGCTGCGCGACACGGAGCGCCTCTGCGCCATCCTGAACAACCACGAGCGCCCGGTGCAGGTGATCTTCGCCGGCAAGGCGCACCCGCATGACGACGCCGGCAAGGAGCTCATACGGCAGATCGCCTCGCTGGCGCGCGACCCGCGCTTCCGCCAGCGCCTGGTGTTCCTGGAGAACTACGACATGAGCGTGGCGCGCTACCTCGTGCAGGGGGTGGACGTGTGGCTCAACACGCCCCTGCGCCCGAACGAGGCGAGCGGCACGAGCGGCATGAAGGCTCTCGCCAACGGCGTCCTGAACCTGAGCACGTTGGACGGCTGGTGGGACGAGGCGTACCGCTCCTGGGACCCCGACGGCGAGGAGGCGAAAGTCGGCTGGGCCATCGGCAACGGCGAATCCTACGCCGACACCGGCTACCAGGATCAGGTGGAGGCGGCGGCGCTCTACGACATCCTGGAACGGGACGTGATCCCCGTCTTCTACGACCGGCGCTCGGACGGGTTGCCCTACCGGTGGATATCCCTGATGAAGTCGTCCATCGGCAACCTCTGCCGCTTCTTCAACACCCACCGCATGGTGCGCGAATACACAGACCGCTTCTACCTGAACGCTGACGCGGGCAACAGGAGCCTGGCCGCCGGCGGCGGGGCGCGTGCGGCGGCGCTCGCCACCGCCTTGGAACGCATCCACGACGCATGGGCGGGGGTCGAGGTGGGGATCGTCACGGAGAAGGAGGGGCCGGAGCTGCTGTCGGGCGACGCCATGCGCTTCCAGGCGCTGGTGCGCACCGGAGGGCTCTCCCGGGAGGACTTGCGCGTCGAGCTCTACTCGGGGCGCCTGGACGCCGACGGGGAGATCGAGAACCCCGCCATCGTGCCGATGACGCCGGTCGGAGAGAGGGACGGCGGCTACGTCTACGAGACCGTCACCACGCCCGACCGCGGCAACGGCCTGCACGGCTACACGGTGCGCGTCCTGCCGCACCACCCGGACTTGGCGGACAAGTTCGCCCCGCGCCTCATCCGCTGGGCGAAGTGACCGTCGGCGCGACGCCAGCGCAAACCAAGGGAGGCGCCGGCGCCCTGTGGGCGCGGAGGCGGGCGCGTCGGCCAGGAGGCGCGGTCAACGCCCCGCCTCACATGGGGATCTCGATAGTCACGAACATGCCTACGCGCAACGCGCCGTCGTCGTTGGCGACGGCGCATCCGACCTTCGAACTGCGCGTGTCCACGTCGATGGCTTTCTCCGCGTAGACGATCTCCCCCCGGAACACCCTGTCCGGCAAAGACGCCGCGCGCACCTTCACTTCCTTGCCCAACCCCGCGTACACCAAATCCCCCTCGAACACGTCCACCGTCACCCAGAGCCGGGACGGCGGGGACGGCGCGTCGGAGGAGGGGTGCCCCTGGGGGTGCGTGGAGGTTTCCCGGGACTCATAATGGCCGGAGATGACGCCCGTCGCGTATACGATGTTCCGCCGCTTGTGCGACGCGGCTTTGACCGACTTGCCCGCCCCGGCGGCACCGCCTCCGCCCTCGGCCGGAGGTGCCGGATGACCAGGAAGGCGCGGCTTTTCAGGGGAAGGCTTCGCGGGACGCCGCCCCGCCCCGGCGCCGTCGCGCGCCATCCGGGAGTAGACCGCCTCGCCGACGGCGAGGCTGGCGACGAGGATGCCGATGAGGACGGCGGCGGCGACGCACATGCGGCACAAAGGATTCTTCGGCTCCCTGCTGTCGTCCGTCTCCATCACCAACCCCCAAAGGCCAGGCGCCCGGATGACAGCCGTACCACGGCGACGCGGGCGGCCATCCCCCGGGCGGGCCAGGCAGACCCGCGTCCCTTCCACGCCGGGGGATGCGTGGGACATCTCGGCGGCGGACATCCCCCTCGGCGATAAAACCCCTCCCCGTCACGGGCGGCGCCATCGCCCGCGTCTTCTACATCACCACCCCCTCGGCGACGGCGGCCGCAGGCGGGAAACGCCCCCCCCGCCCTCGCGCCGCCTGGCGGGCGGCGCCCACCAGGCGCCAGGAGACCGCTAGGCGATGTTCAGGAGATACTTGGCGGCGACGGCGCCGAGCGGCGTCGCGCTTTCCGCGCCAGAGGCGATCTTCTGCAACGCCTCGAGGTCGGACCGCCAGAGGACGTCGCCAGGCGCGGCGATGCAACGGGCGCCGGGCGCCTGCTCCGTGGAGAGCGCGCCGTCCTTGAACCAGTAGAAGGCGTCGCTCGGCGCCGTCGCCCAGGCGAGCATCAGGGGCGGGACGTCCGTCGGCGCGAACCAGAGCTTCACCTCGCGCTCGGCGTCCGCAGGGTTGGCCGAGGCGTGGATGAGGTTGTCCATGCGGTCGCCGACCACTTTGCCCGAGGCGTCCTTCAAAGGGATGATGGAGCCGAGGGCGCGGATGCAGCCGGGCTTGGTGTCGCGCGCGACGTGCGGGTTTGTGGGCCCGGCGATGTCGCGGATCTTCTTGATGGCGTCCTGGCCCTGGTAGACGATGGCGACCACGCGCCGCCGCCACGGCTCGCTCCAGTGCAGCGCGCCCATGATGTAGTCCAGCAGCGAGTCGTAGAACCCCTTCCCCTTGTGCTCCGCGTAATGCTCCTCGGCGAGCAGCTTGCTGACCGAGACGATCTTGGCGGCGGACAGGTGCAGGCCGGTGTGGAATTCCGACAACTGCGAGAGCAGGTAGCCCGTCAGGGAGTTCTGCAGCGCGTCCGGCTTGAGCAACACCAGCGTTTGTTCCAGTTCTTTCGTTTCCATGCGATTCCTCGTTCCTTTCTATTCCATGCAAATGAAAGCCGTCATTATAACATCCCGCACACCCCCATGAAACGGGCGGGCCCGTCTTCGACGGCCGGCGGCGAAAGCGGCGCAGGCGGCGTCCGCCCGGCGCCCCCGCCCGTCCGATAGCCCGCCCCGGGGCCCGATCCGCGCCCGACCTGCGCCCGACCTGGAAATTTCCGTGCCACCGGCGCATCCGGCGGGGTACAATGCCGAACCGGGAAGAGCCGGGAAGAGGCGGGGGCGTGCGCCGGCGAAACGGCGGCAAGGCATCGGCGGCGAACGGGGCATATGGGCACAAGGCGTCTTTACGGGCATGTGTGGGACATCTGGAGAACATTGGAAACAGGGACTATGAAAACAAGGAAATTGTTGTCGGCGGCGCTCACATTCATCATGGCTTTCTCCGGGGCGGACGCGCTGCTGGCGTCCTCGACGGCGGCAGACGCCGCTTCCGAGGCGGGGCAGGGAAAACCCGAACCGGCGCCGCGCAACGTCGCCTTCCGGCGGGCGGCGTGGCACTCCAGCGCCGCGAACTACGACAACACCGCGCAGCTTGTGACCGACGGCGTCCTGGGCGTCCTCTCCGTCGAGGCCATCGACTACAGCGGCACCTCGGCGACCAACCCCACCTACGGCCAGATGGTCCCCGGCATCGTCAACAGCGAGTGGGTGAGCGCCGGAGGCGGCCAAGAGTGGGTCTACATCGACCTCGGCGCGCCGACCCGGCTGGAGCGCGTCACCGTGAACTGGGGCGCGAGCCACGCCGCCGCCTATGAAATCCAAGTGGCGGACGAGGTGTCCGCCGCCACGGGGCATCCGGAGAAATGGAAGACCGTCGCCTCTGCCGCAGGCAAGGCCGACGCCGCCGTGGACAGCGACGTGGACGGGCGCGAAGGGCGCTACGTGCGCGTCCTCTGCAAGAAGCCGTCCGGCAAGAACTACGCCATCGGCGAGGTGCAGGTCATCGGCGAGAACGACCTCCGCTACGGCATCCCCGCCGCGCCCGCCCCCGCGCCCGACGGCTCGCAGAAGCTGACGGGCGGCAACTGGAGGCTGCAACGCGCGTCGTTCGTGCAGGAGGGCGGCGCCGTCCTCTCGCGCCCCGGCTACGACGACTCGGACTGGCTCCCCGCCACCGTCCCCGGCACCGCCTTCGTCTCCTACCTCCGCGCGGGCGCGGTGCCCGACCCCTACTACGACGACTGGCAGTTCCAGGCGTCGGACATCTTCTTCACGTCGAACTTCTGGTACCGCGACTCGTTCATCGTCCCGGCGGAGCGGCGGGGGAAGAGGGTCTACCTGAACTTCGACGGCGTCAACTGGAAGGCCGACGTCTGGTTCAACGGGCAGTTGCTGAAGAACGCGCTGCCGAACTACGGGCACTCCATCGAGGGGGCGTTCACCGGCGCGAAGTTCGACGTGACGGAGCTGGCGGACTACGGCGGCGCCAACCACCTCGCGGTGCTCGTCCACCGCAACCGGACGCCGGGCCTGGTCACCACGCAGGGGCTGGCGGAAGGGCCGCTCCCCAACGGCGGCGAGCTGGGGCAGGACAACCCGACCATGCACGCCGCCGTGGGCTGGGACTGGCTGCCCACCATCCGCGGGCGCGACATCGGCATCTACAACGACGTCTACCTGACCTACGGCGGCGGCGTCCAGTTGGAGAACGCCTGGATGGAGACCGACCTGGACATCAGGGAGACCTCGGCGAACCTGTCGGCGAAAAACCTCGCCCTCGGCAAGGCGGTGACGCCGCTCGCGGGCCAGGGCGGGAAGGATCCGCAGGCCGTCAACGACGGGCGCGAGGACACCCAGTGGATAGGCGAGGACATCGACGGCGCGGGCTTCGTCATCGACTTGGGCGAGAAGACCGCCGTCGGCAGCCTGCAACTGGTCTGGGGCAACGAGGCGGGGGGCGCGGCGGCGGCGGCCGAAGACCGCCATCCCGCCAAGTTCAAGGTCGAGGCGTCCGACGACGGCGTGAAATGGCGCAACTTCGACTCCTACCCCGGCGGCGAGGTGGACACCGGCTGGTTCGGCGTCATGAAGGCCGACGCCAAGGCGGGCACGGACGAGTACACGGGCTTCGACATCGCCAACGAGGTGGCGGGGCCGGCGGCGACCGTGAACGTCTCCTTCGGCGGCAAACCTTTCCCGATGCCGGTCTCCGCGCCGCAGGTCGCGCGCTACCTGCGCTTCACCGCCACCCAGCGGCGGCAGGTGGCCGAGCAGGGGAACCGCACCGTCCCCGCGCGCGTGAAGGAGATGAGAATTTACAAAGAGTCGGCCTCCGAGGTCGCGCAGAGCATGGTGCGCTCCTACACGCTCGACGACTCGCAAGCCGACCTCACCTTCCGCGCCGACCTGCGCAACTACACGTCGGAGGATGCCGAGGTGACGGTCAAGGGCGTCGTCTCGCCCGGCGGCCTCTCCTTCTCGCGGAATTTCCGCGTCCCCGCCCAAGGCGTCGTCGAGGCGGTCATCGACGGCATCGTGATGGACGACCCCGAGCTCTGGTGGCCGAACACCTACGGCAGGCAGCCGCTGTACTCCGTCGAGCTGACCGTGGAGGCGGCGGAAGGGGAAGGCGCGGGCGGCGACAGGCTCCTCGACAGGACGGGCTTCAAGTTCGGCGTGCGCGAGTTCTCCTACCCCATCGACGGCAACCTGCTGACGGTCTACTGCAACGGCGTCCGCATCGTCGCCAAGGGGGGCAACTGGGGGATGGACGACGGGCTGAAGACCGACACGCCGGAGAAGTACGACGCCAAGATGCGCCTCCACGCGGAGGAGAACTTCACGATGGTCCGCAACTGGGTGGGGATGACCAACCACAGGGCGTTCTACGAGGCGGCGGACAAGTACGGCATCCTCATCTGGGACGATTTCTGGCTGGCGAACCCCGTGGACGGGCCGAACCCGGACGACGTGACAATGTTCCTCGACAACGCCGTGGACAAGATCAAGAGGATCCGCCGCCACGCGGCGCTGGCGCTCTACTGCGGCCGGAACGAGAGCAGCCCGCCGCCGGTCATCGACGAGGGGCTGCGCGAGCGGACGCGGCGGCTCGACGGCACGCGCACCTACTTCCCCAACTCGGCGGGCGCGCCCGTGGGGAGCGGCGGCGGCTACGCCATCGCGGCGATGCCGAACCGCAACGGCGGCGCGGGCATCCGCGAGTATTTCGACGAGGTGCCGAACATCACCCTGCGCAGCGAGTGCGGCATCCCCAACGTGCCGTCGCTGGAGAGCATGAAGAAGTTCCTGCCGGGGGAGAAGCTTTGGCCCATCAACGAGTCCTGGGCGCTGCACGACTGGACGTACCACATGAACGGCCCGGCCAACACCTACATGGACGCCCTGCAGCTCTACAAGCCGGCGGCGTTCTCCGTCCCGACCGACAGGGTGCAGGGGCAGAACCCGGATCCCTCCGACCCGGTGTTCGTCCAGTACAAGAAGGACGTCCTGAAGATGGTCGCGGACGCGGGCGCGGCCTACACGCTGGAGGAGTTCCACAAGATCGCGCAACTGGTCAACTACGAGAACTTCAAGGGGGTCTACGAGGGGCTGACGGTGAAGCGCTCGAACGGCTTCCTGATGTGGATGAGCCAGTCGTCGTGGCCGAGCTTCATGTGGCAGACCTACGACTGGTACCTGGACGCGAACGCCGGGTATTTCGGCGCGAAGGCGGCGAACCAGCCGACGCACGCCGTCTGGGACCCGCGCGACGACTCGGTCGTGCTCTCGAACCTGACGCCCCGCGCTTACGCGAACGTCACGACGACCCTGAAGGTGTTCGACCTGCACGGCAGGCCGGTGGCGACGGAAGCCTGGGCGACGCCGGAGCTGGGGCCCGACTCCTACGGCGTGAGGCTGGGGACGGCGACGGGGCATTTCGCCAAGTCGCCGACCGACCTGGTCTTCCTGCGGCTGACGGTGACCGGCGGCGACGGCGCGGTGCTGGGCGACACGCTCTACTGGCACAATTGGAAGAGCTACATGCGCTACGAGTCGCTGGGCTCTCTGAAGGAGGTCGATGTCAAAGCCTCCGTGCGGGCGCTTGCCCCCGTCGCCGAGGGCGTCGGCAAGGGGAACGCGCGCTACGAGGTCACGGTGGCGAACGAGTCGGACGAGCCCGCGGTGCAGACGCGCATCCGGACGCTCGCGCGCGCGACGGGCGAGGACGTCCTGCCGGCGTTTTACAGCGACAACTATTTCTCGCTGATGCCGGGCGAGGGCAAGACGGTCGTGGTGGAGTTCGACCCCGCCGCGCTGCAGGGCGGCGAGCCCGTCTTCCAGCTCGGCGGCTGGAACACCAAGGCCAAGGCGCTCAAATAGCCGTCACAATGGCGCGGGCGGGCGTCTCGCGCCATTCGCCAAGTCCACCGCGCCGTCACAGGCGCCGCAAGACGTCGGCGAGGCGCTCGTACTCGGCGACGGCGAGGCTTTCCGCGCGGCGCGCCCCGTCGATGCGCGCCTCGGCGAGCAACCGCGGCGCGACCGCGCCGAAGCGCGGGCTGCGCGACAGGGAGTTCGCCAAGGTCTTGCGCCGGTGGGCGAAGCCGGCTTTCACCAGATCCTCGAAGTCGGACTCCCACGCCGCATCCCACGCGGGGGGGCGGCGCGCGGCGTCGCCCTCGCCGCCGGCACCCGCGACCGTCGCACCGCCCCCCCCTCCGGCGCCGCCGCCCGCCCGCCCCTTCGGATGCAGCGAGACCACCGCCGACATGACCTTGGGGCGCGGCGCGAAACAGGCGGGCGGGACTTTGAACCCCATCCGCGCCTCGGCGCGGTGCCGGCACATCACCGAGAGGTAGCCGTACTCCTTCGTGCCGGGTCGCGCCAATATCCTCTCGGCGACCTCCAACTGCAACATGAAGAACATGGCGTCGATGCGCGTCCCGTCCGCGAACTCGCAATGCAGGAGCTTTTCGATGATGGCGGTCCCGATGTTGTAGGGGAGGTTGCCCGCCACGCGCAGGCGCAGCCCGGACGGCGAAGCAGGCAGGCGTTCCGCGACAAGTCCGGCGAAGTCCAACGACAGGATGTCGCCGGCGACGACGCTCGCCCCGTCGAAGGGGGCGAGCGCCTTTTCGAGGACGGGCAGGCAGTCCTCGTCCAACTCCACGGCGACGAGCGCCGCGGCCTTTTCCGCGAGGTGCGTCGAAAGCGCGCCCGTCCCCGCGCCGATTTCGACGAACGCCTGATCCGGGGCGGGGGCCATCCAACGGACGATGCGATCCACCATCCCCGCATCCTTCAGGAAATGTTGCCCCAGCCGCTTCTTCGCGACGGGAGCGCCGGTCTTGACAAGGTTTGCAGTGGCTTCCATAATGATTCATTATTGTAGCGGGATGGGCGTTCGGCTTCAAACTAGTAAATCGAGCAAACAATCGGGGGAGTCAAAATGAGCGAATTTGTCGGCGAAGTTGGCGATCAGACGTTTGAAACCGAAGTCTTGGGCGCGTCCATGCCCGTCTTGGTGGATTTTTGGGCGTCTTGGTGCGCCCCCTGCCGCATGATCGCCCCGGTCGTCGAGACGATCGCCGAGGAATACCAGGGCAAGGTGAAGGTGCTCAAGCTGAACGTCGATGACAACACCGTGACTTCCGGCAAATACCGCATCCAGTCGATCCCGACGCTGCTGCTTTTCAAGGAGGGCGTCGTCAAGGAGCAGATCGTGGGGAACACCTCCCAAGGCGCGATCTCCAAGATGCTGGACAACCACCTGGACGAATAACGCGACGGACGACGAAGCAGGAGGCTGCGAGGGCGCGCACGCCCCACCGCGCCCCCGTCCGCCGGACGGAGCCCGGTCGCGCCCCGAAGGCCGTCAGCGCAGGCGGCGCGGTGCGGCGACGGCGGCGCCGGGGTTTATGCGGGGCGCATGTCCCGGCAAGCGCTCCGACGCGGCGACGAAGGTATAAACGATAAAGGCGCGCAGGCGCCGGGTGAAAAAAACTCTCATGTCCAATCTAATCGTCATTGGCGCCCAGTGGGGCGATGAAGGCAAAGGCAAGATCGTCGATCTCCTGACCGACCATTTCGACATCGTGGCACGCTACCAGGGGGGGCACAACGCCGGGCACACGGTGATCATCGGCGGGAAGAAGTACGTCCTGCACCTCATCCCCTCGGGCATCCTGCACGAGCGGAAGCTGTGCGTGATCGGCAACGGCGTCGTGGTCGATCCGCTGGCGTTGAAGCAGGAGATCGACGGGCTGGAGGGCGCGGGCATCTCCTGCAAGGGGCGGCTCTTCATCAGCAACCGCGCGCACGTCATCCTGGAATATCACCGGCTGGTGGAAAAGCGCGACGAGGACGGGCGCGGCGAGGGGCGCATCGGCACCACCAACCGCGGCATCGGCCCGACCTACGAGGACAAGATGGGGCGGCGCGGCCTGCGCTTCTGCGACCTGCTGAACCCCGGCGTCCTGCGCCAGGGCATTGAGGCGAGCATCCGCGCAAAGCAGGCTGCGCTGCCGACGCCCGCCGGGGGCGTGTCGGTGGACGGGCTGGTCGCCGCCGTGCAAAACCTCGCGGGGGAGCTGTCGGAATATGTCACCGACACGGCGGAGCTGCTGAACCGGGGCATCGACGAGGGCAGGAGCGTGCTGCTCGAAGGCGCGCAGGGGACCCTGCTGGACATAGACCACGGGACGTACCCTTACGTGACGGCGTCGAGCGCCACGGCCGGCGGCGCCTGCACGGGGACCGGCATCGGCCCGACGCGCATCGACGGCGTAGTGGGCATCTCCAAGGCGTACACCACCCGCGTGGGCGAAGGCCCCTTCCCGACGGAGCTGCTGGGCGCGTTGGGCGACCAGATCAGGACGGCGGGGCAGGAGTTCGGCGCCTCCACGGGCCGCCCCCGGCGTTGCGGCTGGTTCGACGCGGTGGTGACGCGCTACTCGAAGATGATCAACAACCTCGACTCGCTGGTCGTCACCAAGCTGGACGTGCTGGACTCCCTGCCGGAGATCAAGATCTGCAACGGCTACCGCTACAAGGGGGAGCTGCTGAAATCCTTCCCGCCGGAGATCGAAGTCCTCGCCGAGTGCCTGCCGGAGTACGTGTCGGTCAAGGGGTGGAACTCCAAGACCGCCGGCATCCGCGAATATGGCGAGTTGCCGCAACTCGCGCGCGACTACGTCGCGCGACTCGAGGATCTGTCGCAGACGGAGGTCTCGCTGGTCTCCACCGGGCCGGACCGCGACGAGACCACGGTCGCGTCGCCGAACTCGCGCCTGTCCCGCTGGATCCCATCGATCCGCTGACCTGCCGACGACCGGCGCTCGCTTTAGGGAGCCTCTCAAAACCTCGCAGAAGGTCGAAAACGGAGTTCGCTGAGGCGAATGAGCGTTTTCGGCCAAGGGGCGACGCAGCGCCCGGGGTTCCCAGAGGCTCCCTTATCAGAGACGACATGCCCCATTGCAGGGCGGCGCCGCGTGTGGGAGAATCATAATCGGTTGTTTTACATGAGGACGTTCGCCATGATGCCCAAATGTATGGTCTTCTTCGCCATGGCTTTCAGCGTGCCTTTGGCGGAGGCTGCCGATTTCCACAAGACCTACGACCGCGCCTCCAGCGGCTTCATCACCATTTTCACCTGGAACGGCGACATCAAGCTCAGCGGCTACGACGGGAGGAACGTCGAGGTCACGGCGGTGAAGAAGGGGCCTGACCGCGACCTGGTGGAGATACAGGACGACAGCTTCGGCAACCACGTCCACCTGTTCTCGAAATATCTGGACTTCGGGCGCAACAACGCGACGGTGGATTACGAGGTGCGCGTACCGAAGGAGATCTTCTACAACCAGATCTACCTCAAGTCGAACAGCGGCACGATCACGGTCAAGGGGGTGGCGGGCTCGTTGCGCCTGGAAACCGTGGGGCGCGCCATCGAGGTGCGGGACGTGGAGGGGATGCTCATGGCGTCCTCGGTCAGCGGCGACGTCAAGGGCTACCTGAAGCAGACGACCTACCGCAGCGTGTTGCGCTTCGCCTCCATCAGCGGCAACATCTCGGTGCAGGCGCCGCCCGACTTGAGCGCCCAGGTGCATCTGGAGAGCGCATCCGGCCGCCTGAAGACCGACTTCCCGCTCGAGGCGAAGGAGACGCGCTACGGGTCGGGCAAGTTCGCCTTCGGCAAGCTGGGCGCGGGCAACCAGGTGCTGGACATCCGCTCGGTCTCCGGCGCGGTCACCCTGTCCAAGAAACAGGCGGAAGGCGCGGGCAAAGCCGCCAAATAGCCTTGGTGGAGGCTCGATGGCTGGCGCCGCGCCGCCGCCACGCCCCCCCAGCGCCGCATTGGGGCGCACCGCCCCGAAGTGCGCCGCCCGAAAAATGAAATCCTCCCCCCTGATTGGTGCTATGATTGCCCCGGCGTCGCGGCGTCGGGAAAACGCGAGCCCGCCGCCACGCGGTCCTTTTGACAAACGAAGGAGTGAAACCATGTCCGAAGACAAAGAAGCCGGCGCGGACAAAAAACTGTCGCGCCGCAATTTCCTATCGACGGGCGGAGCGGCCGTCGCGGCCACCGCCGCCGCCGCTGTCGCGGTTGTGCCGTCGAGCGCCGCGCAAGCCCCCAAGCCCGCGGCGTACCCCGCGTCCAAAGGCTACGTCGTCTACGACAGCAAGAAGTGCATCGGCTGCACCACCTGCATGCTGAGCTGCTCCCTGACGCACTACGGCAGCCAGAGCCTGTCGCTCGCCCGCATCCAGATCATGCAGGATTCCTTCGGGAAGTTCCCCAACGACCTCAAGATGGCCCCCTGCCGCCAGTGCAAGGTCCCCGTCTGCGTAGAGAGCTGTCCCGTGGGCGCGGCCTACATCGACACGGAGAACGGCAACGTCCGGCGCATCGACGGCAAGAAGTGCATCGGCTGCAAGACCTGCATCAAGATGTGCCCGCAGCAGCCGCACCGCACCGTCTGGAACCACATCGACAAGAAATCCTCGAAGTGCGACCTGTGCCTGGACACCCCGTACTGGAACGAGGCGGGCGGCCCCGGCGGCAAGCAGGCGTGCGTGGCATCGTGCCCGGTCAAGGCGCTCAAGTTCGTCGCCGACACGCCCAACCAGGAGGAGACCGACGGCTACGACGTGAACTTGCGCAACGACAACTGGCTGAACTTGGGCCTGGTGGAATCGAGCACCATCGTCCCGCCGCGCCTGAAAGGGCAGGCCGGGCCGCAGAAGCAGGAGGACGTGCTATGAAAGGCGGTTATTCGGGGAAAATCCTTCGTGTCAACCTGACCACGAAGACCATCGGCAAGATCGACACGGCAAAATACGAGGCGTTCGGCGGCGGCCACGGCATCGGCTCGGCCATCTTCTTCGACCTGGTGGGCGACCAACTGCCGTTTCCGGCGTTCGACCCGCGCAACCTGGTCATCATGATCGCGTCGCCCTTCTCCGGCACCTCCGTGCCCGGCTCGGGCCGTTGCGAGGTGCAGGGCCTGGGCCCGATGCTGTATCCCGTCGAGTGGTTCGCCCACAGCAACTTCGGCGGCCGCTTCACGGCGCAGCTCAAATACGCCGGATGGGACGGCATCGTGGTCGAGGGGGCGGCGGGCGAGCCGTCGTGGATAAACATCGTGGACGACAAGGTCACGATAGAGAGCGCGGCGGGCATCTGGGGCCTGGACACCTGGGAGACCCAGGACGAGATCTCGCGGCGCGTGCTGCCCAAGCTGAAATACGGCGAGTGGGCGGAGCTGGAAGGCGGCGGCGCCACCACGCAGATCCCCGCCGTGGTCTGCTGCGGGCCGGCGGGCGAGAACAAGAGCCGCCTGGGGGCGCTCCTGCACGGGCCGGGCTCGCAGGCGGCGCTCGGCGGCTTCGGCGGCGTCTTCGGCTCGAAGAACCTGAAGGCCATAAGCGCCATCGGCTCGGGCGTCGTCCCCATCGCCGACCCCAAGGCGTTCATGGACGCGCGGCTCTGGTTCAACCAGTTCCTGTGGGACCCTGAGAACCCGCGCGGGGGCGACCGCTTCACTGGCAAGTTCCCCTACACGCTCATCGGCGGCCAGCCCTCGGGCGGCAACGTGACCAACGGCAGCCTGCCGCTCACGCCGGCGCGCGCCGCCGCCTGCGCCTCCTGCCCGCGCGGATGCCGCATGCGCCTCTCCACGGCAGACAGCAACGAGTCGGTCTGCGCCGGCACGATGATGATCAGCGTCAACGGCTCGACCAAGTTCACGCGCCAGGGCAACGACCTGATGCAGCGCTACGGCCTCGGCCACTGGCAACTGCGCCCCGTGATGAACTACGCCCTGATGCTCTACAAGGAGGGGGTCATCGGCAAGGGGAGGCAGATAGAGTCCGACCTGCCGTTCGACCGCGAGGGGACGTTCGGCTACGCCGACGCCGTCATGCGCGCCATCGCCCTGCGCGAGGGGGTGGGCGACGACCTGGCAGAGGGGGCGGCGCGCTTCGCCGAGAAGCTGGGGCGCTACCACCAAGACGTCGACAGCGGCAAGCTGAAGCTGACCTACTGGGGCCTGGAGGAGCACTACGACACCGCCATCGAAGCGGAGTGGGCGTTCGGCTCGCTCCTGGGGGAGCGCGACCTGATGCTGCACATGATCGCCAACTACCCGTTGCACTGGATGGCGATGTCGGGCGACCCCTACCTGACGGCGGAGGAGGCGGCCAAGCTCTACACCGACGCCATGGAGCCGTACCAGGGGGACGTCTACATGGTCGATTACAGCGACGGGCCGACGGGCATCTACTCCGACTCGAAGATCAAGCAGGTGGCCTGGACCAAGCACTACGAGAAGTTCTGGATAGGCGGGGGCGGCTTCTGCGGCTGGCGCTGGCCGATGTGCATCACCAACAACACGGCGGATCGCCGCGGCCCGACGCCGCAGGCCGAGCCCAAGTTCTGGAACGCGGTCACGGGCCAAGGCATCACCTTCTCCGACGGCATGGAGACGGGGCACAAGATATACACGCTCGACCGGGCGATCTGGTGCCTGCAGGGGCGGCACCGCGACATGGAGCGGTTCCCCGACTACGCCTACGAGGAGAAGACCTCGGGCCACGACGAGCCGATGTTCATCGATGGCAAATGGCAGTACGCCAACGGCGCGGGGCGCGTCCTTGACCGCGAGAAGGTGGAGGACTTCAAGACCCGCTTCTACAAGTTCGAGGGGTGCAACCCTGAGAACGGCTATCCGACGCGCGCCACGCTGGAGGGGATGGGCATGAAGAAGGTCGCCGACACCCTGCAAAGCAAAGGCAAGCTGGGGTAGCCTGGCGACAAACCGCCGTCTGCCGCACGGGCGCAGGGCGGCGCGTCTGCCGCGTTGCCGCTTGGGCGGGCTTCCTCGACGTACATGGGTACGCCTGCGGAGCCCGCCCCGCGCGCGCCTTGCATCCACACCACCCTGCGCCCGTGCGACCTT
>JAISUT010000012.1 GCA_031271905.1 Acidobacteriota bacterium
TTGCAGATGAACCAATATCAGCGTATTACACTTTCTTTCATCTATCAAAGCCGCGCCGATAACCGTTTTGCCAAAAGCGGTGGGCAGCGATAGCGTACCGTTATCATGTTGCAGCAGGGTGTTGGCAGCAAGTTGCTGTTCTTCGCGCAAAACGCCTGTGAACCTTACTGGTATGCTCGTTCCGGCGTTACGCTTATCCTCGAATTGCGCTTCAACGCCTGCTTGCGTCAGCAGTTCGGCAAGCGCCAGTTTACAGCCTCGCGGGAGGCCAACATAGTCAGCCGTTTCATCTAACGAACTGATTATACGCGGCATACCATACGTTGACATCCTCATGCGCTGCGTTTTGTAGAACTGCGGATTTTGAAACGCTGCGAGCCGTTTGATGCGGTTCAAGGCTCGTGCGCTGATTCCCTCTTTGGGGATATACAGGCGGTTTGCCTCAACAACTGTTATTGAGGGCGGAAAATCCTGTGCTACAAGGATTTGTTCTGTGCTTTTGCGCCGCTCCCATGGCTTTTCGCGCGTGCTGACGGCGGCAACGTTGTCCTTGACTTCGATTTCTGCAAGGTCTCCCATTTCGCTTTTGCAAAACTCTGTCAGGAACGATTTCAATTGCTCGGCGCTAATCTTTTGAATAGTAGCCAGATACGCCCACTGGTCGGGGTAAGAGAGGAACTGTTCATCAACGAACTCACTGTTACCATGCAGGCGTGCGCCACCTTGCAACGGTAGCGCTATGAGGTTGCCAAAGCCGCCCTTAGGCATGAAGTCCTGATTGGGAAACATGCGGTCGTAGGACGAGAAGCGTATCTCGTGCCGCATAGCCATCGCTTTGGTTAGCAGCGCATTGCCGAGCCGCCTTGCATCAACGGCCGTCGTAGATTCTTCAAAGAAAAACCACGCATGAGCGCCGTTGCCTGAACGCGAGCGCTCTATGACAACAGGGACATCTAACTCATTGCATAACAGGCGGAAAGCGGCGACGTCTTTCTGCCACTCTTCCTCGTCGAAATCTATGGCAAGAAACAGACAGGTATCATCCGTCAGCAGCGGGAAGACGCCAGCAATGCCCGCGCCATGTTCATCCTTATTGCGCAGATGCGCATCGATAACGTCCTTGGTAAGAGGCAGTAGGTCGCGATTCGTGCAGTCCTTGCATTTCACACGCGGGCGATCGCACAGACCCGGCGCCCACTCGTTACGACATGCCGGAATGTAGTACGAGCTGCCATGATTACGGCTGTAACAGCGTTTTGCATACACGTCCGTCCGCCCCTTGAAAAGCGACATATACAGTTCGATTTTCTCATCCGGCGGGCTGAATTTGGTTGTCGGCGCTATATGAGTCATCGACTTCGCCTGCGTCTCCCGCGAGTATTGCTTTGCCGGTGCCTCCGGTGTTTCCGCGCTTCTCCCCTGCCGCAAAAGCGTATTCTCCACCTTCAGCGCTTCAATCTCCGCCTCCAATTCCGCAATCCTCTGCCTCAATTCCGCCTCTGTCATACGCTGTTTTGTGCTATTCAACCGCCGTGTTTCTTGGTGAAAATAGGTGTGTAAGTCAGTTTGCCGTTTATCCGTTCCGATTTCATCAGGTCTATTTGGTTGATTGTCTGTCCGAAAAGGGTTGGCTACCATGGGTGGGCAGTGGTCTCCACTCTTCTGCCGAGTGTGATGCGGGGGCTGTAACGGCGCTCTTCGAGGCTGAAACCGGCGGCGCACAGGCATTCGGAAAGTGCGCGCTGCAAGTCCATAAGCTGCTTATCCTCGCGCAAGCCCGCCCACCAGAGGTCGCCATCGTCGCACCGGAAGCGCCCGACGCGCTCTATCACTGCCTGAAACGGCTCAAAACCGACCGACGTCATTGCCTCTTTCGCGGCTGCGGTCTGCCTTGCGTCGCATTCGCCGAGGAAGGGAAACGTCGGGATTCGGACAGTCGGCTCGCGGCGTCCGTCAGCCGTCGGCTCCGCCGTACCGTATGAACGGCTATGGCGGCGGGACGCCGGTGTCATTTTTGGAAAAAACCGTGGAGCAGCGGCAGGTCCCGGTCGGTGCCGTGCGTCGCGGGCGACGTTTCCTTGGGATCCTTCTCCAAGTCGTAGACCTTGACATCCTGCCCCAGCACGTCGAAAAGATATTTCTTCGGATACCGCACGAGCGAGATGAAGCCGCCGCCGTAGGGTTGGACCGACACCTTCGCCCTCCGCGGCTCGCGGCGTCCGCCGCCCGCGCCGGCCAGCAGCCAAGGGGCGAAAGACTCCCCCAGCAGCGCCGGGCGCTCCATGCCCAGCAAGTCCAAGACGGTGGGCTGGATGTCCATCTGGCTGAAGCGCGCCGCCACCTCGGCGCCGATGTCGAATTTCGCGGCTTTCGCCGCGGGAGGCACGAAAACCATCGAAATCAGGAAGTTCTCCTCGTAGGCGCCCCGCTCGTTGTAGATGTTGTCTTTGTGCACAGGAATGGGCCAGGAATGGTCGCTGACGGCTATGACCGTCCCGTTGCCGCCGTAGTCCCGCCGGAACAGGTCGTAGAAGGCCCCGAAATAGGCGTCCTGCACGAAGGTCGTGTTGGAGATGTTTTCCGTGAACCCCTTCGGGTCGGGGAAAGGGACCTTGTCTTTGAGGGCGGGGTCGAGCACCTCGAACGGCGTGTGGTTGGTCGCCCCCGTGTCGATGAAGACGAAAACCTTCCGCCCCGCGCAGTGAGCCCGCAGATATTCGTGGACGCGGCGGTAGAAGACGTCTTCCCGGTAGCCCCAGTCGAATTTGGCGTCGCCGGGCCGCATGATGTCGTCGGCCAGGACTTTTTCAAAGCCGACGGCTTGCGCGAAACGCACGATGCGCGGGTTGCGGCTGCCGCCGAAAAAATAGAGCGTGCGGTAGCCGAGCCCCTGGAAGATGCGCGGCAGGCAGCGCAGCCTCCCCAGGTCTTCGGCAGAGTAGGCGTCGGCCAAGGCCAGCGTGGCGCTGGGCGGCGTGCCGCACAGGATGCAGCCGTAGCCGCGCAGGCTCTGGATGGTGTTGCCGTACATCTTGGGCAGCAGGATGCCGTCGCGCGCGGCCCTGAGCAGTTGCGGCGTGACTCGCGGGCCGGTCAAAAGGCCGTTCAGGCTCTCCTGCTTGACGACGAACACCGCGTCGCCCAGGGCTGACGGGTCGAACCGGGCGGTCGCCCGCGGCGGGGCTTCTTCCAGCGCGGCGACGTGCTTTTCATAGAGGGCGCGGTAGTCGTCGCGCAACGTCCGGTCGCTCAGGAAATTGGAATAGACGAATCCCGCCGCCGAGCCGCGCAGGGAGCGCAGGGTCGCGGCTTGGCAAGCCAGGCAACAGGCCAGCGCGACGGCGGCGGCCGTCCACGCTTTTCGCGGCGACCGCCGGAACAGGCGCGAAACGGGCTCGAAACCGTTCTTCTGGACGAGGAAAAGCGCCGCCCCGGCCAGCAGGACGACCGGTATCCACGGGGCGAAGAGCTTCCATATCACAGGCAGGGCGTCGTCCGCGTTGTACCAGAAAAAGTAGAAATCGAAGTCCTGCCTCCGGACGGATTTGTACACCGCGAAAAAGATGACAAGCAACAGATACAGGGCGTTCAGCCCCCGGACGGCCGCAAGCAGGGCGCGGCGGCGCGGCAACGCGGGGGCGGAGGCCGTGAGGACGTAAAAGAACAGGGGCAGCAATGGGACGAAAAAAACGTCGGCGGCCAGAAGCAGCGTGCCCAGCCGGAAAAAGGGGAGGTCGCCGACGAAGCTGTCCAGCTCCAGCCCCCAATAGCTTCCGGCCAGCGTCAGATACAGGGCGAACAGCGCCCACGGCAGGTTTTTTCTCACGGCCGGACTCCTGTTGCTTATGTTTTCCCGCGGTCACTCGTAGCGAAGCGCTTCGACGGGATTCATGCGGGAGGCGCGCAGGGCCGGCAACATGCCGAACGTCAGGCCGACCAGCAACGTGACGCCGAAGCCCAATGCGACGGCGGCGACAGGGATTTCTATCTGCACCGCCGTGGTGAAAAAACGCACGGAGAACGGCGCGGCGACCCCCAGCAGGATGCCGACCATGCCGCCGCCGCAACTGAGGATCAGGGCTTCCACGAGGAACTCGGTCAAAAGCACCCGCCGCAACGCGCCCATGGCTTTTTTGATGCCTATCTCCCGCGTCCGCTCCGTGACGGTGATAAGCATGACGTTCATGATGCTGATGCCGCTCGAAACCAAGGAGATCGCCGCGATGACCAGCAGCACGAGCGTCAGCCCCAGGCTGATCTTGTCTGCCGCGTCCAGAATGGCGGCAAGGTTGTCCACCCGGTAGAAGGACTGGTTGCGGTGGCGGCTGACCAGCAGCGATTTGACGGCCGCGGACACCTGCGGGACGATTGCCATCGCCTTCGCCGAGACATAGAGGAAGTCGATGGTGTCGTTCGACTTGAAGAAGCGCACGACGGAGACCGGGGCGATGGCGCTGAAGTCGACCACCTCGGTCTGCCCGAAGGTGTTGACCCGCTCCCGGAAGACGCCGATGACCTTGAAGCGGATGCCGAAGAGCGTCACATGGCCGTCGTAGAACGGGTCGCGCCGCAACTTCTCGTCGAACGGTTCGGTCACTAGGCAGACCTTGTTGCGGAACTTCAGGTCGTTCTCGTCCAGGAAGTATCCCCGCACGACCTGGATGTTGCGCACGGTCTGGTATTCGGGCGAAGTGCCGATCAGCGTCACCCGGTGGGTCAGCCCGTCCATCGTCAGCGAGGGTTGCGCGACCACCACTGCCGCCGCGCTCTGGATGCCGGGGATCTCCGTGCGGATGGCGTCCAAGTCGTCGAAGTTGATGCGCTCGGCCTGGGGCGCCCCCTCGTTGCTGATGGATACCAGGTTCGTGCCCACGCCCCGGATCTGTTCCAAGGTGTAGGCGCGTCCGCTGATGCCGACCACCACCACCAGCACGAGCGACGCCGTGCCGACGACCATGCTCAAAGAGGTCAGCACGGCCCGCCCCCAGTTGCGCATGAGCGCCTGTGCGGAGTTGCGCAAAATCTCCAATACCGGAATCCGTGCCGCCATCTCGCCATGCCCCGGGCCCAAACCGCCCAAAGTCGATGATTTTATCCGCAAAGCGGAGCGTTTCCCAGAAAAAACGACAGGGGAAAAGACCTTGCGGGCAGGTCAAGCTGCGCGGGTTCGGTCTGCTTGCCGGAAACGTCGGAATTCGGACAGTCGGCTCGCGGCGTCCGTCAGCCGTCGGCTCCGCTGTACCGTATGAACGGCGTAATCAATGTTCTCGGTGTTGAGGTCGGTGTCAATCAACTCCAGCTCCTTTTCCGTCAGCGGGCCGGTCACTTCTTCCATGTACGGGATCAGATATTGTTGTATACTTCGCTTCAGGCTGAAAAGCATGGTTGCCACAAGTCTCCTTTTTGGCGATTGGAAACCCATAATATAATGCTTTTCAGCCACTTGCAACAAAACCGTTCATTGTTCCTTCTTCGGCTGGGGTTTTGCAATCGGCTCAGGAATGAATTGAAATGAGACTTGAGATTCCCGCCGGGGATTTCGCCGGCTACATCTTCGACTGCGACGGCACGCTGGCCGACACCATGCCGCTCCACTATCGCGCCTGGCGTCAGGCGTTCGAGGACTTCCACACGCCCTTCGACTTCACCGAGGACAAGTTCTACAGCATGGGGGGCATCGCCACGTCCAAGATCGTCGCCGTGCTCAACGAGGAATACGGGACCAGCTACGACTACGACGAGATCGCCGCATACAAGGAGGGGCTTTTCATGGGGGAGCTGCCCGGCGTCCAGCCCATCCCGCCGGTGTGCGACTTCGCCCGCCGCGCCGCCGCCGACGGGTTCCCGGTCGCCGTCGCCTCTGGCGGGTTCCCGGAGGTCGTCCGCGAGACGTTGCGGCTCATCGGCATGGACGGCGTCTTTGGAGGACGCATCGTCACGCCCGACATGGTGGCGCGCGGCAAACCCGCGCCCGACATCTTCCTCTATGCCGCCGGTCTGATGGGGGTGGCCCCGGAGAAATGCCTGGTGTTCGAGGACGCCGAGCCGGGGATGGCGGGCGCTCTCGCAGCCGGGATGCGACTGGTCGTCGTCCGATCCCGTTCGTAGCGGAGAGGGGGCGGGCGAGGCGCCCCCGCGCCCCGCCCGCCGATGCGCCAGGTCACAGCCGGGAGATGATGCCCTTCACCTCGGACGACTGCGGCAGGCCCGGATCCAGGCTCAACGCCTTCGCCAAGGCGTCCTTCGCCTTCTGCGGGTTGTTGACCTTGTAGTATGCCATGCCCAGGTGGTAGTAGTAGCCGGCGTTGGAAGCGTCTTTCTGGACGCAGTCCTCGAGCAGCTCTATCGCCGACCGGTAGGCGCCGCGCTTGTAGTAGACCCACGCCATGGTGTCGGCCGCCGCATGAGACCGCTGTAGCTTCTCATACGCCTGTTGCGCCAGCCTGAACGCCTCGTCCAGGTCGCCGTTCGTCTCCACGAGCAGGTAGGCGAGGTTGTTGGCTGCGTCCGCCCGGCCGGGGTCGGCCTTCAGGGCGCTCCGGTAGTGGGACTTCGCCTTTTCGAAATCCTTCTGGTGCTCATAGACCGTCCCCAGGTACATATGGGCGGATGCCGAATTCGGGTTCTCCGCGATGGCTTTTTGCAATGCGGGGACGGCCTGGGCGTAGGATTTCTGCGTGATGTAGAGCTGCCCCAGCAGCTCATACATGTCCGCCGACTTCGGCGCCTTCTGGAGCTGTGCGTTGACGCGCGCCACCGCCTTGTCCGGCTGCTTGCGTTGCAGGTCGAGGGCGACCAGCGTCTGCAAGGCCCCCGCGTTGGCGGGGTTGCGTTGCAATGCGGCGTTCAGGTTCGCCTCGCCGGCGGCGGTGTTCCCCGTCTTCAACTGCGCCAGCCCCAACTGTTGCAACCCGTGGTCGTCCGCAGGCCGGACGCGCACATACGATTCGAGCTCGGCGAGCGCCTCCTTGTTGAAGCCCTTCCCCAGCAGGCTCTCGCCCAGCAGCAGGCGCATCTCCACCGCGTTGGGGTCGGCCTTCAGCGCCGTCCTGCCATATTGCAGCGCCGAGTCGATGTCGCCGTCTTCCAGTTTGAGTTGCGCCAGCGCCTGGTACGCCGGGATGTACCGGGCGTCTATGCGCAACGCGGAGTTCCAGGCGGACTCCGCCTGCGCCCGCTTGCCCGTCCGCATGTACGCCATGCCCAGGAGGTAGTTCGCCTCTTTCGAGTTGTGGTTGTTCGACAGGGCGGTCTGCACCTCTTTGATCGCGTCGTCCGTCTTGTTCTGCGACATCAGGATCTGCGCCTTGAGCAGGCGCACGTCGGTTTCCTTCGGATAGTCCTTCAACGTGTCGTCGATGGCTTTGAGCGCCTTGTCGGCGGCGTTCTGGTTCACGTAGGAGCCGATGAGCTTCTTGCGGATGTCCATGTCCCTGGGGTTTTCCTTCACCAGCGCCAGCAGTATCTCCTCCGCCTTTCCCGGCTTTTGGGTCGCGGTGTAGAAGTCTGCCAGGGCGCGGCGGTAAGTCGGGTTCTTGGGGTCGAGGGCGACCGCTTGCTTGAACTCGGCCTCGGCCTTCCCCAGGTCGTCCTTGCCGAGGTAGATGCGCCCCAGCAGGTCGTGGTATTTGGAGTTGTCCAAGCCGCGGTTCTTCTCCTGGTTGACGCGCTGTATGGCCTTCTCGGGCTGGTTTTGCCGCACGTACAGGCCGACCAGGGCGGTCAGCGCCTGGGTCTGCCGGGGGTTGTTCGCGATGGCGGCGTTGTAGCGGCTTTCCGCCTCCGCGAGGTTCCCCTGCTCCTCGTACGCCTGCCCGAGCCCCAGCAGGGCGTCGGCGTCGTTGGGGCGCGCCTTCACGAAACTTTCCAGCTCGGCGATGGCGCGGGTGTAGTCGCGCCTGCTGCCGAACGCCTTGCCGATGATCCGCCGCGCGTCCACCGCCGACGGATCCAGCTCCAGCGCCTGCTGGCCGTAGCGTATAGCCGCCTCGGCATCCCCGTTGTCCAGCTTCAGGTTCGCCAGGGACAGGTAGATCGGGACGTACTGGCTGCCGCCGTTGACCGCCGAAGACCATTCCCGCTCCGCGCGCCGCTTGTCGCCCGCCTGTTCCGCCGCCAAGCCCAGGAAGTAACGGGCCTCCTGGGAGGTGGGTGCCGCCGTGACCGCGTCCTGCAACGTGTTGACGGCGTCCTGGTTCTTGTTCTGCATCATGAGGATCTGCCCGCGGATGAGGAGCGCGTTCACATCCTTGGCGTTGACCTTCAGGATTTCATCGACGGTCGTTATCGCCTTGCCGTAGTCTTTCTTGCCCATATGCATCCGGGCGAGGTACAGGCGGGCGCTGGTGTTGTCCGGGTTCGTCTTCAGGAACGCCTGGATCGCCGCGACGCCCTTGTCCTGCTGGCCGGTGGACTGGTAAAACTGCGCCAGGGCGAGCTGGGTGTCGGCGTTCTTCGGGTTTGCCGCCGCCGCCGCCTTGTACTCCGCCTCGGCCTTCGCGGTGTTCTTCTGGCTCAGGTAGACCTGCCCCAGGATCTCGTGCAGGCGGGTCTGCCGGGGGTAGGCGGACAACATCTGGTTCAGGCGCTGTATGGCCTTCTCGTGCTGGTTCTGCCGCACGTACAGGTCGGCGAGGGACGCCGCCACCGCCAGGCTCTCCGGGTCGGTGCGCAGGGCGTCCTCGAACCGCGCCTCGGCCGCCGCGAAGTTCCCCTCGGCCAGGTGCAGCATGCCCAGTTGCTGCAAGCCGATGACGTTGTCGGGGTTCGCGTGGACGAACGCCTGCAACTGGGGCGCCGCCCTCTGGTAGTCCTTCTTGGCGAGCAACGCGCTCCCCAGGATCAGCCGCGCCTCGTCCAGCCCCTGGTTCTGGTCCAACGCCTTCTGCGCGAGCTGGATGGCCTCGTCCGGGTTCCCCGACGTCAGCTTCAGGTTCGCCAGCGCCAGTTGCGCCCGGTGCAGGGAGGGATCCATGGCGACGGCGATCTCCAGCTCAGGCGCGGCGTTGGACGGTTCGTTGTTCTGCAAGTACGCCATGCCCAGGTAGTAGCGCGCCTGCGCCGAGGCGGGCCGTGCGCTCACCACGGCCTTCAGGTGGGGGATGGCGTCGGCGGTCTTGCGCTGGATCAGCAGGATGCGCCCCTTCATGAGTTGCGCGGTCGCGTCCTCGGGGTCCTTGGCGATCAGCTCGTCGGCGAGCTTGTCCGCCTTGTCGAACGCCTGCTGGCTGAAGTAGACGGTCGCCAGGCGCCGCTTGAACACGCTGTTGTCGGGGGTCGCGGAGACCATTTTGAGCAGAAGGTCGATGCCCCGGTCGATCTCCCCGGTGGCGAGGTAGAAGTCGGGGAGCACGACCTTCCAGTCCGGGTCGCCCTTGCACAGGTCCACGTACCTTTTGAACTGCGCCTCGGCTTCGCCCAGCCGCTTGTTCTGCATGTAGAAGTAACCGAGGGCGGAGACGGCGTCGCGGGACTGCGGGTTGATGTCGAGCGCCTCTTTGTATTGCGTCTCGGCCTCGGACATCCGGTTGCGCACCATGTAGAAGTTCCCCAGGGCGAGGTACGCCTCGATGGAACGGCGGTTGGCGGCGACGATGTCGCGATACATCCCCTCGGCTTTTTGCAAGTCCAGCTTCGGGTCTTCGGCGGGGTTCGGCACCAGCAGTTGGAGCGGTGCCATCAACTGCGGGTCTTGCTCCATGCTTTTGCGGATTTCCAAGATCGAGTCGTTGATCTGGAGCATCCCGGAGTAGGCGTTCGCCTGGAGGAACTGCGCATCGATGTTGTTTGGGAATTTCTTGAGGACTATGTCCGCCTTGGCGCGCGCCTCGTCGAACTTTTTCTGCAACAGCAGGAGGATGCCCGCCCGGAGTTGCGCGTTGGTGTGGTTCTGATCCGCGCCGACGGTCGTCTGCATCTCCTGCAAGGCGTCGGGGTAGGCGCCGACCTTCATGTAGACGAGCCCCATCTGGTAATGCGCCTCTGGAAAGCGGGGGTTTTTCTTGAGGGCGTTCTGGAACTCGATCATGGCCTCTTTGTACTTCCCCTCGTCCGCGTACTTCTTGCCTTCCTCGAGGTAGGCGGCTGGGTCTTTGGAACAGGCGTGGAACACGGACGACAGGAAAGCGGCGCACATGATGACCGCGATGACGCGCACTGGCTTACTCGATGGCATTGAACCCTCCGAAACTCTTGGACGCCTGCGGGAACGACGGACGTTGCGCAACCGCCTCGCGTGAGGACGGCCGCCCGGCTAGACCGATCCCGCTTTTCCCGCTGCGGCGCACCTTGTCTGCTAGGTTTTTTGCAGGCGCCCTCTTTTTGTTATCCCAAACAGATGAATCGCCCTGCGTATGACAAACATGACAATTGAAATAATATCGCCAACAATCCCTTGATGCTATAGCGATGATGCGATTCTTGGCCACGACGGGCGCCCGCGCCCTACCAGAACTGCCATGCGTCCTTCCAGACCACCCAGGCGCCGAGCAGGAGGTTGGTGATCGCGTGGGCGGCCATGGCGTCCCCCAGGCGCCCCTTCCGGCAGACCAGCCCCTGGTAGGCGAAGGCGCAGAGGATGCCCGGTAACCACTCGAAGTGGTTGAGGCCGAAGACGACGCCGACGACCAGGAACGCCCACCAGCGGAAGGCGCCTAGGGGGACGCTGGCGAAGTCGGGCTTGACCAGCCAGCGGTAGGCGAAGGAGCGGTAGAACACCTCCTCCAGCGGCGGCACCACCAGCGTGGAGCCGAGGATGCGCACGGCGATGAAAGCCAGCGCCATCGGGCTCCCCCCGCCGTAGGATTTCACGGGGTTGAACGAGCCGGAGCGCTCCATCAGCATGGGGTACATGCCGTCCAGGCCCACCCATGCCAGGAATACGGCGACGCCGACCGCCGCCGCCTCCCAGGAAAAGCTCCACCGCATCTCCGCGACGTGCTTGCGCACCAGCCAGAGCAGCCACGCGCCGAGGAGCGTCTTGGCCGTGTATATCCAATACTGTCCGGCGTCGCCGAACTCCCCCTGGATCAGCGTCAGGGCGACGAAGGCGGCGAAAGGGACGATACGGACGAGATAGGGCGACGAATAGAGTTTCTTCAACATTTCCCCGCCGGGAGCGGACGGGGCGGCAATGGCGGATGCGCGTTGCCGGCCCGCCCCCGGGCTGATTCCTCCTTCGATCTTTAAGACAACTTCCAAAACCCGAAACAGCTTTCAAAATCCACGGCGACACCTGAAATCGATGGCAAAGACAGGGGAATCATGCCATATTTTCACGCGAAAAATGGGGGGGAAGTTGCGACTTTCCGCCGATTATCATGTTTTATGGCATTGTCGTCCGTCCGGCGATGGGCGCGATTCTTGGAGGTCGCAAGCAAACACCATGTTCTCGAAACGAATTGCCTGCATCGGGGCAGGATACATCGGCGGTCCGACGATGGCGGTCATCGCCATGAAGTGCCCCGAATACAAAGTCACCGTCGTGGATGTCAACGCATCCCGCATCGACGCCTGGCAGACGGACGACCTGCCCATCTACGAACCCGGCCTGCTGGAAGTCGTCAAGGCCGCGCGGGGGCGCAACCTTTTCTTCTCCACCGACATCAAGGCCGCCATCCGCGAGTCGGAGATCATCTTCGTCTCGGTCAACACGCCGACCAAGACCTTTGGCGAAGGGGCGGGCAAGGCGGCGGACTTGCAGTATTGGGAGAAGGTCGCCCGGGAGATATTGCAGGAGTCCACCGCCTCCAAGGTCGTCATCGAGAAGAGCACCTTGCCGGTGAGGACCGCCTCGACCATGGAGAGCATCCTGAACGCCAACAGCCGGGGCATCCACTTCGAGGTCGTGTCCAACCCGGAGTTCCTCGCCGAGGGGACGGCGGTCAAGGATTTGCTGGAGCCGGATCGCGTGCTGATCGGCGCGCAGCAGACGGAGGCGGGGGATGCGGCGTGCCGGGAGGTCGTCGACATCTACGCCCACTGGGTGCCGCGCGGGCGGATACTCACCACCAACGTCTGGAGCTCGGAGCTCTCCAAGCTGGTGGCGAACGCCTTCCTGGCGCAGCGCATCTCCTCCATCAACAGCATCTCCGCCCTCTGCGAGAGGACTGACGCCAGCGTGGCGGAGGTGGCGCGCGTGATCGGCGCCGACTCGCGCCTGGGGGCGCGCTTCCTGAACGCCAGCGTGGGCTTCGGCGGCTCATGCTTCAAGAAGGACATCCTGAACCTCGTCTACATCTGCGAGTCCTACGGCCTGAACGAGGTGGCGCGCTACTGGGAGTCGGTCTTGCAGATGAACGACTACCAGGAGACGCGCTTCGTCCGCGCCATGGTTCGCGGCATGTTCAACACCATCGTGGGCAAGCGCATCGCGCTTTTCGGCTTCGCCTTCAAGGCGGACACCGGCGACACGCGCGAGACCCCGGCGCTGTACATCTCGCGGATGCTGCTGGAGGAGCGGGCGCGGCTGGTGATCACCGACCCCAAGGCGCTGGGCAACGCCAAGGCGGATCTCGCCGACGCCCTCGACCGCGTGGAGTTGGTGGAAGACCCCTACGAGGCCGCGGCCGGCGCCCATGCCGTCGCCGTCGTCACGGAATGGGCGCTCTACCGCGAGCTGGACTGGGGGAAGATATACGATTCGATGGAGAAGCCGGCGTTCGTCTTCGACGGGCGCAACATCCTGGAGCACCGGAGGCTCTTCGACATGGGGTTCAACGTCTACCCGATCGGGATGCCGGCGATGAAGCACTTCTCGATATGAAAGTGGGGGTGCCGCTCTCCAATGCGGCGCCGATCCGATCCCCTTGCGGACGGGGATTCATCCCTGCCTTCGGCCTTGCCAAACACGGGGGCGAATTTGGTGGTCAGGCGCAGCGTAGGACGCCCCGCGCCCAGAGGCAGTCGCCGCAGACGGGGAATGGATTCCCTTGGCAGTCCTTCTCGTTCTTCTCGGAGTCCTCGCAACCGCCGCAGTCGACGCAGGGGGAGAACTCGAACTTCCGCACCCGGTCGCGGAAGGCCGCATATTCCGGCGCCCGCCAGATCGCCTCCAGCGGCTGTTCCTTCAAATCGCCGTACACGCAACGCCGGAACGACTTCTTCCAGCCCCGGAGATAGCAGGTGTAGGAATGCAGCAGGGGCGGGCAGGGGCAGACCTCGCCGTGGCACGACAATGCCAGGCTCCCCGGCCTTATGAACGGGCAGTAGTTGTTGCGCAGGTTCAGGTCGATGTCCAGATAGTGCAGGTTGGCCCGCTCGCTCGCGATGGCTGCCACGGCGTCCATCGTGTCCCGCCGCCAGTCCATCTTCGGGAGGTGCCAATGGGGGTTGCGTTCGTTCCCCGCCCCTTCGTAGCTGGTCGGTTCCAAGTCGTAGAGTATCTCGCCCTGCAATTCGGCGGTGTATGGCAGCACGTTTGAGACGATGACGTAGGACGCCTGGATTTCTTCGGCGATTTTTTGCAAGGCGGGCATCTCGCGGATGTTGCTTTGCATCGCCACGAACTCGATGCCTATCCGCAGCGGCTCGGCGCGGCCTTGCTCGCACCGGCGGCGGAGTCCTTTCACGTTTCCGACGATCTTTCCCAGCGACGCGCCCGGACGGACGGCGGCGAGCGATTCGTCGGAAGTCCCGTCTATGGAGACGGTGATCTGGTCGAGTCCGGCGTCGGCGAGCCGTTCAGCCATAGGCGGGGCGAGCAGCAAGGCGTTGCTCGTCATCTCGGTCCGCAGCCCGCGTTCATGGGCGAGGCGGACCATGTCGGGGAATCGCGGATGGCACAGCGACTCGCCGAAACCGGCGAAGGCGACGGTCTTGGCTTCGGGGAAGCCCGCCAGCCCGTCGATAAGCGCCTGGTACGCAGGCCACGGCAGGTCTTCGAACGGTTCGTCCCACGAGTGCCGGATGCAGGTCACGCAGTTCAGGTTGCAGCGGCTGGTGGGTTCGACGTAGATTTTGGTCAGAGGGTCGGCGGGCGCGGTCAACCAACCACCTTCCGTATCCATGTATGAGGTCGGAGTCGCCATAGGCTACCGGTCTACGACATCGCCCGCCTTGGTGCCAGGCGGTCCATCGACATAGCGGACAACCGTGTCTACCCCCAAGCTATAGACATAGCGCCCGGAGACGTTGGGTTTGATCGGTTGGGCGACGAACTTAAAAGAATTGGGCGGCAGCGTCGGATCTTCCGTGAAGCGATAGCCGTTAAACCCGTCCGGCCCCGAATACCTTTCGTCAATAAATTTTTCAGCGACCAGTTCCCCCAGCGTCGTGAAGTTATTCGAGTTCTGGATGGAATAGGAGGTTTGGGCGGATCCCAGTGCGCGCAACGCCGATATGGCGGCCATTTCGCGCGACTGCCTGCTCGCCGAGGGGAGGGTGTCTCGGACATAATCGCCGGGTTTGACGCCGGGCGGGCCGCTCACGTAACGGATCACTCCATCCTCCTTGACACTATAGGCGTAGCGTCCGGTTTTATTGGGGGAGACCGGTCTGGCGATCAGCTCGTATGCTTTCGGGAGGCCTGCGGCGTTCTCCGTGTAGCGATAACCGTTGAATCCGTCTTCCGATAGATATCTTTCATTCAGATGATGTTCGTGCACCAACTGCGCCAGCGTCGCGTAGTCCGCTCTGTTGACGAGGGCATGCGTGTGCTGGGCGCTTACATACGATTGCAACGCCGATATGGCGGCCATTTCGCGCGACTCCATCGTCGCCGAGGGGAGGGTGTCTCTGACATAATCGCCAGGTTTGAAACCCGTCGGACCGTTCACATAGCGGACGACATGGTCATTGCTAATGCTGTAGCTGTAGCGCCCGGTGTGGTTGGGTTTGATCGGCCTGGCTATGACCTCGAAGGATTTTGGCAGCCCCGCCGTGTTTTCCTCGAACCGGTAGCCGTTAAATCCGTCCGGTGACAGGTGCCTCTCATCCAGATACCCATCATTCACCAGGCGCGCCAACGTCGTGAAGTTCCGTCCGCCGGAGGACACGGCGTAGATCAGCATGGATTGCGCAACGTATTGCAACGCCTGTATGGCGGCCATTTCGCGGGACTGCATGGTCGGCGACGGGAGGGTGTCTCGGACATAATCGCCGGGTTTGACGCCGGGCGGGCCGCTCGCATAACGGACGACCATGTCCGTCGTCATGGTGTAGCTATAGCGTCCGGTGCGATTCGGGGTGACCGGGCGGGCGGCTATCATGAACGTCTTGGGCGGCCCCGCCGGGTCTTCCTCGAACCGGTAGCCGCCAAATCCATTCGACGACAGCCACTTCGCATCCAGATATTGTTCGGCGACCAGGTCCGCCAGCGTCCCGAACCGCCATCCTTCGTGGACTCCGGAATAGTCGATTTGCGCCGTGCCATATGCCTGCAGCGCCACGATTGCCGCCATCTCCCCGGATTCCAGACGCTTTCTTATCGTCGCTTCGGATTCCGCCGCTGGCTGCGCGGCTGGATTTGACGCGGCTGTGGCGTCGTCAGGCGCTTCCCGCTCCTTTTCCACGGTCGCCGTTTGCGCCTGGTCGTTTTGACCGGCAGTCGCGCCTTCCGACTTCTCATGGATTTCGGGGGCGACGGTCTTGTCTGCGACGTTCGGGGGCTTAGAACATGACGCCGAAAACAAGACAGCCGCCGTCAGCGATAAAAACACCCATGCTCTATTCAAGTCCAAGGTCTCTCCTCCCGCCGCATGCCACATGACGCGATTCCTGTCATGGCAGGGTTCGTTTTCAACACGTCTGTTTCGGGCTTTGACCCCACGCATTCGAACCCCGCTGACGGTTCGCCACGGAATGGATGAGGAGCATAAGCTGCATTTTCCGGCACCCCGCCCCGTTCCAGCTTCCGCATGCCCCTGCACGGCAAAGAGGGCGAGGACAAGAGCGGCTTCGTCGAAAGTGCGGAGCGCCCGCATTCCACAATCCTATCGGCGGATGCCAAGGAAATCTTTAGTTGCCGAAGTTGCCGATGCGGACGTCCCTGTTATCAGCGCATTTGCCATCACCTCCGCTTACTCATCGTCAGACTCGGCGGTTTCCCGCGCAAGACTGCTGTTATATTCGTCTTGTAACCTGCGGTAATCCCACTGCTGGTTGTACGCTTCGATTTCATAGAACTGGCGCTCTTGAATGTTCTTGATTCTCATCAAAATCAAATAATGCGACCAGCTCAGTTTGAACGGGCTGAATTCAGCAAGCATTGCTTGCGATTTCAGCTGTACTGCATCGCGATTTCAGCTGTGCTGCATCGTCGAATTCGGCAAGCATTGCTTGCCCTTTTGCGCCATCCAATAAGCCAACAGGCGAATCATGCTCAATCGACGGGGCATACACTTGATAGAACTTTCGCGCATTCTTCAACGTCGTTACTGAGAAGCCTTTACCAAAACGATCGTTCAAATAATCCGATAGCTCTTTGAGCAATCCTCTACCGTACTCAGCTCTGGCTTTTCCGCCCTGCTCGTTCCCTTGCTCTCTCGAGCGTAAATTTCGATACCTACACGGTCAATATGTTCTCGCAGAGGTACGTGCGTGATGCTTTCGTAGCCGATCACATCAAATTTGTTGGGGATTGGAAGCTCCTCGAGTTCGTCAGAAAGCGCACCGATATTCACATCGCCAAATACAGCGATGTCGATGTCCGAGTTTTCGTGCCAGTCGCCTTTCGCCCGTGAACCAAACACGACTGCTCTTGATACGCCATGTTTGATCAGAGTGTCAATGATGCGTCCTTTGTGATCTTTCGAAATCCCGATGTTCATGCTTGGCATCCTTCAAGATATTCCCGTAACTTTTCAAGCGCTGGATAGAATTCGGTTTTGATTTGCGAGAAAATCGTGTCGAACGTTGCCTCATCATAGCGATGCGACATTTGGTTGCGCGCTTCCAACATATCAACGAACGCCTGTCCGTCCTCAATGACCTTGGCGGCAAATGCCTCTTTGATCACTGTTCGCGGCGATGGCTGCACGTCATGACCTAGATACAGCAAATAGTCTTTTGTGGTTTTCCAAGCCAAATCAAACGCCACTTCAAACCTTTGGATGAATCCCTCACGTATGATCGCCGGCGTCGATTCAAGTTCATAGTCGCTTATTTCCGCCAATAGCGCGCACGCCTTCGAATAGTTCTCGAACCGCTGCTTCCACCGAATATCCTGACTTCCCATATCAATCAATCTCCTTAATGATCTTGGGATGAAAAAGCCTTTGGTCTTCACGAGGTCTTCGCGGGCTTATTCGGCCTCCATATCGGAAAGCTCAGCATAGCTGAAATCTACGTCACCCGCATCGTGCTCACCCTTATTGATATAGGCGGTGATGTTCTCGGAGATATAGCGATAGAACAGCATGCCGAGGACGTACTGTTTGAAGTCCCATCCGTCCACACTTCCGCGCAAGTCGTTGGCGATTCCCCAAATGGTGCGATGCAGCTCGGCGCGTTCCTGCTCTTTCCTGTTGTCCGGCATGGTTAATTGCTCTCCTTATTCCCACTCGATGGTGCCGGGGGGCTTGCTCGTCACGTCGTAGACCACGCGGTTGATGCCGCGCACCTCGTTCACGATGCGGGTGGAGATGCGCTCCATCACCTCGTGGGGGATGCGCGCCCAGTCGGCGGTCATCCCGTCCATGCTCGTCACCATGCGCAGGGCAGCGACGTTCTCGTACGTCCGGTCGTCGCCCATCACCCCCACCGAGCGGATGGGCAGCAGCACCGCGAACGCCTGCCATATCTCCCGTTCGAGCCCGGCGCGCGCCAGCTCCTCGCGCAAGATGGCGTCCGCCTCGCGCAGCACCGCCAGGCGCTCGTCGGTCACCGCGCCCAGGATGCGCACCGCCAGCCCCGGCCCGGGGAACGGCTGCCGCCAGACGAAGCGCGGGTCCATGCCCAGCTCCTCGCCGACCTTGCGCACCTCGTCCTTGAACAGCTCGCGCAACGGCTCCACCAGGGTGAAGTTCACGTCGCGCGGCAGCCCGCCCACGTTGTGGTGCGACTTGATGACCGCCGACGGCCCCCGCACCGAGGTCGATTCGATCACGTCGGGATAGAGCGTCCCCTGCACCAGGAACGGCGGGTTGCCCAGCTCCCGCGCCTGCGCCTCGAAGACGCGGATGAACTCCTCGCCGATGATCTTGCGCTTGCGCTCCGGCTCCTCCACGTCCCGCAACTTGCCGAGGAAGCGCTCGCCCGCGTCCACCCCGACCACCTTCAGCTTGAGGTTCTCCCGGTACATCTCCAGCACCGTGCGGAACTCGTCCTTGCGCAACAGCCCGTTGTCTACGAAGACGCAGGTCAGCCGGTCGCCGATCGCCTTCTGCACCAAGAGTGCCGCGACGGTGGAATCGACGCCCCCCGAAAGGCCGCAGATGGCGGTGCGTTCCGATCCGATGGTTTCGGCGAGCTGGCGCACGGTCGATTCGATGAACGCCGACATCGTCCAGTCGCGCCGGCAGCCGCAGGCGCGCACCAGGAAGTTCTCCAGCACCTCCCTGCCGCAGAGGCTGTGGACCACCTCCGGGTGGAACTGCAACCCCCAGAGCTTGCGCCCCTCGTCGGCCGCCGCCGCCAGGATGGAGTCGTCGCCGCCGCCCGACTCGGCAAGGACGCGGAAGCCGGGAGGCAGCTCGACGACGCGGTCGCCGTGGCTCATCCAGGCTTGGAACCGTTTTTGGAACTGCGCGGGCAGGTCGCGGAACAACGTGTCTTCGTCGCGCACCTCGACCGTCGCCTTGCCGAACTCACGCCGGTCGCCGCCGGGAACGACGCGTCCGCCCAGCGTCTGCGCCATGAGCTGCAGGCCGTAGCAAATGCCGAGGGTGGGGATGCCGGTCTCGAAAGCCTCGCGGGGGAGCGACGGGCTGCCTTCGCGGCAGACCGAGTCGGGGCCGCCCGAAAGGATGATGCCCGTGGGCTGCGCCGAGGCGATCTTCTCCATGGCGGCGTGGAAGGGGGCGATCTCGCAATAGACCGACAGCTCCCGGACGCGCCGCGCGATCAGTTGGGTGTACTGCGAACCGAAATCGAGGATCAAGATGTTTTCGCGATGAGTGGCCATGGTTCCTTCTGCTAGAAGATGATGAATGCTTTGATGTGGGGCGCATGCGCCGGACGCGCCGTTGCGGCTCTGATCGTTTGCGGGCGCGGCCAGACCGCCCCGCCGCGCAAACCTCGCCCTTTACGCTATCAGCTTGTTCAGCGTGTATTCGATGATCCCCTCGGCGCCCGCCCGCTTCAACTCGGGGATGAGGCGCTTGACGACCTTCTCCTCCACGACGATCTCGACGGCTATCCAGCCCGACTGCGCCAGCGGACTCACGGTCGGATGCCGCAGCGCGGGGAGCAGCCCCATGACTTTTTCCAGCTCCCTCTGCGGGAGGTTCATCTTCAGGCCGACCATCCCCTCGGCTGCCAGCGCCCCTTTGAGCAGGATGGCGACGTTCTCCATCTTCTCGCGCTTCCACGGGTCCGCCCACGCCTCCTTGTTGGCGATGAAGCGGGTGGTCGAGGCGAGCACGTCTTGGACGATGCGGAGCTGGTTGGCGCGCAGCGACCGCCCGGTCTCGGTCAGTTCCACGATGGCGTCCACCAATATCCCCGCCTTGGCCTCGGTCGCCCCCCATGAATATTCGACGTTGGCTTTGACCTTGTTCTTCGCCAAGAACTTCTTCACGAAGTTGACCAGCTCCGTGGCGACGGTCTTGCCTTCGAGGTCTTCGACCGAGTTGATCTTCGATTTCTCCGGCACCGCCAGCACCCAGCGCACCGGCTTGAAGCCGGACTTGCCATAGACCAGCTCGCAGATCTCCTTGACGCGCGCGCCGGTCTCCAGAATCCAATCCTGCCCGGTGATGCCTGCGTCGAACAAGCCGTTCTGGACGTACTTGCCCATCTCCTGCGAGCGGATGAGCATGATCTCGATCTCCTCGTCGTCGCAGTAGGGGAAGTACGAGCGGTCGCTGGAGGAGATGCGGATGCCCGCTTTGCGGAACAGCTCGATGGTGGATTCCTGCAAACTCCCCTTGGGAAGCCCCAGTTTCAGTGTCTTTTTTACGCCTGCCTTGTCGTTCGCCATGATTCTCCTTGCGAATTATTATGCCCGTATCGCGCCTGCGCCATACCTGCCGCACCCGCCGCCTTGGAAAAGCAATCGGTCATTTTACCAGACGGATTCCCATAAGAGGTGAAAAAGGGTGTTGCCGCAGTGGGAGAGAAGTGTATCTTTATGACCATGAAGCGAGGAGAAAAGTGTAGTCGGGAGTGTCGAAGCACGGGAGAAAAATGGAGCGAACAGCAATCAAATCGTTGCCAAAAGCTCCCTCATACGCATCGCGGCGCGTCGATGGACGGGGCGAACAAGCTTTGGGAAGGTTCCCCTTATTTCAGGTGCGTCTGGCCGAGGCGCGCGTCGGCGTCCGCGCGCGGGGCGTTCTTCTCGTTGTCCCAGTACGGGGAGAGCTTGCGCAGGTTCGCCACCACCTTCGGGAGGTGCTCCAGCACGTAGTCGATCTCATCCTCGGTGTTGTAGCGGCTCAGGCTGAAGCGGAGGGAGCCGTGGATGGCGGTGAAGGGCACCTTCATGGCGCGCAGGACGTGCGACGGCTCCAGCGACCCCGACGTGCATGCCGAGCCGCTGGACGCGCAGATGCCGAGGCCGCTGAGCTGGAACAGCATCCCCTCCCCCTCGATGTAGTGGAAGGCGATGTTGAGCGTGTTCGGCAGGCGCTCCGCCCCCTTGCCGTTGACCTGCGCGGCGGGGATGCGCTCCATCAACCCCGCCTCCAAGCGGTCGCGCAGCTTCCCGACGCGCGCCTCGTCCTCGTCCATGCGTTCCGTAGCCAGCTCCAACGCCTTGCTGATGCCGATGATGTAGGGGACGTTCTCCGTCCCCGCGCGCCGCCCCTCGGCCTGGTGCCCGCCGAAAAGGTAGGGGCGCACCCGCGTCCCCTTGCGCAGGAACAGCACGCCGACCCCCTTGGGCGCGTGCAGCTTGTGACCCGAGAACGAGAGCATGTCCACGTAGGGGAGCCCGCTCACCAGGTCGATGGGGAGCTTGCCCACGGTCTGCGTCGCGTCCGTGTGGAAGATGATGGACGGGTCGGTCTGCTTGGCGATGCGCGAAAGCTGGTCGATGGGGAACACCACCCCCGTCTCGTTGTTGGCGTGCATGATGGAGACCATCAGCGTCGCGGGTGAGAGCGCCTGGATGAACTCGCGGACGTTCAGGTTGCCGTCGCGGTCCACGCCCAGCCAGGTGACCTTGTACCCCTCCCGCTCCAGCTCGCGGCAGACCTCGATCACGGCGGGATGCTCGACCGAGGTGGTGATGATGTGGCGCCGCTCCGGGTTGCCGCGCGCCGCGCCGAAGATGGCGGCGTTGTTGCTCTCGCTGGCGCAGCCGGTGAAAATGACCTCCCTGGGGTCGATGCCGCCCAGGCGGTCGGCGACGCCCTTGCGCGCCGCCCCGAGCGCCTGGCTGGTCTGGCGCGCCGGCTCGTACATGGAGCTGGGGTTGAAATAGTCCTCGGTGAAATAGGGTGCCATCGCCTCGTAGACCTCCGGGGCGACCCGCGTTGTGGCGTTGTTGTCGAGATATATTGTCTTCATGGCGCTCCCCCCTCCCCCTATTTCCGCCCTTCCCGCCCTTCTGTCGCGCTTCCTTTACACCCTTACACCTCGATGACGCGGATGCGCTCGTCCACCTGCTCTTTCAGGATGCGCTCCACCATCAGCTTCATCGTGTAGGTGGCGCCGGCGCACCCCTTGCACGCGCCGCGCAGGGAGCAGTAGACCATCGTCCCCTTGATGTCCACGACCTCTATGTCGCCGCCGTCGCGCTTCAAGCCGGGGCGGACGAACTCGTCGATGACCTTCTCGACCTTCTTGGCGAACTGGAACGGGGAGAACTCCGCGACATCCTTCGTCCCGTCCCCGGTCAGCGAGGCGAGCGGCACGATCGGCTTCGCCGCCGCCGCGCCCGCCTTTACGCCCCACACCTCGTCAAGGATGTCTTGCAGACCGCCCGGCACGTGATGGCAGGACATGCAACCGCCGCCCGCCTTGAGCGCCGCGGTGACCTGCGGGATGGTGCGCAGGTTCAGCTCGCGGATCTTCCGCTTCAAGTAAGGCTCCGTGACGGAGAAGCACTTGCAGACGACGCGCCCGTCCTCCGTCTCGCCGTCGTGGATGTCCACGCCCAGCTTCTTCAGATCGACGCCGCGCCGTTGCGCCCAGTTGTAGACGGCGGCCTCCAACGCCTCCGCGCCCATCACGGAGCAGTGGATCTTCTGCTCGGGCAGCCCTTCGAGGTAGTCCACGATGTCCTTGTTCTGGATGTTCAGCGCCGTGATCGGCGTGTATTGCCCCGCCTCGATGATCTCGCACAACGCCTCGGACGAGGCGATGGCCGAGGTGCAGCCGAAGGTGAGGTACTTCGCCTCGGTGATCACGTCCTGGGTCGGGTCGCTCGGATGCCGCCGGACGCGGAAGGTGAAACGCATGGCGTCGCCGCAAGCTATGGAACCATGCTCCCCCATGCCGTCCGGGTTCTCGATCTCGCCCAAGTGGGTGCCGGGCTTGCCCTGCACGGCGTCCATGAAAAGCTGCTTGGTCTTCTCGCTGTATTCCCAGCCCATTTCAAACTCCAATGCCGCCGCCTGGCCGGTGCGAACCCTATCCGCCTCCGCGCCCGCGACGGCTCTAAACGTTGTCCGATAACTATACTGCGTTTGGGAAGGGCTGACAATGCCGGGCACCCGTCCCCGGACGTCCCCGCCCCACCGGCGCGCTCCGCGACCGCATGGTCAAATCCCGCCCCGCCCTTAGGCCTGGGGAGGCGCCTTCTGGCGCCGCCGACGCCCCGGCTTCGCCCCCGGATGTCAACGGGGGCGGCGCGTTGCGCCATCCCTTGAGGCTAGGCGGGCCTTCGCCCAAGCGAGCGCCCCCGCATCGTCCCCGAACGCGCCGTCGAGCTGCGCCTCGAACGCCTCGTCCAGCAACGGGCGGAAACCCGGTCCCGGCTCAAGGCCCAGCGCGACCAGGTGCCGCCCCATCAATATCCGCCTGGGCGCGGAGTCCTCCAGCGCCAACGCCGCCGCCCGCTCCAGCAGCCACACCCCCTGCGGCGACTCCTGGGGGCGTTGCGGGGGGCGTCCGCGCCGGTCGGCGTCGTCCACGCGCACGAGGCGGTCGAGGCGCCCCGCCTTGCGGGCGAGGCGGCGGACGGCGGCGTCGCCCGCTTTCGCGCGCCACAGCTCCAGCGGGCGCATATGCAGCTCGACCAGCGGCAGCACAGCCTCGATCAGCTCGCGATGGCGCGTCATGCGCTCCAAGAACGCCTGCGCCAGCGGCACGCCCGCCGCCTCGTGCCCGTAGGCGTGCCAGCGCCCGTCCGCCTCTTTCTTCGTCGCCACCGCCTTGCCGAAGTCGTGGCAGAGCACCGCCAGCCCGACGACCAAGTCCTCCCAGCCGTCCCCCGTCCGGCGTTCGGCGAAGGCGTCCAGGCTGTATATGGTGTGCGCCCAGACATCCCCCTCGGGGTGCCACTCTTGATCCTGCGCGACGCCGACGAGCGCCTCGAGCTCCGGGTAGTGGCGCACCCAGCCGCAGTCGCGCAGGAACCCCAGGCCCAGCGAAGGCTTCCTCCCCTTCAGGAGCAGCTTCGACCATTCCTCGAACACGCGCTCCGCAGGCAAGCCCTCGTGCCCGACGCTGCGGCAGAGCGCGACCGTCTCCGGCGCGGGGGTCAGCTCGAAGCGCGCCACGAACTGCATCGCCCGCAACACCCGCAGCGGATCCTCCGCGAACGCGGGCGAAGTGTGGCGCAGCACCCCCGCGCCGAGGTCGCGCCGTCCGCCGTGCGGGTCGAGCAGTTCGCCCGTCTGCGGGTCCCAGTAGATCGCGTTGACGGTGAAGTCCCGCCGCGCGGCGGCTTCGGCGAGCGGCATGAACGGGTCGCCCCGCACGGTGAAGCCGCGATGCCCGCGCCCGGACTTCGACTCGCGCCGCGGCAGGGCGACGTCGATGCCGCGCCCCTTGACCTTGAACACGCCGAACGCCTGTCCGACGGCGATGATCTCGAAATCCCGGCGGAGGACGCCTTCCAGCGCCTCGGCGTCGATGCCGTGAACCTCGATGTCGATGTCCTTGGGGCGGACGCCCAGGAGCGCGTCGCGCACGCACCCCCCCACCAGCAGGGCGCGGCCGCCCCGGTCGGCGACCGCCCGCACGATGGTCGCGACGGCGTCCAGGCCGCCGTCAAGCGCGATCAGGCGGGGGATTTTTTCACCGTCCATAACAGTCCTGGACGAAGCGCAACTGGCGGGCGAGCATGGCGGTCCTGGGCATGTCGAAGCCCGCGTGGGCGGCGGCGGCCACCGGGCGATCGTAGATGTACTCTATCTCCATCGGGCGGCGATGGTCGCAGTCCAGTTTCATGCTCGGCGCGTAGGGGGTCATTTGCAGCGTGTTGTCGATCATCTTCTGCGCCAGCGACTCCTTGAGGGGCACGCCGACGGCGTTCGCGCCGCCGACGACCTCCAGCATGACGTCCCGCACCAGCTCGCGCGTCGCCTCGTGCGCGACCAGCCGGTCTGTCGTGGCGCCCATGACCACCGTCAGGCCGTTGAAGGGGACGTTCCAGACCAGCTTGCGCCAGCGCGCGAAGGCGAGGTCGGGCGCCAGTTTCGCAGGCACCCCCGCCGCGCGCAGATCCTCGGCCACCTGCCCCAAGACGCCAGACGCCGCGCCGCCGTCCGCCCCCGTCGCACCGGGGACGCCGATGTCGAGGTCGCCGTAGTCGAGGTGGGCGATGTGGCCGGGGCCTTTCTTTTGCGCGCAGACGAACGCCAGCCCGCCGGCGACGGCGACGCCGGGGAGCGCGGCGGCAAGGTCTTCCTCCACGCCGAGGCCGTTCTGCAGGAGCAGCACGACGGCGCCCGGATGCAACAACGGGCGCAACAGGCCTGGCAGCGCGGCGTTGCCCGTGGTCTTGATGCAGACCAGGACGACGTCGCACCGGGGCATCTCCCGCACGGTTGCGTAGGCGTTGACGGCGGGCAGGTGGAAGCCGCCCTTGACGGAATCGACCCGCAGCCCGTTTTCCCGGACGAAGCCGTAGTCGCTGCGCAGCAGGAAATGCACCTCCCGCCCCGCCTGGGCGAGCCTGCCGCCGTAATAGCCGCCCAGCGCCCCCGTCCCGACAACCCCGTACCTGATCCGCATGCCGCCCCCTCCGTGTCTCGACGATCACATAAAGCGAAGATGTTACCCGGTCGGAGGACGTCCGTTCAAGACACCCGTTCCGCGCGGGCGGCCGGCGCCCCGGGCTGGGGCGGGCGGAGACGTCGTCCCCAAGCGTCCCTGCAAAGCGTCCCCGACCTTGAAAACACGCCGGTTTGCCCATACGATTAGACGCATGGTCACAAAGGGCGGACGGATGACGATGCGGCGGACGGGCTTTCTCCGGCGCGCCGCCGCGTCCGCCGCCATCGCCGTCGCATCCCTGTGCGTGCTCGTCGCAAACGCCCACGCCGGGGAAAGCCCTGCCGGTTATCCGCTGGAGGTCGAGGTCGTGACGCCGCTGGAGGCTTCCCCCGCCTCTGCGCACCCTTCCGCCGGCGCGCGCACCCCCGGCTTCGGGCGCGGCAACGTCGCCGACGGCGCATCCGTCCGCGCCATCGATCTCACCGGCGTCTGCGACGTCAAGGTCGGCAGGCTGCCGGAGGGGAGGCGCCACCCCGCCAGGTGGCTGGAACCGGGGCGGCGGCTCCGGTTGCGCGTCGAATGGGGGATGGGCGGCGAATCCAGCGAATGCGACTTTGACGCGGCCGTCCGCGACGGCGTGTACGTGGAGCAGGGAGGGCGCGCTTCGCTCGCGGGGCAGGCGCAGCTCGCGGGGTGGCGGGCGGCGGCCGAGGCTGCGGAGCGCGAGGTCGCCGACCGGGCGGATTACACCGTGACCCTGTTCGTGCTCAACGGGAACGCCTCCGACGCGCCGTCCCGCGTCTTCGGGATCCCCTCCGGCACGTTCAAGGGTTTCGGCCAGGGGGATATCTTTGAAGACCGGGCGGGTCACGGCGTGCATTTCACCTATGAATGCATCGGCGTGCTCCAACCCGGCAAGAGGTATCCTGCCAAGTGGCTTGAGGGGCAGACCCGCCTGGAGGTCTTGGTGCCGTCGGAGCGCCATCCCGGACGCCATTACCTGTGCGAGGCGGCGACCGATGTCCGGCAGGAGTTCTACGTGCGCGATGCCGCGCCCCGCCCCGGATGCGGGGCGCGGCATGGGTACATCATTGGCGTTTTCTGATTTTGCGCAGACATTTTTGTATAACCGGACACGTTGACACTTTTCGCGCGACTGCGTAAAGTGATGGTTCAGGTGAACAAGGACGGGATTCTTTAGGGAGGTGTTACATCATGCAACTGATTTCGGCGGTTATACGACCCCATCGTTTGAACGAGGTCAAAGAGGCTCTGTTCGCAGTCAACATCGCCGGGCTGACGGTTTCCGAGGTGCGCGGCGTGGGCAAGCAGAAGACGAAGGTGGAGCGGTACCGCGGCTCGGAGTACAAGTTCGACCTGATGGCGAAGGTGAAGATCGAAGTCGCGGTGACCGACGACCAACTCCAGACCGCGATCGACACGATCCGCAAGGCGGCGCTCACGGGAGAGGTGGGGGACGGCAAGATATTCATCACGCCGCTTGACGAGGTGGTCCGCATCCGCACCGGCGAACGGGGCGAGGACGCATTGTAGCCAGCCATGCAAAAAGACACCGGACGCTTGCAGGCGAAGTTCCGCGAGGGGAGGGCCGCGCTGTTCCAAAACGTCTCGTGGGACGCGCCCAGCTTGGAGTTGTTGCACGCGAACGCGGCGCTTACGGACGAGATGCTGAAGGAGATATACCTCATCTCCTGCCGCGCCGCCGACCAGCAGGCGCCCCGGTCCGGGCGTTCGGGACTGTCCATCATCGCCACGGGCGGCTATGGGCGGCGCGAGCTGAACCCCTTCTCCGACGTGGACATCGCATTCATCCCCTCGGACGAGGACGACCCTTGGGTCGAGGCGCTCATCCACAACGCCTTCAAGCTGGTCATGGAGGTGTTCCCCTCGTTGCGCGACGTGCACGTCGGCTACGCCTTCCGCCCGGTCTCCGACGCCGGCGTCTGGGACGTGGTGACCAAGACCGCGCTCCTGGACGCGCGCCACATCTGCGGAGACGCCATCCTGACCAAGAGGATGGAGATACGCATCCGCGAAGTCCTCTCGCCGCTGGACATCCTGCTGGAATCGCCGGAGGGGAGCGTCGCTGAAGGCATCCGCACGCGCCCGCGATATTGCGTGGAACCCAACCTGAAGGAGCATCCGGGCGGGTTGCGCGACCTGCACCGCGCCCGCTGGATGCTCAAGTTGCTGTTCAACGTCGAGGATCACGAGCTGGAGCAGGCGCTCAAGGAGCGCGCGGGCGTCTCCGCGCGGCAGATCGCCGACGTGCGCGCCGCCGCCGAGTGGTTCTGGCGCGCGCGCACCTGGCTGCACTTGGCCTCGGGCAAGCCCAACGACGTGCTGATCGCCAACTACCAGGATCGCATCGCCAAGGACTTGGGGGGGTGCGGCTCGCAGGAGTGGTTGGCGCGCCACTTGGAGCATGCCGAGGCGCTGGCGAACTTCCGCGAGACGGCGGTGCGCACCTTGGCTCAGGGGCCGTTCCGCATGAAGGGGGCGCGGCTGCAGAACGGCTACCTCCACCTGCAGGGCAACGCCCCCGGCACATCCTCCGCCGTGCGGATGCTGCGCGTCTCCCAGCGCTACAACCTGCGCATCGGGTTGCAAGACCTCAAGCAGCTCGACGACGCGCGCGGGCTGGCGTTGGAGGTGGACGCCCCGGGGAAGGAGGAGTTGCGCTCGTTCCTCGAGATCCTCGGCGACGTAGGGCGGGGGGTCTCGCCCGTCATCCGCACGATGCTGCGCTTCGGCTTGCTGGACCGCTTCGTCCCCGGCTTCTCGAAGGTCATGCGTTACGTGCCGCCCGACCCCGCGCACAGCTTCACGGTGGGGGAGCACTCTTTGCAGATCATCGAGGTGCTGGAGCGTCTTTCCGACGGGCGCGACGGCGAGAGCCGCCGCTTCGCCGACCTGCTCGGGCAGTGCGGGCATTTCGACATGCTGGCGCTCGCCGCGCTGACGCACGACGTGGGCAAGCTCCAAGAGGGCGCCGACCACTGCGAATCGGGGGCGGACTTCGCCCGCACCGTGGCGAGCCGCCTGAACCTGGCGCCGGAGAAGCGGGATCTGCTGGACGTGCTGGTGCGCCAGCACCTGCTGTTGGTGCGCACCGCCCGCCTGCAAGACTTGCGCTCGGCGAACGTCATCCAAGGCGTCGCGGAGAAGGTGCCTTCGATGGAGGCGTTGCAGCACCTGTACCTTTTCACCTACGCCGACACGCAGGCGGTGGGGTTGAAGAACTGGACTTCGATGGATTTCCGCGACCTGGAAGACCTCTACGCGAGGATGAAGGCGCACTACGACGGCGCGCCTGCCGACGGGGCGGCGGCGCCGGGCAGGGGCGAGAAGGAGAAAGACCGGCAAAGCGTGCTGATCCGCAAGAAGATCGCGGCGTTGCAAGCCCGCAACGACCCCGCCGTCATGAAGCATTGCGAGACGATGCCGCCGGGCTACGTGCTCAACACGCCGCTGGAAGACATCGCCTTCCACCTGCAACTGCTGCACCGGATGGAGTCGGAGCAGATCGTGCTGGACGTCTACAACCGCCCCGGCGACGACTACTCCGAACTGACGATTTGCGCCGAGGACGACCCCAAGCCGGGGATGCTGGCGAAGATCACCGGCGTGCTCTATGGCGGCAACATCGACATCCACCGCGCCCGCGCGTTTACGACGACGGACGGCGGTCGGCGCGTCATCCTCGACACGCTTTGGGTGCGGTGCAACGGGATGCAGATATCCGAGTATCGCGCGCGGAAGGTGCAGGACGACCTCAAGGACGTGCTGACGGGCGCGCAGGGGGTCGGCGACTTCCTCGCCAAGGCGGGCAAGACGCCTCCGGCGGGCATCCAACTCGACACCATCGACCTGACCAACGCCCTGTCGGAAGACCACACGGTCGTACACATCGTCGCCTACGACCTGCAGGGGCTCTTGTACCTGATGACGCGCGGCCTGTCGCGCTGCGGACTGCACATCCACTCCGCGAAGATCGCCACCTGGCAGGGGCGCGCGGAGAACAACTTCTACGTGACGATGGACGGCGGCGGGCAGATCCCCGACGCCGAGCTGGATGCATGGACGGCGAAGTTGTCCAAGGAGCTTCGCGGCGAGCAATGAGCCGCCGTGCTCCGCCGCGCGCCGGCAAGCCCGTCAGTTGACCGCCCCGCTCCGATCCTCGTTCCAGATCGCCCGCGAGACGGCGCTCAAGCTGAAGTTGGGGAGCATGCAGACCGGCTTGCCATGCTTTTTGCCCAGCTTCTTGATGATCAGGCAGGCGGCGTGGCTGTTGCAGTTGATCGGGCACAGCACCATGTCGGCGCGCTTCAGGCAGCACTCCAGCTCCCGCGCCCCCTTCTTCACATGACCGTCGTGGTATTCCATGACGCCGCCGCCGCCCTCGATGAGCTTGCGGTAGCGCGACTCCATGCGTTCGATGCCGCCGACGATCAGGATGCGCTTGCGGCACAGGTCGGAGACCGGGCAGTCGTCGTCGCACTCCCGGCACTGCGTGGCCGCCGCAACCTCTCCATACGCCCCTTGCGCCTCGCCGGAAGGGTCGGAGGGGAAGGGCGCGCGGTCGTAACGCGCCTTGGAATCACGCGACCGCTCCAGTTGCCGCGACAAGCCGGCGTTCTCCTCCTCCAGCAAAGCCGCGTACTGCGAGGCGTCCTCGCATCGCCGCCTCATGTCCTCGAACATCGCGCGCCACTGCAACGACTCCCCGGCGGCGGCCTCGGCCTCGGCGTCCCGCCTCTGCCGGACGTCCAGCTCGCCTTGCAGGCGGAGGCGCTCCGACTGCGAGTGCGCCAGCGCGCCTTGCGATTTCTCCAACTCCCGCCGGCAGGCGTCCAGTTCCTTTTGCAACGTCCTCTTGTCGGCGGCGGCCTGGCGCAGTTCCAGCCGGAGCGCCTCCGTGCCTTCGCCCGCCCGCACCGCCTCCCGTGCGGCTTGCCTCCGCTCGCCGATGGCGGCGTGCATGGCCATGTGGAGTTCGCCGAAGACCTCCCGCTTCAGCTCCAAGCCGAGGTCGCTCCGCACCGCCGCCGCCCACAGCGCCGCCTCCATCCCCTCGGACGGCAACGCCTCGCGGAAACGTTCCGCGAAAGCCTCCCGGGGGAGGTTCAGCAGACCGGCGGCATCCCGCGCGTATTTGCGTTGCAACAGGGTGTCGATGCGCCGCGACAGGCCGTTCTCGCCCCCTGCGGCGGCCACCAACGCTTCGTGGACTTCGTAGGGGGCGGCGTCGGCGATGCGGGCGCCGCTCCGTTTCAACAGGGATCGCTGCTCCGCATGGGAAAGGCACGCACCGACCACGGGGCATCGGAAACAGGAGTCGATCTCCCAAAACCGCAGGCGCGGCGGGGCTTCGTCCACATTCGTCGAAGAAAGGGGTGGGGTCGCTTCCGGCATCATGTCATCTCCTTTGTCTGCGCTTAAGCCGTTCTCGAGGAAAAAGGCGCGTCCCCGGCCGTCCGGGTGTCCGCGCCTTCACTTGTCCCGCGCCTCTGGGGGCGAAACCCGTAAGACCGCCCGGAGCTCCCGTCCGGGCCGCACGAATTTATTTATAATCGCTTATTTTTTTAGCGTCAACTAATTTTTTTATCCAAATCGTCATTTTTTTCGCGGATGTGACCTCAGTCACAAGCCCGCGCCGCCCCACCGTGTATATTTCGCCTTCCTCGGTTCGCCGCGACGGGCGGGCCGGGGAGTCGTGGCGCGTCGCCGCCTTTGCTTTCGGGGCGGCGCGCGTTGCGGCAATCGCGAGGGCGATGCCACTGATGGAAATCCAGGGGGCTTGGAGGCCACGGAGGGGGCATGGGGTTTTCATGGACGACGACATTGTTGCTGGCGGCGGCTTGCGGCACCGCTTTCGCCGGACCGACGGAGTCGGACGCAGTCGCCGCCTTCGTATCCGGCGGCGCGCGCCCCGGCGTGTCCCAGGCGGCGGCGACCGCAGACCGGTTGGCGGCGGCGTCCCGGAAGCTGTGCCTCCAGCCGGGGGAGGGCGCCCTTCGGCAGGCGCGCGAGGCGTGGCGTGACGCCTATCGGGCGTGGCGGCGGGCGGAGCCGTTCCTGTTCGGCCCCGCCGACAAGCTGGAGCAGCGTTTCGGGAGCTGGCCGACGAACGCCGTCGTCCTCGACGCGGCGGTGTCCTCGCCGGAATACCGGGACGTGCGGGGCAATGCGGACGTGCGCGGCTTCCCCGCATTGGAACACCTGCTGTTCGCGCCGCGCTCCGCCAAGGAGGCGACCGCCGGGGAGCGGTGCGCGCACCTCGCGGACGTGTCGGGGGAGGTCGCGGAATTGACGCGCGCCATCGACCGCGCATGGCGGCAGGACTTCGGCAAGGGGTTCGCCTCCGCCGGAGACGGGAAGCCTTTCCTCGTCCCCGGCGACGCCCTCGGCATGGCGATGACCAAGGCGGTGGGCGTCACCGAGCACCTGTTGCGGGAGCGGATAGGATTGCCCGCCGGTTTTTTCAAGGCGCCTCCCAAGGCGGACTACCTCGAGGCATGGCTCAGCCGCGACACCTTGGACGGGTTCAAGGCGGCCGTCGAAGGGTTGCGCATGTCCCTGTCGGGCGGCGGCGAAGCCGCCATCCTGGAGCTGCTCGCCACCAAAGACGGGCTGGTGGAGAAGAAGGACCCGGCGCTCGCGTCGGATATACGCAAACAGCTCGCCAAGATCGAAAGAGCCGTTGACGGGCTTGGGGACGGCGACCGCATACGCCGCGACCCCGCGAAGCTCAAGGGGCTGTACAAGCAGGTGCAGACGCTGCAAGACCAGTTGATCGAGGCGTCGCTCGTCTTGGAGCTGGATGTCAACGTGATCGAGCTGGGGGCGCGCACGCAATGGTGAGGGGCGCGGGCAAGGCATGTCATCGCTTGGCGGGGCTGATCCTCGTCGTCGTCGCGCTGGTCTTGGGCTGCATCCTCGCCTCGCGGAACGACGATGTGAAAAGGTCGCTCAGGGCGCGGCAGGCGAAGCTGGCGCTACGCGACTACGCGGACAACACCGTCTTGCGGACGCTGGCGGCGCTGGCGGAGGATGCCGGACGGCTGGACGCGGCGGCGGCCAGGCTCCGGGAGACGCGGAGCGACGCGGACGCCGCCGCCGCCGTCGCAGCGTGGGAAACCGCATACGGCACGTACCTGATGACCGAGGCGTTCCACTACGGCCCGGCCTCATGGCGCGACTACGACAAGCGCCTCGCCACCTGGCCGTTTGACAAGGTCCTCGTGGATCACGCCTTGGCGGAGATGGCGGCGGGCAGGTTGGAGATGACGTCTTCCAATCTTCGCGAGGAGAACGCCTCCTCGATGCGGGGCTTCCACGTCGTGCGGCACCTGCTGACACGCGGCGGGCGTCCTCGCCGCGCACAGGACATCGGTGCCGCCGAACTGGACTACCTGGTCGCCGCCACGCGGTCTTTGCACGAGGAGAGCGTAGACTTCGAAGCCTCCTGGCGCGGCACGGCGAACCTCCCCGCCGCACGGGCCGCAGTCGCGCGTCAGTCGCGCTTCCCGGAACGGGCGGCGTTCGCCGACGAATTCAAGAACCCCGGCGCCCCCGGCAGCAGGTACGCCTCCCTCGCCATCCCCCTGCAAGAGGTGTTCCAAGAGGTCGCGAGCGTGGGGGAGGACACGCTGGCGGGCATAGGGGCGTTGCGCGACGAACTCGCGCCGCCGCCCGGGGGGCGCGGCTATTGGAGCGGCGACGACCCTTGCGCAGACCTGCTCCATAGGCTCAAGGGGGCGGAAAACGCATGGCTCGGAGGCGTCGAGGGGACGCGCGGGCATTCCGTGTCGGAGTTGGCGTCGGGTTACAGCCGGGTGATGGATCGGCGGGTGAAGATCGCCTTCGCCCATACGGCATACCGCATCGCCGCTGTCCGCGACCTCGGCGATGCGGCGCCGGAGGAGCGGGAGTTGGCGATCCGGCGCGCCGAGGCGGAGTGCGAGAAGCTCCTGGCTCGCGTCGCCGCCGTGACGGCGCCGCTGGCGATGGATCCGTCGGTCGGCCCCTGGGCCGCATACGGCAGGTGATTCGGCGCGTCGCCCCGTCGTTTGACGCAGGGGCGTCCCTTGCGGGGTGCGGCGCGAGGCGTCCTGGGCGCTCTCCGCGCCGCAAACGGCGGGGGCGGCGGATGGGGGAGTCGGCGGATTGGGAAAAGGATGACGGACATGAACGCGAAGGCTTTCCTTGCATCTGGTAAATTCGTTCCGCTGGCGCTGGGCGTGGCCGTGGGGGGCGCCTGGCTGGCAGGCGGCTTCCGTCTGCCGCTCTTTGCCACGAGCAGCGTAGGCGGCGTCCCGCCGGGGCTTTCCGAGGAGTATTTCACCGGCGGGCGCAACGGCACGGTCTTCAACACCACGACGCGCTGCCTGGAGATGCCCGCGCCCGCCGTCGCCGCCGACCCGTCGTTGCAAGAGCGGTTCAACGCGGGGGAGCTGATCTTCGAGGCGGAGTTCGTGACCGACCGCGACGCCCCTTACGGGGGGCTGGGCCCGACCTACAACAAGACCTCTTGCAAGAACTGCCACCCCAACTACGGGCGGGGCCGCCGCGTCGAGAAGTTCTCCGAGCAGTTCGGCAACGGCTACATCGCGATGGTCCACACCCCGGACGGCCGGATCGCGGACGGCTACACGTTCATGCTTCAGACGATGGCGACGCCCCCGTACAAGCCGCCCGCCAAGGGGGTGGACATACGCTGGCTCGAATTCACGGACGAGTATGGCAACAAGTACCCGGACGGCGCCCCGTACAACCAAGGGACGCCTTTTGAAGGAACTTTGATCTATCCGGCGGCGTCCCTGATAGAGCCGCTGTTGCCGCTTCCCAATGATTACAGGGTCAGCCTCGAATCCACCATCGGCCTGTACGGAACCGGCCTCCTGGACGCCATCAAGGACGAGGACGTCGTCGCGGAATACGAGCGCCAGCAGGCCGACTCCGGCCCAGTCAAGGGGCGGCTCGGCGACTGGATCACCGAGGCGTTCGACGGGAAGCGGCATCTCGGCCGCTTCACCTGGCACAACACGCGGGCGACCCTGATGAACGGCCCCGGCTTCAACGGCGTGTGGAACGTCACCAACGTCACCCGCGAGGACAGGCCGCAGCTCGAGGCGACGCGGCGGTGGGTGGACGCGCAGGCGCGGCTGGGGCTGGACGTCGCGCCGCTGGTCGCCCGCCAACCCGTGGAGATGTCCGTCAAGGACTTGGACGACCTGATGGTCTGGTCGCGGGGGTTGGCGGTGCCCGCCGCGCGCAACCTCGACGACCCGGAGGTGAGGCGGGGCAAGGAGCTCTTCCACTCCACCGGCTGCGCCTCGTGCCACAAGCCTTCGTGGGTCACGGGCGAATACGAATACCTGCCCGGCTATTCGCGCCAGAAGATCTGGCCGTACACCGACCTGCTGTTGCACGACATGGGGCCGATGAACAGGGCTTTCCGCACGACGCCCCTGTGGGCGCGGGGGCTTATGTACAACGTGGCGGACCACACGGACATGTGGCACGACCTGCGCGCCCGCAACTTCGAGGAGGCCGTCTTGTGGCACTTCGGCGAGGGGAAGGCGGCGCGGGAGGCGTTCCGGCGGCTGCCGGCGCCGGCGCGCGCCGCGCTGATAAAGTTCTGCAAATCGATATGAGGGGGGGCGGCATGGAGCGCACAGAAGCGAGGTTCGACGGCACGGAGCTGGCGGCGGCATCGTTCACGGCTGGCGGCGTTACGGAGACCCACCTGTTCGCCAAGGGGGGCGAGGGCGATTTCGCCCGCCAACTGGGGGGCGTGGTCGGCGCGCTGGACGCCTACTTGCGTGAAAACGGCGTCGCGCGCGGGGCGGTGGCGTTCGCACGGTATTTCGTCAGCGACTACGCCAACCAGGCCGGGGCGCTCCGCGACATCGTCGAGTGCGGCGCGACCTGCGCCCTCTCCATCGTCCAGCAGCCGCCCCTCGGCGGCGGCAAGGTCGCGGCATGGTTCTACGTCATCGACGACCGGACGGGCGTGCCGTCAACAGCCGAGGCCGTCCCCGGCTCCGCGCCGGGAGGCGGCCTGCGGCTCAAGCGCGGGGCGTACGAACACCTTTGGTGCACCAGGCTCACGTCCGGCGACGGCGCGGCGGACTCTTTCCAGCAGACCGCCCGCATCTTCGCCGACTACGGCGACAGGCTGGAGAGGCATGGCTGCACCTTGAAGGACAACCTCGTCCGCACCTGGCTGTTCGTGAAGGACATCGACTCCGACTACCAGGGGCTTGTGGATGCGCGACGGGAGTTCTTCCACGGGCACGGCATGACCGAGCGGACGCATTACGTCTCCAGCACGGGCATCGGCGGCAGGGCGTCCGACCCGCGCGTCAACGTCCTGATGGACGCCTACGCCGTCAAGGGCGTGTCCCCGCGCCAGATCAGGTTCCTGCAGGCGCCGGAGCGCCTGAACCCGACCCACGAGTATGGCGTGACGTTCGAGAGGGGGACGGGCGTCGATTACGGCGACCGGCGGCACGTCTTCATCTCGGGGACCGCCAGCATCGACCGCGCGGGCGGCATCCTGCATGAGAACGACGTGCGCCGCCAGACGGACAGGGCGTTGGAGAACGTCGAGGCGTTGCTCGCCGACGGCGGCGCGACGGTCGGCGACGTGGCGCAAATGATCGTGTACCTCCGGGACGGCGCGGACGCGCAGGCTGTGGCGGAGCGGTTGTGCGGCGGTTGGCGCGCCGTCCCCAAGGTGGTGGTGCTGGCGCCGGTCTGCCGCCCCGGCTGGCTGGTCGAGGTCGAATGCATCGCCGTCGCTCCGGCGTCCAACCCCGGGTTCGCCAGCTTCTAATCCCTTTCCAACGCCGATGGTTCGCTTGGCGCTTCGCGTCAAGAAACATTTTTTTTATTTGACAAATTATTTAGTCATCACTAAAGTGTTGTGGTCTCACTACTGGTTGTTTCGAAAGCTCGTAATTGTAAAAGGAGGCTTGTGATGGCTGAAGACAATCCTAAGATTTTTACGAAAACACCGTTCATTTTCGCCGCCGGCGCCGCCGCCGGCGTCATCTTCCACATGTTCGCCCGCAGCGACAAGATGCGTTCCCTCACGGTGAACGCCCTCGCCAAGGGGATGCAGATCAAGGACGACGCCCAGGCGTCGCTGGCGTCCATCCGGGAGGACGCCGAGGACATCTATGCCGAGGCCCGGCAACAGGCGCAGGCCGGGGCGAAACCCGCACCGCCCGCCACACGCAACCGCCGCACGGCGGTCTCCGGCAAAACCGCGACCGCCGGGGCGCGGGAATGACCCCGAAGATCGCCAGCGACATCCCGGGGCGGCTGCGCGTCCGTTTCGGGCGCGACGCCTTTTCGCCCGACCAGTGCGGCGCCGTGGAGAACCTGGCCCTCGCCGTGGGCGGCGTCACTTTCGCCCACGCCTGCCACCGGACGGGAAGCCTGCTCGTGCATTACGAAGGGGGGGGGCGCGACGCGATCCTGGAGAAGGTCGCGCGCGCGGACCTCGCCGCGCTCGCCCCGATGGAGTCGCTGGCGTCGACTACGCCTTTCATCGACCCCGAGCTGGGCAGGAGGCTCGCGCTGATGATTGCGCGGCGCTTCGCCACCCGCTACCTCGTACCCCGCCCCGTCCGACTCGTCCTCGCATTCTTCCGCGCGCTCCGCTTCGTCAGGAAAGGGCTCTCCCGCCTGCTCGGCGGGCGCGTCGACGTGGACGTGCTCGATGCGTCGGCCGTCAGCACCGCCATGCTCCAGGGGAAGTACGACACGGCGGAGTCGATCATGTTCCTCCTCTCCGTGTCCGAGGTCATGGAGCGGCACACGCTGGAGAGGACGCGCAAGGTGCTGTTCGAGAGCCTGCGGTTCCGCATCGAGCGCGCCTGGGCGTTGCGCGACGGCGTGGAGGTGTCCGTCCCGTTCAGCGAGATCGCGGTCGGCGACCTGGTCGTCGTCCGCACCGGCGGCTCGGTTCCCGTGGACGGCGAGGTCGTGGAGGGGGAGGCCGAGGTCAACGAGGCGGCGATGACCGGAGAGCCGATGGCGGTCTTCAAAAAAGCGGGGGACAGCGTGTTCGCCGGGACGGTGTTGGAGGACGGGCGCCTGGTGGTCAAGGTCCGCGTGGCGGAGGAAGGGACGCGCATCCACCACATCATGTCGCTCATCGAGGAGTCCGACTCGCTGAAAGCCTCCGTCCAAGGGCGCGCCGAAGCCCTCGCCGACCGCCTGGCGCCGTACAACTTCCTGCTCGCAGCGCTGGTCTACGCCGCGACCGGCAACTTCTCCAAGGCGTCGTCCGTGCTGTTGGTCGATTATTCCTGCGCCATAAAGCTCTCCACGCCGATAGCGGTCATGTCGGCCATGCGCGAGGCGTCCGAACGCGGCATCGTCGTGCGCGGAGGGAAGTACCTCGAAAAGGTCGCGGAGGCGGACGTGTTCGTCTTCGACAAGACCGGCACCCTGACGCTCGCCGAACCCCATGTGAAGAAGGTCGTCCCCTTGGACGGGCGGTCGCGCGAAGAGACGTTGCGTCTCGCGGCCTGCATAGAGGAGCACTTCCCGCACAGCGTGGCGCGCGCCATCGTCCGCGCGGCGAAGGACGCGCGTCTGAAGCACGAGGAGGAGCACGCCGAAGTCCAATACGTCGCCGCCCACGGCATCGTCACCTCCGTGAACGGCCACCGGGCGCTCATCGGCAGCCGCCACTTCCTGTTCGAGGACGAGGGCATCCCCCTCTCGGCGGCGCACCGGCGGCGGCTCGACGCCGAGGCCGATTCCGTGGTCTGCCTGGCGGTGGACGGGAAGTTCGCGGGGTACATCGTGATCGACGACCCGTCCCGCCCCGAGGCCGCCGCCGCCGTCGCCGACCTGCGCGCCTCCGGCGTCGGGCGGATCATCATGCTCACGGGCGACGGCGAGAGGGCCGCGCGCAAGACCTGCAAGGAGCTCGGCATCGACGTCTGGCGCTCGGGGCTCCTGCCCGAGGACAAGGCGGCGTTCATCCGCAAGCTGCGTGAAGAGGGGCACACGGTCGCGATGGTCGGCGACGGGATCAACGACTCGCCCGCGCTGACGACCGCAGACGTGTCCATCGCGATGCAGGACGCCTCGGATCTGGCGCGTGAGGCGGCGGACATCACCATCAGCGTCCCGGACCTCCGGCAGTTGGCGGTGTTGCGCAGGCTGGGGCAAAGCCTGCTGAAGCGCATCCTGGACAACTACAAGGTCATCGTCGGGTTCAACTCCGCACTGCTCGTCGGCGGCTTGGCGGGGGCGATCACGCCGGGCGTGTCCGCCCTGCTGCACAACCTTTCGACGATGGGCGTCAGCGCGATGAGCATGCGCCCCCGCCTCCCTCCCGGAAGCGGCGTCCGCACCGTCACCCCGCCGCGCTGATGCGCTTCAACGCGTCGAGGTCGCGGATCTCCACGATGCCGTTTCGCAGGCGGATGACGTCCTTCTTCTGCAGGGCGGCGAGCGCCCGTGAGAAAGTCTCCCGGGCGAGGCAGATGTCCGTGGCCGCCAACCCGAGCGGACGAAGGTCGGCGGACAGCCCCGGACGGTCGTCGCGCCCGGGGCAACCGTCGCAGTTGGCGCATCGGTGCAGCAGGTATTCCGCCACCCTCGGGAGCGCTTGGGGCTTCCGGCAGATGCAGGTGAGGCGGCAGAAGTCCTCGAAATTCCCCGAGAGGGCGGACGCCACATGGAACGCCAAGGCGGAGTCCTGCTTGACCATCCGCTTGAAGGTTTCCACATCCCACGAAAAGCAGGTCGATGGACTCAACGCCTCGCAGTGGTAGGAATGCCGCCGCGCCTGCGTGAATGCGACGTGCAGGGAGATGTGGCTTCCGGGGACTTGGATGCAGCGCAGGCAGCTTTCCCCGGACTCGCTCGCGTAGTATTCCTTCAGCTTGCCCGCGAGGAGGCAGTGGATGGAGCGGACGGGATCCCCCTCCATGAAAAGGAACTCCCCCTTGTGCAGCTTCCGCGCTACACCCATTTGCAGAAGCCGCTCCTGAAGTTCGGGCGAAAGGTCTTTGACGAGGGGCGAGCGCGTCAGGATGTCGCGTTCGTCGGACGACAGCCCCGGTACGCGCAACGACCGCGTTGTCATAGCCACCCCACCCCTCCCCCGAAACAAAAAAAGACGCGACCCTCGGCGCCGTGACACTGCATGCGCCGCAAATCGCGTCTTCACCTTCTCTCGCGCCCGCCAGTCCGCCGCGCGCGACTGTCGCCACCCTCGCGCGGCCTCACCCCGGGAAGGCCGAAAGCCGTAAGACCAGCCTAACCCGTCCCGATGCCGCCAGCGGGACGCAAGGCTATATGGAAGTGCATATAATTTTAGCCGGAACTAAAATTAAAGCTACTTTTATAGAGGGAAACGCCGCCGCTGTCAAGTGGAATAGTGGAACACTTCGGGGGATATTGCGTCCTGCGCGTCGGAGGGACGGGATGACCGCCTGCAACACCCCTAAAAAACAGCTCGCCGCGAGTTTGGCCTGTCGCGGCGCATTCGGGCGAGCTGCTGTCCCTGCGTTCCGAGTGCGGCACGGCTCTGCGCCCTACCGCTGCTCTATCCACGAGACGATTTCGGGCGCGTCGGGCGGGGTCTTGGGCTCGAAGGTCCCGGCCCAGCCGCCGTTCTCGTCGATGAGGAACTTCTGGAAGTTCCAAGTCACGTCCGCGTCTTGGCGTCCGTTTTCGTCCTTGCGGGTGAGCCAGCGGTAGACCGGGGCGATGTCCTCCCCCTTGACCGATATCTTCGACATCATGGGGAAGGTGACGCCGTAGTTCACCGAGCAGAACTGGGCGATCTCCCCGTCCGTCCCCGGCTCCTGTCCGGCGAAGTCGTTGGCGGGGAATCCGAGGATCACGAAATCCCCTTTGCCATATTTGTCGTACAGCGCTTGCAGTTGCTTGTACTGCGGCGTGAGCCCGCATTTCGAGGCCACGTTGACCACCAGGATCTTCTTCCCCTTGTATTGCGACAGCGGCACCGTCTTGCCGTCGATGGACTTGACGGCGAAATCGTGGAAATTCTTGCTTTGCGCCGCGAGCGTCAGCGGCGTCAAGACCGCCAGCGCGACCAAAAGAATCGTTCTCGTCATGGGATGCTCCTCTATGCCTTGTGCGGATGGGGACTGCATGCGGTGTCTTGCCTTCTCCAGCCGGATGACCACGTACATCGCGTGGGCGCGACCGCCCTTGTGTCCCGTGCAGTATACCAGCCCGCCCGGCGTTCGGCGCAAGGTGTTTTGCGGGGTGTTTTGCGGGGCGCGGGCGGGGTGCGGCATCCCGCATCCTGAAGGGAACCTCTGAAAAGCTCGCAGGCAATGCGTCGCCGCAGGTCGAAAAGCGGAGCTTGCCGAGGCGAATGGGCATTTTCGATCAATGCGCCGGCCGCCGTCGCCCGGGGTTTTTAGAGGTTCCCTAAAGGCGCCGCCGCTTCCTGCCCACATGCTTCCAGGCGAAGAACGCCACGGCGGCGGCCAGGGCGAGGACGACCGCGATGTCGATCGTGTGGCTGTAACGCATCACCCGTTCCCAGTTTTGCTTGAGATAGAAGCCGACGACCGCCAGGCTGGCGTTCCACAGCGCCGCGCCCGCCGCGGTGTATGCCGAGAAGGGGAGTAGCGGCATCCGCCCCGTCCCCGCCGGGATGGAGATCAGATGGCGCACCACGGGGACGAACCGGCTGATGAAGATGGTCGCCGTGCCGTATTTGCCGAAGAAGCGCTCGGTCATCTCCAGGTCTTCACGGTCGAGCAGCAGGTATTTGCCGAAGCGGTCGATGAAAGGGCGCCCGCCCCACGCCCCCATGAAGTAGGAGATCAGCGAGCCGGCGATGCTGCCGAGGGTGCTGGAGACGACGACGCCGGCCCAGGTCAGCCTCCCTTCGGCGACCAGGAAGCCCGCAAAGGGCATCACCGCCTCGCTGGGGACGGGGAAGACCATGCTCTCGAGGGTCATGAGCAGGAGTACGCCGGGATATCCGATCTTGTCGATGAAGGCCGTCGCGACGCCGGCGATCCACGCGGTGAGTCCCACGGTTGCCTCCTTTCGGTAGGGGCGGCGGAGACCGTCGGCCGCCGCCGCGAAAAATAAGCAATCCTACCGTCCCGCAGAGGCGAATTCAAGACGGGGGCGTTTCGCTTCGGACTCGCGCTAGGGGTTGACGGCGGACAGCACCGAGCCGGTGACGCGCAACAGCTCCAGCTTGCGCTGGAAAAGGACGTGCTCGGCTTCGAGCTTGGCAAGCCTTTTCTGATGCGCGTCGAGGCGGACCGCAGCCACCCCCTGCTCGTCGGCGCGCCCGCCCTCGAGCAGGACGCCGTTGACCTCGACCATCGCCTCGGCGGCGTCGAGGTCGCTCGCCGCCGCATCCACCGCCCCCCGCGCGACGCGCACCGCGCTCAGCCCCTTCAGGATGTTCACCTTCAGATCCGACCGCAACCGTTGCAGCTTGAGCTGCTCCACCGAGACCTCCTGCTTGCCCTGCGCCACCCGGGCGCCGGACTGGAAGCCGTCAAACAGCGGCAATTGCGCCGAGACGCCCACCAGGTAGTTGTTGCGCACGAAGCGGTTGTAATAGTCCTCGTAGTTGTTGGATCGGCTGAACATGGCGTATTCCCCGATCGCGACGATGCGTGGCAGCCGCGCCGCCTTCTCCGCCGACACGTGGAACTCCTTGGCGCGGATCTTCGCCTCCGCCTGCCGGATCTCGGGGCTGGCGGCGGCGGCCTGCTCGAACAAGGCGTCCGCCGCCATGTCGTAGGCGGGGCTCTCCAGCGTCGGCGTCACGGTCTGGATCGCGAACTCGCCGCCGATGCCGGTGAGTTCGCGCAACTCCGCCTCCTTCACGGCGGCGTCCTCCCCGGCGGACAGGAGTTGCTGCCTCGCGGCGGCGACCGCCGCTTTCGCCAGCGCCGCGTCCACCGGCCTCACCCTCCCCGCCGCGAGGGAGGCTTCCGTCAGCTCCTGCCGCCGCCGCGCGTCGGCGAGGCGCGCCTCCGCCAGCTCGGTGGTTTTCCGCGCCTGGTCCAGTTGCGCATAGACGAGGGCTGTGCGCGCCGCCAATTCGTTGCCCGCGAGATCCGCCCCGAGGCGGGCCGCCTTGGCGGACTCCCCCGCCTCCCGCGCCAGGTTCTTGTTCCTCGGGCTGAAGAGCGGCTGGCTCGCCTCCAGGCGGAAGATCGACGGCGCGGCGCCTTCGATGCTCAACGGGAAGCCGTTGTTGTACGCCGCGCCGGAGCCGATGACGGCCTGCGGCAGGTTCGAGGCGCGGACCTCCCGCAACGCCGCTTCGGCCTGCAATGTCTCCGCGTCCGCGATGCGCGTGTCGGGGGAGTGCGCGAGCGCCAGCCGCACCGCCTCCCCCAGCGTCATCGCCCGTTCCTGGGCGCCCGCCTGCCGCACGGCGGGGAGAAGGGTTGCGGATAGTGCGGACAGGATGAGAAGCGCGCCGAATCGTCTGTTCATAATGGTGACCGTCCTACGAAGAGTTCCGCCTACTTGATTTTGTCGAGGGCTTCCCGGGCCCGGGAGTATTCGGGGTTGTACGCCAGCGCCGCCTGGAACGCCGCCTTCGCCGCGACTTTGTCGCCCCGCGCCAGATGGTTCTCTCCGAGCCGGCAGTAGACCTCCTCGAAGGAGGGGTCGTACCAGCCCAGGGGGCCGTCCGCGAGCTTTTTCAGGTCGCCCGCCGCCGCGTCCAGGTCGCGCCGCAACTCCGTCGCGGCCGCCGCCGCGAGGAAGCGGGCGTACTTCGACTGCGGGTCGAGCGCCAGCGCCTTCCTGCTCCATGCCAGCGCGCCTTCGTAATCCCGCCGCCCGGAGAGGAAGTCCGCCAGCTCCGTCGCGGCGTCGGCGCTCTGGGGGAACTCCGCCGCCGCCTTGGACAGCTCGGACTTCGCCTTGTCCCACTGCTTGCCGCTCTTGTAGATCGCGGCGCGCGCGGAATACCCCCGCTGCGGCGAGATGGAGGCGATGGCGCGCGCCTCCGCCTCCGCCTTGTCCTTGCCGCCGCCCAGCATCCCCGGCGCCTGGAGGTAGTATTCGAGCAGGTCGAAGCGGATGTCCAAGTCGCGGGGAGCAAGCGAGCTGGCCGCCTGGAACTCCTTGACCACCCTCTTCGCCATCGAATAGGCGGTGGTGACGAAGGAGTGCGACGCCCGTTCCCCGCAGGCGCGCCCCAGCCAGAGATGGTATTGCGCGTTGGACGGCTCCAGCTCGACCGCCTTCTCGATCTCGGCGACGGCCCCCTTCCAGTCGCGGGACTTGAGGAGCGCCTTCCCCAGCCAGAGCCGCACCTCGGCGTCGCGGGGGGAGTCCTTCGCCTCCTGCCGCAAGGCGTCCGCCGCCTGCCGGAACGCGCCCGACTCGTATAGGCGCACCCCCGCCGCCAGCCGCACGTCCTTCTCCGCCGCCGGCGCACCGGTGCAGAACGCAACCACCAACAACAAAGCCAGAACCGGTCTTTTCATCTCCCCCGCACCCCACGACACGCCCATGACGGGAATCAATATAGCCGAAGCCCGGAAAGCCGTTCAAATTTATATTGTGGGAACCTCTGAAAACCCCGGACGCTGCGTTGCGCCTTGATCGAAAATGCCCAGTCGCCTTGGCGGACTCCGCTTTTCGATCTGCGGCGACGCCTGGTCTGCGGGCTTTTCAGAGGTTCCCTTGCATGGACCGGGTCGCCCGCCTCCGGAAGATCAGATGGCGGGACGCCGCCCCGGGGTTCAAGCCCGAATCCGGTTGACGGACGACGCCAACCGCGCCGGGAGGCGCGGGGCGCCCGAAGTGCCGCGTCCCCGAAGTGCCCGCGTCGAAAAAAAATCTTGCATCTTCTAAAAAAATCGTTAAAAATTCCAAGATTTTGATTGCCAAAACCCCCTTTCGATGCTATAAAGCTTTTTTTGGAACAAGGGGACAGGTCTTTCCGTATCATTGGGCTTAATAGTGGATGTGAAAAACCAAAAGAGGCCAGCCATGACGCCTATCCATATGAAATCATCCCGCCCGATGAGACAAATTCCCGGTATAAGCTATCTAATCTTTGACGACCGCCCAAAGGCGGCGTCGGGACATTAATAACAAAGTCGGGTCGGGACGAACAGGTTCCATCGTTTTTTTGCGCATCGCGTCGCAAAGACGGTGGGGGTGTTTTCCCCAGCACTTTCCCGGTGAGGCTATTTATATGATCGAAATGGAACATGACGGCATTTTGGAAGAAACCGATTACGACGTCATCGAGCTGGACGAGGACGACATGGACGGTTCGGACGCTTTCCCGCGCCTGACGCGGGAGAACTACGTGGATCGCGTCCGCTTCGACCGCGTCCCGAACGAGAGCCGGATGATCAGCAAGGAGGAGTCCGCGACCTCTGCCGACCCCCTGTACATCTACTACCGGAGCATGAGCAAGATACCCCTGCTCACGCGCGAGCAGGAGGTGTACCTCGCCAAGAAGATCGAGTCCGCCAAGCTCAACACTTTGCGGCTGCTGTCTTTGACCACGATCAACTCGTTCAAGGTCATGGAGATGGCGGGTGACCTGCAACCTGCGGGGGTGCAGAGCGCACCGGCCCAGTTCGGCGCCTCCGAAGAGGACAAGCGCGACGGCGAGGCCGTGCAAGTCCCCTTGGAGGAGCGCACCCGGTTGCGCCTCAAGCAGGTCGGCAAGATCGTCTCCAAGTTGGAGCGGCTGGAGGCGAAGTACCGGGAGGCGAAGAAGGCGCTCGGCAAGGGCGCGGCGCGCAACAAGAAGGACCGGGACAAGATCCAATGCCATCGGGACAAGATCTGCAAGCTCCTCCAGGAGGGGATCGACTTCTCGGAGAACCAGATCGCCGTCCTGGTCGAGAGCGTCGAGACCGTGTTGCACCAGATGGAGGAGGCGCAAGCGCATCACAACGCCCTCTCCAAGCGGGCGAACGCCGCCCCCAAGGAGGTCCGGGAGGCGCGGTCGCGCCTGAGCGAGCTGGAGAAGCGGTTCCTGACGACCCCGGACGAGTTGCGCAAGATCGTCGCCCTGATCAGCGAGAACAAGATCGAGATGCTGCACGCCAAGGATCAGTTCGTCCGCTCCAACCTGCGCCTGGTGTTGAGCATCGCCAAGAACTACTCCTATCCGGGGCTGGACTTGCTGGATCTGGTCCAGGAGGGGAACATCGGGCTGATGAAGGCGGTGGACAAGTTCAACTACCGGTTGGGGCACAAGTTCTCGACCTACGCGACCTGGTGGATCCGCCAGAGCATCACGCGCGCCATCGCCGACCAGGGGCGCACCATCCGCATCCCGGTCCACATGGTGGAGGCCATGAACCGGGTGCTGAAGGTCGCCAACGAGCTGACCAAGCGGATGGGGCGCGAGCCCTCGGTGCATGAGCTCGCCAAGGAGCTCAAGACCCCTGTGGTCAAGGTGACGCAGATATTGAAGGCGGCGCAGGAGCCGATCTCCCTAGAGGCCAGCATCGCGGACAACAAGGACGCCGTGCTGAACAAGTTCATCGAGGACAAGAACGCGGTCTCTCCGGACGAGGACGTCATGAAGCACAACCTGCGCGAGGTGACCAACCTGGCGTTGCAGTCGCTCTCCCCCCGCGAGCAGGAGATCGTGCGGATGCGCTACGGCCTGAACGAGACGGGGAAGGAGTACACGCTGCAAGAGGTCGGGGAGATATTCCAAGTGACTCGCGAACGCATCCGGCAGATCGAGGAGAAGGCGCTTTTGAAGTTGCGGAGCCCCTATCGCTCGAACAAGCTGCGGGAGTTCGCCGACTTCACCAGCAAGAATTGACGGCGCGGGCGGTCCCACCGGGATCGCCCGCCGCGCAGACCGCCACGACGGGCCGCCCCCGGGGACGCGCCCGTCGTTTTTTTTTGCATTTCCGCGCCCAAATCCACGACGGGCTGCTTTACATCGCCGCCTTTGGTGTAAAATCTCTCACATGGACGACGCGAAGGGGTTGCGAATCGTGATGGTGGCGGCGGAAGCCGCGCCCTACGCCAAGGTCGGGGGGCTGGGGGACGTCGTGGGCGCCCTCCCCCGCGCGCTGGAGAAGCTGGGGGCCCGGGTCGCGGTCGTCATCCCCGCCTACGGCGACGCGACCGCCGGGGCGCACCCCGCCGCGCCCTGCCGCGAGGTGCCCGGTTTCGACGTCACGCTGGGCGGCGTCACGGAGCCGGCGGGCATCTTCCATGCCGTGATGCCGGAAAGCGGCGTGGACGTCTACCGCGTCGCGTCCCGCCGTTATTTCGCGCGCGCCGGCGTCTACGACGACCCCGCCACGCGCGAGGGGTACCCTGACAACATGGAGCGGTTCGTCTTCTTCATGAAGGCGGCGGTGGGGCTGGTCGCGCGGTTGACCCCCCCGTTCGACGTCATCCACTGCCACGACTCGCACGCCGGGCTCGTCCCCGGCGTCATCTTGGAGAATTACGACCGCGTCCCCGCCCTCGCCCGCGCCCGCACGGTCTTCACCATCCACAACCTCGCCTATCAGGGGGTTTTCCCGCGCGAGGCGCTGGCGCTGGCGGGCATCGCCCCCCGGCGGTTCTACCCCGGATCGCCCTTCGAGTTCTGGGGGAAGGTCAACTTCATGAAGGCGGGCATCGCGCTCGCGCACGCCGTGACGACCGTGAGCCCGACCTACGCCGAGGAGGTGCAGACCCCGGAGATGGGGGTGGGGCTGGACGGGGTTTTGCGGGAGCGGAAGGCCGACCTGCACGGCATCATCAACGGCATCGATTACGGGGAGTGGAACCCGGTGAGCGACCCGCTCATCCCGGCGCGTTTTTCCGCCTTGCGGATGGAGGGCAAGGCCGCCTGCAAAAAAGACCTGCTGGAGTCCTTCGGGCTCGGCGCCACCGCGAAGCGCATCCCGCTGGTCGGCATGGTCTCGCGCCTCGCCGACCAAAAGGGCTTCGACCTCGTCGCCGAGGCGATGCCGCGGCTGGCGCGCCTCGACATGCAACTCGTGGTCTTGGGGACGGGGCAGCAGAAGTACCACGACATGCTCCGGGACATCGCGGCGCGCTACCCGGACAGGGTGGCGGTGCACCTAGGCTTCGACAACGCCTTGGCGCATCGGGTGGAGGCGGGCTGCGACCTGTTCCTGATGCCCTCGCGCTACGAGCCTTGCGGCCTGAACCAGCTCTACAGCCTGCGCTACGGGACCATCCCCGTCGTACACCGGACCGGGGGGCTGGCGGACACGGTCGTCCCCTACGACGGGGAGCGGGGCACCGGCTTCAGCTTCCCCGACTACACCGCCGACGCATTGTTACGCGCGCTCCAGGACGCGCTCCACGCCTACTCCGACGTTGCGGCGTGGAAGAGGCTGGTGCGACGCGCCATGACCCGGAACTGGTCGTGGGACGCCTCCGCCCGCCGCTACCTGGCCGTCTACCGCAAGGGGTGCGACGAAGGGGCGGCATGGTGAGCGCGATCCGCTGGTCGGGGGCGATGCTGCTGGCCGCCTGCCTGGGTTGCGTCTCCGGATCGACGCAACAGGGCGGGACGCCGCCCGGGGCGTCCATCCCCGCCGCCCCGGACGCCGCCTGCGAACCCGTCGATGCCGCGCCCGAGGCCGCGGGGATGGACGCCTCCGGACTGCAAGGCATCGACAAGGCGGTGACGGACGCCATCGCTGCGGGGGAGTTGCCGGGGGCGGTCGTCGTGGTCGCGCGGCACGGGAAGGTCGTCTACCGCAAGGCGTTCGGCATGAGGGCGGTCGCCCCCGCGCCGGAGGCGATGACCGTCGATACGATATTCGACATCGCCTCCTTGTCGAAAGTCGTCGCCACGACCCCGGCGGTCATGCAGTTGGCGGAGAGGGGGGCGGTGGATCTGAACGCCCCGGTGAAGCGCTACCTGCCCAGGTTCGCCGGCGGCGGCAAGGACGCCATCACCGTTAGGCAGCTCCTGACGCATTACTCCGGGTTGCGCCCCGACTTCGACCTGTCGGTCGAATGGTCGGGCTACGACGCGGCGATCGGAGAGCTCTACAAAGAGAAGGTCGTGGCGGAGCCGGGGCGGAAGTTCGCCTACAGCGACCTGAATTTCATCGCCCTCGCGGAAATCGTGCGCGTCGTGAGCGGTCAGCGGCTGGACGCCTACGCGGAAGAACACATCTTCGCGCCCCTCGGCATGGACGAGACGGCCTTCACCCCCCCCGCCGCCTGGCGCGACCGCACCGCCCCCACCGAGCCTCGGAAGAACACGCTGAAATACCTCAAGGGGAAATCCACCTTGCCGGAGTACGACGCCATCTTGCGCGGGGACGTCCACGACGCGACCACATGGCGGATGGACGGGGTCTCCGGCCACGCCGGGGTCTTCTCCACCGCCCGCGACCTGACGCTCTATGCGCAGGCGTTGCTCGACCGCGGCGCCTTCTGCCGCGACTGTGGCGGCGCAAGGGTTGACGGGCGCCTGATGTCCGAAGCCTCGTTCGCCGCCATGACCAGCCCGCAGTCCCCGGCGGGCGCGGCGCAGGTGCGCGGCTATGGCTGGGACATCGCCTCCACATACGCCTCGCCGCGCGGGAACCTGCCCGAGGGGGGCTTCGGCCACACCGGGTTCACGGGCACGTCGATCTGGATACACCCCCCGAGCGACAGCTTCATCATCATCCTCAGCAACCGGGTGCATCCTGCCGGCGGCAAGAACATCAACCGCCTGCGCTCCGCCGTCGCCAACGCCGTGGCCGCCGCCATGCGATAGGTGCGGCAGGACGGCGCGCTTCACCGCATCTGCATCTGCGGCGGCGAACGCCCTCGGAGGCGGGTATTTCCTGCTGCAGTTATCCGCTTTTTCTGATAAGATCACGACTCCGCCGCATCCCGTCGCTGTCGCGCCGGTTTTGCTCGCGGCGGTGCATCCTTCCATCGTCCAGCAAGTCGGGAGAACACATGATGAAGATTCCGAGGCTTCCATTCCTAACGGCAGTCGTCATTTTCCTCCTCAACCTCCACCCCCCCCTGTTCGGACAGGCTTGGCAAGCGCCGGCACGCATCGACTCGTTCACGCCCGAAGGGACGGTGAAACGGGTGCGCCAGGTGAAGGTGCGCTTCTCCGAGTCGATGGTGCCCTTCGGCGACCTGCGCGACGTGGCCGCGCCGTTTGAGATCGACTGCCCGGAGGCGGGCTCGCCCCGTTGGATCGACGACCGCAACTGGGTCTACGACTTCGACCGCGACCTCCCGGCCGGGATGCGCTGCCAGTTCAAAGTCCGCCAAGGCTTGCAGACGTTGCTGGGCAAAGCCGTCTCCGGGCCGAACGCCTACGCTTTTTCCACGGGCGGTCCCGCCGTCGTCGAGACTAGGCCTTACGAAGGCGCCGAATCCATCGCCGAGGACCAGATATTCATCCTGGAGCTGGACGCGGCGGCGGACGAGGCGTCCGTCCTCGCCAGCGTCTATTTCGCCATCGACGGCGTCTCCAGCCGCATCGGGGCGCGCATCGTCTCGGGCGCGGAGCGCGAGGCGGTCGTCAAGAACGCCTATCGCTACTACGACGAGCCGCCCGAGCACCTGCTGCTAGTCCAGGCGCGGCAACGCTTCCCCGAGGACACGCGCGTGACGCTGGTCTGGGGGCGCGGCGTCGCTTCGAAAAGCGGCGTCGTGAATGCCGAAGACCAGGTGCTGCCGTTTGAGACGCGGAAGGTCTTCTCGGCCAGCTTCACCTGCGAGCGGGAGAACGAAGAGGCCGACTGCACCCCCGTGTCCCCCATGCGTGTGAATTTCAGCGCGCTCGTGGCGACGGCCGAGGCGAAAAAGGCGGTGCTCTCCGGGCCGGGCGGCAGGAAGTGGACCCCGGCGGTCCGCTACGACGAAGACGGGGGGGACGCCGACTGGCAGTTCGCCTCCTCGGTTTCTTTCGAAGGCCCCTTCCCGGCAATGTCCGAGCTGACCCTCAAGCTCCCCGCCGGGTTGAAGGACGACGCGGGGCGCGCGCTGGACAACGCCGGCCAGTTCCCGCTCAAGGTGAGGACGGACGACTACCCGCCGCTGGCCAAGTTCGCCGCCAACTTCGGCATCTTGGAGCTCAAGGACAGCCCGGTGCTCCCCGTGACCTTGCGCAACGTGGAGGAGTCGGTCAAGGCGCGCCTGCTGACCTCCGTGTCGCCGCAGAGGCTGGAGCGGGACACGGAGCAAAAGCAGATCCGGGGCCAGGTCCAAGGCAGGACGTTCAGGATATCCACGCTGGAGGAAATGCTGGAATGGATGGACCGGACGCGCTACCGGAGCTGGGAGGACCGCGACAAGTCCGTCTTCGACGCTGAAACAAAACAGAAAACCTACGCCTTCGACATCCCCAAGCCGGAGGGGGGGAAGGCGTTCGAGGTCGTGGGCATCCCATTGAAAGAACCCGGATTCTACGTCGTGGAGCTGGAGAGCAGGATCTTGGGCGAGGCGCTCCTGGGGAAATCCGCGCCGATGTACGTGCAGGCGACCGCCCTGGTCACCAACCTCGCGGTGCATTTCAAGTGGGGCGACGACTCCTCCCTGGTCTGGGTGACGACGCTCGATGAGGCGAAACCCGTGCCCGGCGCCGCAATCGGGATCCGCGACTGCGAAGGACACGTGCTCTGGTCGGGCAAAACGGACAAGGACGGCGTGGCGCGGACCGACGCGCTGTCCCGGCTGGACAAGCTGCCGTATTGCAACGGCAGCTACCTCTCCTCCGGCCTTGCGGTCACGGCGCGGGCGGGCGTGGACATGTCCTTCGTGCTGACGAACTGGGACGAGGGCATCGAGCCGTGGCGCTTCCAACTGCCGACCGAGTGGAGGCCGGAGCCCCTGCAGGCGCACACGGTGTTCGACCGGACGCTGTTCCGCCCCGGCGAGACGGCGCACATGAAGCACATCCTGCGCCGCCGCACGCTGGACGGTTTCGCGACCCCCTCCGCCGGGGCGGTCGAAAACACCGTCACCATCGTCCACGAGGGGAGCGAGCAAAAATACGAAATCGAGTTGCGCAACCGCGCGGGCGGCAAGGTCGAAAGCTCCTGGGACATCCCCAAGGACGCGAAGCTGGGCGTGTATTCCGTCTACCTGCGTAAAAGCGGCGGCGACGAAGACGACGATTACGCCTCCCGCGTCCCCGCCGGCAGCTTCCGGGTGGAGGAGTACCGCGTGCCGCTCATGCGGGCGTTCATCCGCGCCCCTGCGGAAACCCTGGTCGCCCCCAAGTCGGTCCCGGTCGATCTGACGGCGACCTACCTTGCCGGAGGCGGCGCGGGAAACCTGCCGGTGAAGTTCCGCTATCTGGTGAGCCCGCGCGACCTGTCCGCGCCGGACGGGTACGACGGCTTCTCCTTCGACTACGGCAAGGTGAAAGTGGGGGTGTCGCGCTACGACGAGGGGGGCGGGCGCGCCCAAGCGCCCGACGTCAAGAGGAAGGACCTGACGCTCGGCCCGCAGGGGTCGGCGCGCACCGAGATCGCCGGGCTGCCGGAGATCGGGGCGCCGATGGACATCCTTGCCGAAATGGATTTCAAAGACCCTAACGGCGAGACGCAGACCGTTTCCACGCACATCCCGCTCTGGCCGTCCTCGCGGCAGGTCGGCGTCAAGCCGGACGGCTGGGCGCTGTCGCGCGACTCGCTGAAATTCCAGGTGGCGGTGCTGGACCTCCGCGGCCAGCCGGTCGCCGGGGCGGCGGTCGAGACGGCCCTTTTCGAACGAAAGACCTATTCGCACCGCAAGCGGCTGGTGGGGGGCTTTTACGCCTACGAGCACTCGACCGAGACGCGCAAGGTGCAGCCGCTCTGCTCCGGCAAGACCGACAAGCGCGGCCTCCTGCTGTGCGAAACCGCGGTGTCCGCATCCGGGAGCCTCATCATAGAGGCGACGACGAAGGACGAGGCGGGGCGCGAAGCCTCGGCGAGCGACAGCGTATGGGTGGCAGGCGACCGCGACTGGTGGTTCGCCGCCTCGGACAGCGACCGGATGGACGTGCTGCCCGAAGCCAAGCGCTACGAGCCGGGCGACAAGATGCGCCTCCAGGTGCGCATGCCTTTCCGCCAGGCCACGGCGCTGGTCACGGTGGAGCGCGAGGGGGTGGCCGAAACCTTCGTGCGGGAGCTTTCGGGCAAGGAGCCGGTCATAGAGCTGCCGGTCAAAGGGAATTGGGCGCCGAACGTCTTCGTCTCGGTGTTGGCGGTGCGGGGCCGGGCGAACGAAGTCCAGCCCACGGCGACGGTCGATTTGGGGCGGCCCGCCTTCCGGCTGGGCATCGCCGAGGTCAAGGTGGGCTGGAAGACGCATGAGCTGAAGGTGAAGGTTTCGCCCGAGCGCGAGGTCTACAAGGTGCGCGAGAAGGCGAAGGTGCGCTTCGCCGTCGCGACGGCCGACGGCGCACCCCTGCCCGGCGGGAGCGAAATCGCGGTGGCGGCGGTGGACGAGGGGCTGCTCGAACTGAAGCCGAACGAGAGCTGGAACCTGCTCGCGGCGATGATGGGCCAGCGCCCCTACGGCGTGCGCACCTACACCGCGCAGATGCAGGTGGTGGGCAAGCGGCACTTCGGCCTGAAGGCGCTCCCGCAGGGGGGCGGCGGCGGCCAGGGGCTGACGCGGGAGCTGTTCGACACGCTGCTGCTCTGGAAGGGGACTTTGAAGCTGGACGCGAAGGGGGAGGCCGAGGTCGAAATCCCCCTGAACGACTCGTTGACCTCGTTCCGCGTCGTCGCCGTCGCCACGGGGGGCGCGGACCGCTTCGGCAGCGGCGCGGCCTCCATCCGCACGTCGCAAGACCTCATCATCTTTTCCGGCGTGTCGCCGCTCGTGCGCGAGGGCGACAGGTTCGCCGCGACTTTTACGGCGCGCAACGCGACGGAGCGCCCGATGAAGGCGTCCCTCTCCCTGGCGGTCGAGCCGTCGGCGGGGCTGGGCGGGCCGGCCTCGCAGCAGGTCGAGCTGGCGGCGGGGGAGTCGCGGGAGATACGCTTCGACCTGTCCGCGCCCCAAGGGGTCGATTCGCTGAAATACACGTTGGAGGCCGTGGCCGACGGCGGGGCGGCCGACCGCATGAGCGTGACGCAGAAGGTGGTGCCCGCCGTCCCGGTGCGCGTGTGGCAGGCGACGCTGGCGCAGATGGACGGCAAGCTGTCCCTGCCGGTCCAGCGCCCCGCCGACGCCGTGGCCGGGGCGGGGGAGCTGCGCGTCCTGTTCCAGGCGAAGCTGACCAACGGCCTGGGCGGGGTGACGGACTACATGCGGCGCTACCCGTACTCCTGCCTGGAGCAGCAGGTCTCCAAGGCGGTGGTGCTGCGCGACTCCGGGCAATGGGAGTCAATAGGCGCCGCGCTCCCGGCCTATCTCGACGGCGACGGTCTGGCGAAATACTTCCCCGTGATGCGGCAGGGGGACGACGCTTTGACGGCGTACCTGGTCTCCGTCGCGCACGAGGCGGGCTGGAAGATCCCGGCGGGCGCCAAGGAGCGGATGCTGAAGGGCTTGCAGGGCTTTGTCGAGGGGCGGGTCGTGCGCGGCTCCGCGCTGCCGACATCGGACCTGGTCATGCGCAAACTCTCGGCCTTGGAGGCGCTGGCGCGCGAAGGGAAGGCGACGGCGGAGCTGCTTTCCCCCATCGCCGTCGCGCCGAACCTCTGGCCCACCTCGGCCGTCATCGACTGGCTGAACATCCTGGCGCGCGTGGCGGACTATCCGGCGCGCGCGGCCCGCGTCAAGGAGGCGCAGCAGGTCTTGCGCTCGCGCCTGACTTTGCAGGGGACGACGATGGGCTTTTCCACCGAGCGCTCGGACAAGCTCTGGTGGCTGATGGTGTCGGGGGACTCCAACGCGGTGCGCCTCCTGCTCAGCGAGCTGAAGGACCCCGAATGGAAGCAGGACATCCCGCGCCTGGTGCAGGGGGCGCTGGGGCGGCAGCAGTCCGGGCACTGGGACACGACGGTGGCCAACGCCTGGGGGCGTCTGGCGATGGAGAAGTTTTCCAAGGAGTTCGAGAACGTCCCGGTGACGGGCAGGAGCGTGGCGTCGCTGGAGGAGCCGGGCAAGGCGGCGGCGAAGAAGGAGGTCGATTGGCGGGCGCACCCCAAGGGGGACGCGGTCGCCTTCGCGTGGCCCGCCGCGCGCGCCCAGCTCTCCCTTGAGACGGCGGGGACGGGCAAGCCCTGGGCGGTCGTGCAGAGCCTCGCGGCGGTGCCGCTGAAGGCGCCCGTTTCGAGCGGCTTCAAAGTCACGCGGACGGTGACGCCGGTGGAGCAGCGGAAGAAGGGCGTCTGGTCGGCGGGCGACGTGGTGCGCGTGAAGCTCGAGATGGAGTCGCAGTCGGACATGACCTGGGTGGTGGTGAGCGACCCGGTTCCGGCGGGGGCGAGCATCCTGGGCACGGGGCTGGGGCGCGACTCGGCGCTGTCGGCGGGGGGCGAGAAGCGCGAGGGCTGGGTCTGGCCGGCGTTCGAGGAGCGTTCGTTCGAAGCCTACCGCGAGTATTACGACTTCGTCCCGAAGGGGAGGTGGAGCACGGAGTACACGATGCGCCTGAACGGCGCGGGCCTGTTCCAGCTGCCGCCGACGCGGGTGGAGGCGATGTACTCCCCGGAGATGTTCGGCGAGTCGCCCAACCCCTCCGTCGAAGTGAAGTGAGGTCGGGGCGCACGGCTTCCCGGGCGCGACTGCGGCGTTTCCGACGTTTCCGGCGCCATCGGAGACGCCTTTGCCCGACAGGAGGCTGGCGGAGGTCTGACGTCTTTTCCGAACGGCCTTGGAATTAATATTTCCGTTTTTGGGAAAAGTGAGCTATAGTCTTGTTACAACTCGGCTTTCGTGAGAGCACGTCATCGGGGTGGGTTGTGGGGAGAAAAAAAACGGAACAAAGCAACGAAAAACGCCGATTTGTTTCCCAGCGCACAGTGTGCGCCTGGGCAACTGAAAGGCAAAACAACCTCGACAGGGGTTAAAAACAGTTAGGACGATTTAGATGAGAGAACAAGGAACAGTGAAGTGGTTTAACAACGAAAAAGGTTATGGTTTCATCAGCCGCGAGGCCGGGGAGGACGTGTTTGTGCATCACAGCGCCATCCAAGGAACCGGCTTCAAGTCGCTCAACGAGGGCGACAACATCGAATTCGACGTGGCGCAAGGCCCCAAGGGCTTGCAGGCCCAGAACGTCGTGAAGCTGTAGGCGGAACCATACCAGTCGAAAGAGACCTTATAGGAGACGTCGGAACCGTCCGGCGTCTCCTGTTTTTTATTTGTGCAAAAACATACAGGAACTCTAAAAAGCTCGCAGAGACAAGGCGCAACGCAGTGTCCGGGGTTTTCAGAGGTCCCCTGCGGAACCATCCGGTTCGGACATGGCGAATCTCACCCAAATGAAACCAAGACTCGGAATCAGTGCCTGCCTGATAGGAAAAGCAGTCCGCTACGATGGCGAACATAAGATGGACCAGGTCGTCGTCGCCGCGCTGGAGCAGCATTTCGAACTCGTCCCCGTCTGCCCGGAGGTCGATTGCGGCATGGGCGTCCCCCGCGAATCGATGCGCCTGAAGGGGAACGTCATCGCGCCGCGCCTGGTCACGATCTCTTCCCACATCGACAGGACCGACCAACTGGAACGTTGGACGAAACGCCGCATCGCCGAGATGAAGCAGGAAAAGTTGGCGGGGTTCGTACTCAAGAGCGGCTCGCCCAGTTGCGGCCTTTCCGTGAACGTCTACGACGACAAGGACGTCGTCGCCGGCAACGTCTCCGGCCTGTTCGCCCGCCGGGTCACGGCAGGGTTGTCCCGCCGCCTCGTCGCGGAGGCGGAGCAACTCCACGACGAATCCTTCCGCACGGACTTCATCCAACGGCTGCGGACTTTCGCCCAGAAATAACGGCAGGGAAGGGGGGGCGCGGGGGCGTGCGCCGCATCGCGCCTCCCCTGCGACCATTCCCCATGGACGATGGACGCCCGGTTGGAACGCCCTACTGGAACTTCGCCGAGTCCAAGATGCCTTGGAATGTCTGCTGGTACGCCGCGAAGTCGGCCTCGGGCGCCACGAAGATGAAGTACGCCAGTCCTTCCGGCCTGAGCATCGTCACCAGCCAATCCACTTCGCGCCCGCCCAGCGGCGACTCGTTGACATATACCCGCGACAACGCCGCTTGGCCGGCCACCTGTATCTGCCCCCGGTCGCGGGAGAGCCGCATGTTCGGGTTCGACTTCTGGATGCTCTGCGCCAACTGGTCGGTCGCCTGCTTCAGGTCGCGGCGGTTGCCGGAGATGTGTACCGCGAAGTTGGCGCCGTAGGCGAGCGCCGGGGCGTTGTTCCCGACCTGCACCGCGCCCCGTTCGGGCAGCAACGCGAACTCCTGGTCGCTGCCGCTCGTCTGCCAGTTGTCGGGGTGGCTCAGGCTGATGTAGCCGCTGCGGAAGTTCCGGTAGCGGGTGGAAGGCTGGGGCGGCGGGGTGTACCGTCCGCCGCCGCCGGACGCCTGTCCCGTCGGTTGCCCGCCCTGGCCCGAGACATTGCCCTGCTGCGTCCGCGCCCATTCTTCAGCGCTCGGCGCGGCGGGGAGCGATTGCACGTATTGCTTGATGCGCTGGAACTCCTCCGAGTCGCTGGCGTCGCCCATGGACGCCCGCCCCAGCTTGGCGATCTCCTCGCGGATCTTTTGCATCCGTTTGTCCGGGTTCGGGTGGTCGCTGAAAAAATCGCTGCCCCGGTCGCCCGACTCCAACTTGGTGAAAAATTCTGCCATGTACTCCGGGTTGTACCCGGCGTCGTAGAGGATCTGCGTGCCGATGAGGTCGGCTTCGCGCTCCGCGTCGCGGGAGTATTTCAGCAACACGGAGTTCGCGCCGAGTCCGACCCCGAGTTGCGCCAGCGATCCCAGCGTCTGGTTGCCGATGATGCTGCCCAGCACCAGCGAGCCGATCTGCGCGAGCCCCTGCGTCTTCTGCGACTTGGTGAGCTGGTTGGTGCCGTGCCGCAACGCCACATGGCCGATCTCGTGGCCGATGACCCCCGCCAGCTCCGCCTCGTTGTCCGCCGCCTCGATGGTGCCCCGGTTGACGAAGAGGAAGCCGCCGGGGAGCGCGAAGGCGTTGATGGAGGCGTCGTTGACGCACTTGAACTGGTAGGGGAACTTCTCTCCCGGCGCATAGCCCGCGAGGCGCCTCCCTAGCCGATCCAGGTAGTCGTCCACCTGCCCGATGTTCAGCATCGGATACGCCTGCTCGACCTCCGCCGCCGCCTGCCGCCCCATCTCCACGTCCTGCGCCGGGGTGTAGGCGTTGTTGCCCGGTTTCAGGCGGGTGCGTTCGGCGAACGCGCCCATAGGAAACGCCAAGACCACCATCAAGACGACCCGCAAAACCTTAATGATTCGCATTCTCCCCTCCCAATCGCTTGATAAAAATTAGCGCAAACCGGGGGAAATGGGAAACCGGCATTTGAAGAAAACGATAGGAATGTCGCAATCCATCAGATTTGTTTTCCCGCCATCGCTTCAGCCGTGCTATCGTAAACGGGTTTCGGTTTTATGGAAAGTCCGGGGGATGATGGGAAGAACGGCATCCTCCGCCACCCACCGCCCATGGTTGCACGGCATTTCGCGGCGGCACGTTTTCCGGCGCCGCCCCCTGTCCCATCCCGAGGCGATAGGCTATGTTTATGGGGATGCGGCGACCATCCACCCCATCAAGGAGAGACCAGATGAGCAATGAAAGCAAATGCCCGTTCCACGGCGCCCGCGTCCTGTCTGGCGACCAGTCCAACCAGGACTGGTGGCCCAACCAGTTGAACCTCAGGATACTGCGCCAGCATTCGTCGAAGTCGAACCCCCTGGGCGAGCGATTCGACTACGCGGAGGAGTTCGGGAAACTCGACTACGCCGCGCTGAAGAAGGACCTGCGGGCGTTGATGACCGATTCGCAGGACTGGTGGCCGGCGGACTGGGGCCATTACGGCGGCCTCTTCATCCGCATGGCGTGGCACAGCGCCGGGACTTACCGCATCGGAGACGGGCGCGGCGGCGCAGGGCGCGGGCAGCAGCGTTTCGCCCCGCTCAACTCGTGGCCGGACAACGTCAGCCTCGACAAGGCGCGTCGCCTGCTGTGGCCGGTCAAGCGGAAGTACGGGCAGAAGATCTCTTGGGCGGATCTGATCGTCCTCGCCGGCAACGTCGCGCTGGAGACGATGGGCTTCCGCACCTTCGGCTTCGCCGCCGGACGCGAGGACGTCTGGGAGCCGGACGAGGACGTCAATTGGGGCGGCGAGAAGGCATGGCTTGCCCACCGCGACCCGGCGACGTTGGCGAAAAACCCGCTGGCCGCCACCGAGATGGGCTTGATCTACGTCAACCCGGAAGGCCCGAACGCCAGCGGCGACCCGCTTTCGGCGGCGCCGGCGATCCGCGCGACCTTCGGCAACATGGCGATGGACGACGAGGAGATCGTGGCGTTGATCGCCGGCGGCCACACGCTGGGCAAGACCCACGGCGCCGGTCCCGCCACCGCCGTCGGCCCCGACCCGGAAGCCGCGCCGATTGAGCAACAGGGCTTGGGCTGGAAAAGCAGTTTCGGCACCGGCGTGGGCAAGGACGCCATCACATCCGGCTTGGAGGTGGTCTGGACGCAGACGCCCACGCAGTGGAGCAACAACTTCTTCGAGAACCTGTTCAAGTACGAATGGGAGCTCACCGCGTCGCCCGCCGGCGCCAAGCAATACGTGGCAAAGGACGCGCCGGAGGTCATCCCCGACCCGTTCGACCCGTCGAAGAAGCGCAAGCCGACGATGCTGGTCACCGACTTGGCGTTGCGCTTCGACCCCGAGTTCGCGAAAATCTCGCGGCGCTTCCTGGACGATCCGCAGGCGTTCTCCGAAGCCTTCGCCCGCGCCTGGTTCAAGCTCACCCACCGCGACTTGGGGCCGAAGTCCCGCTACCTGGGGCCGGAAGTGCCCAAGGAAGACCTCATCTGGCAGGATCCGTTGCCCAAGGCGACGCTTAACCCGAACGCGGCCGACATCGCCGATGCCAAGGCGAAGGTCGCCGCGTCCGGCATCGCCGCGTCCGAACTCGTCGCCACCGCCTGGGCGTCGGCATCGACCTTCCGTGGCAGCGACAAGCGCGGAGGCGCCAACGGCGCGCGCCTCCGCCTCGCCCCGCACAAGGACTGGGCGGTCAACGAGCCGGCGCGGCTGGCGAAAGTGCTCGGCAAGCTGGAGGAGATACGGGAAGCCTCGGGCAAGCTCTCGCTCGCCGACCTGATCGTGCTGGCGGGCGGCGTCGGCGTCGAGCAAACCGCCAAGGCTGCGGGCTTCACCGTCGAGGTGCCGTTCACGCCGGGTCGAGTGGACGCCGCGCAGGAGCAGACCGACATCCAGTCGTTCGCCGTGCTGGAACCGCTCGTGGACGGCTTCCGCAACTTCAGCGGGGACGACTACGGCGACATCCCCGCGGAGGCGCTGTTGATCGACCGGGCGCAACTGTTGACGCTGACCGCGCCGGAGCTGACCGTGCTGATCGGCGGCCTGCGCGCGATCAACATCAACACGGGCGGCAGCCGCCACGGCGTCTTCACCGCCGCGCCCGGCGCCCTGACCAACGACTTCTTCGTGAACCTGCTGGACATGGGGACGGTGTGGGTGCCGGCGGGGAACGTGTTCGAGGGCAAGGATCGCAAGACCGGCGCGCCGAGGTGGACCGCCACCCGTGTCGACCTGGTGTTCGGGGCGAACTCCGAACTGCGCGCCCTTGCCGAGGTCTATGCCGGCGCCGACGCGAAGGAGAAGTTCGTCAAAGACTTCGTCGCCGCTTGGACGAAGGTGATGAACCTCGACCGCTTCGACCTGAAGTAGGAGGAGGGGCGGTTGGCGCCACGGTCTGCCGGACTCAGGCCGTGGCGCCGGCCTTCGTGCGAAAACGGTTCGACGGCGGCTGCCGCCGTCGTCATCGAGTTTGCTCCAAGGTGGAAAGACGAGAGCTGGCATATATGCGAAGACAAGTTGATGCGTCGCACTATGACTTCATGAAATATGTCGATAAAAGCCGCTGGAACAGCTTTTACCATCAAATAGACGAGATCGTGTCGAAAAAACCCGCTTCCGTGCTGGAGGTAGGGGTCGGGACGGGGTTTACACGGGCCGTCCTGAAAGCATTGGGCTGCATGCGTTATGAGTCCATGGATGTCGCGGACGACCTGGCCCCCGACCATGTCGGTTCGGTCGCTGAAATGCCGTTCGACGACCGCCAGTACGATGTCGTCGGGTGCTTCCAGGTTTTGGAGCATCTGCCCTACGCGGACTTTGAAAAAGCGCTTTGCGAGATGTGCCGCGTCGCAAGGGAGGCGGTGATAATCTCATTGCCGGACGCCGGGGCGGTCTGGCAGATAGCCCTCCCGAGATTGTTCAGGGGAAACTGCATGAAGAAGATCGTCGAGGAGCGGATGTATGGGAGGCCTTTTGCAAAGGCGATAGTGCATGCGTTTGACGGGGAGCATTATTGGGAGATAAATAAAAAAGGCTATGAGTTCAAAAAAATCCTTGCCCGGATAAAGGAAGCGGCGGGGAAATCCGGCTATGCCGTTGAAAAGGAATATCGCGTCTGGGAAAATCCCTACCATCATTTCTTTGTGTTGAAAAACGCTGGTAAACGCTGATTTGCAGTTGGATCGCTAATTTGGACCGCTGATAGATATGAGGAGAGAGAAGCAATGACCGTTCCGCCATTCGACCCTAAAGAACTGGTTGTCACCGGCGAGCTGCCCAATCCCTTCGGGCCGCCGTCGCCGCTGTTGAGCTACCCCGTCACGCGCAAGGAGGGGCAGCTCGCCCTGTTGCGGAGACGGCCGGTCTGGCAGCTTTCCGGCGTCGAGCAGGTCTTGTTCGCCGCCAAATGCAACCCTGACAACATCGCGCGCGGCTTCGTCTTCGACGGCACCAAGACCCCGCCCACAGGCGGCACGGACATGTTCGGCATCGAATGGGAGTACATCCCGAGCGTCGGCGGCGCCATGGTCCGCCCCGGCAAGCCGTTCATCGCCGACGCCAACGAAATCAAGGACAAGGTGCGGTGGCCCGACATCGACGCCTGGGACTGGCAGGGGTGCGCCGACGCCAACGTCGAATACCTCGGCGGCAGCGTATACAACTGCTGTTGGTTCCTGAACGGCTGGTACGAGCGCCTGATCTCCTTCATGGACTTCGAGGGCGCCGTCATGGCCATCGCCGACGAGGATCAGCAGGATGCGGTCAAGGAGTTCTTCGACCGCCTCACCGACCTGTACATCCGCATCTTGGAGAAATTCCTCGAATACTTCCCGCAGATCGACGGCTTCTGCCTCCACGACGACTGGGGCGGCCAGAAGGACACCTTCTTCTCCCCCGCGACGGTCGCGGAGATGATCGTGCCCTACATGCGGCGCGTCACCGACTTCATCCACGCCAAGGGGAAGTATTGCGAGTTGCACAGTTGCGGGCAGTTGCTGAAGCAGGTGCCGAACATCATCGCCGCCGGCTGGGACAGTTGGATGCCGCAGGCGATGAACGACACGCACACGATCTACGACCTGTACGGCGACAAGCTGATCGTCGGGGTCATCCCGGAGCCGTTCGACCCGGAGAAGACGACGGAGGGGGAGCAGCGCGCCTTCGCCAAGGCGTATGCCGAGCGCTTCTGCCGTCCTGACAAGCCGTCGGTCTACAACCTGTACGGCGCGCCCTATCTGACGCCCGCCTTCCGCGAGGAGCTGTACAAGCAGTCGCGCATCTGTTACGGCCGTTAGCTTGCGGCAACGAGCGCCGCTCCCGACGCCCCGTGAAGACGCCGCCTCCGACGGGGGGGCGGCGTCACCCCTCGACATGGCGCAGGGCGCGCATCGCGTTCAGGATGGCGATGAAGGCGACGCCGACGTCCCCGAAGACGGCCATCCACATGTTGGCGAACCCCAGCGCGCCCAGGGCGAGGATGACCCCCTTGACGGCGAGGGAGAAGACGATGTTCTGCATCACGATGCCGTGCGTCCGGCGGGCGATGGCGATGGCGGCGGCGACCTTGGACGGCTCGTCGCGCATCAGCACCACGTCGGCGGCCTCGATGGCGGCGTCCGATCCCGCGCCCCCCATCGCGAAGCCGATGTCGCTCCGCGCCAGCACCGGCGCGTCGTTGATGCCGTCCCCGGCGAACGCCAGACGCCCCTCGCCCCCCATCTCCTGTTTCAGCGCCTCCAACCGCGCCACCTTGTCTTGCGGCAGGAGCCCCGCGAAAACCCCGTCAACGCCCAGCTTCCCGCCGATGTCCCTGGCGACCGCCTCCGTGTCGCCGGTGAACATGTAGACGCCGGAGACGCCGAGCCGCCGCAGCCGCCGGACGGCTTCCGCGCTGTCGGGCTTCAACTCGTCGCGGATGACGATGTGCCCCGCGTAGCGCCCGTCCACGGCGACATGGACTTCCGCGCCCGCGCCCGCGTCAGCGCTGTCCGGCACCCCGTCCGACGCCCCGCCCAGCGCCTCGTCCATGAGCGCGCGGTTGCCGACAATGACGACCCTTCCCCCGACGACCGCCCGCACCCCCTTGCCCGGCGCCTCTTCGCAGGATTGGATGCGTCCGGCGTCCACGGGCTTGCCGTAGGCTTTCACTATCGATTGCGCGATGGGGTGGCGCGAGGCGCTTTCGGCCAAGGCGCAGGTCTCCAGCAGCTCCTCGCCCGACACCCCTTGCGCGGGGAACACCCCGCCCACGGCGAACACCCCCTTGGTCAGGGTGCCGGTCTTGTCGAAGACCACGCGGGTCACGCCGTTGAGCGCTTCGAGGTAGTTCCCCCCTTTGACCAGGATGCCTTGGCGGGACGCGCCGCCGATGCCCGCGAAATAGCCGAGCGGGATCGAGATCACCAGCGCGCAGGGGCAGGAGACCACGAGGAAGACCAGGGCCCGGCGCACCCACTCGGCAAAGCCCGCGCCCGGCAACACAAGCGGCGGGACTGCGGCGACGAGCACGGCGGCGATGACCACCGCGGGGGTGTAGTAGCGGGCGAACTTCGTGATGAAGTGCTCCAGCGGCGCTTTGCGCTCGCCGGCGTTCTGCACCAGCTCCAGTATCTTCGAGACGGTCGATTCGGCGAAGGGGCGCGTCACCTCGACGTGCAGCAGCCCGTTGGTGTTGATGGTGCCGGAAAGCACCTCGTCGCCCGGAATCACGTCGCGCGGCATCGACTCCCCCGTCAGCGCCTTGGTGTCGAGCGTGGAGCTGCCGGAGGAGACCACGCCGTCGAGCGGGATCTTCTCGCCCGGATGCACCACGATGGTCTCGCCGACGCGCACCGTGTCGGGCGCGACCCTCTCCTCCCCCCCTTCAGTCCTCAAGTTGGCGTAGTCGGGCCGGATGTCCATCAACGCGCCGATGGACTTGCGGGAGCGCGCGACCGAATAGTCTTGGAACGCCTCGCCGACCTGGTAGAACAGCATCACCGCGACCCCTTCGGGGTATTCGCCGATGGCGAAGGCGCCGACGGTGGCGGCGGCCATGAGGAAGTTCTCGTCGAAGACCTCGCCGCGCCGGATGTTGGTCGCGGCGCGCAGGAGCACCTCCCAGCCGATGAGCAGGTAGGCGCCGAGGTACGGCGCGATGGCGGGGAGCGCGCCAAACCGCGTGAACATGCCGGGCAACGCGGCGGCGTAGACGGCGACGCCGAGGATTTTCAAGGAGAGGGACGCCTTCCCCCACGGGTTTTCTTCACACATTCCAAATCCCCCCCGCCCTATTCCGAGGCGTGCATCAGCCCTTGGTAGAACACGTTCGACACATGCTCGTCGTCCAACGAGTAGTAGACCACCTTCCCCTCGCGCCGGTACTTCACCAGTTGCGTCTGCCGCAGCACCTTGAGGTGGTGCGAGACGGCGGGCTGCGTCATGCCGAGCAACGCCGCGATGTCGCAGACGCACATCTCCGCGAGGATGAGGGCGTTGACCATCCGCAGGCGCGTCGGGTCGGCAAGCACCTTGAACAGCTCCGCCTGCGTTTGCAGGTGCCTGTCGTCCGCCAGCCCGTGCTTGACGCGGTCGATCACGTCCTGGTGTACGACCGAGCATTGGCAGAACGCCTCCCCCCGCGATGCCGCCCGCCCCGTCCTTCGCCGGGTCTCCTGTTTGACCTTGCCTTTCCCTGCGCCCGTCGCCATGCCCGCTCCCCCCCCCCCCATAAACATATAAACAAATGTTCATATGTTAGCGGCGACGCGCCGCATGTCAAGGGCGGATTTGCGAAGGATTGCGGATCTTTTACGGAAGGGGAGGGGTGGGGGTGCCGCCGGCCGCGACGACGGGGCGCGACGTTGCGTCGCGCCCCCGCGCCTCGCTATTCCCAGCCGCTGGGCGCCATGTACTTCGCGGCGAAGCCCATCGCCTCGATCTCGTGTATCTGGCCGCCCGTGATCTTGTAGACGTGCGCGGCGGGCAGGTCGAACGCCGGGATGTCGAGTTCGCGGGTCTCCGTCCCGGGGACGTTGTAGATAGGGAAGCTCTTTTTCGCCATGCCGTGCCGGAAGTGCGAAAAGCCCATCGCCAGGCCCGTGACCGGATCGACCGCGAACACCCGGATGTTGTCGATGTCGTCGATGTACGCCATCATGTTGGTGTCGAACTGGGGGACGCACTTCATGGCGCTGTAGTTGGGCTTCTCGTCCGTCTGGTCGTCGGGGATGCCGCTGTTGCTGGCGGGGGAGCCGTTCTCGCGGCGGGCGCAGTCGTCGGCCATCGGCGAGAGGGCGCCGTTGTTCTGATCCAGCGCCTCGTAGTACGAATAGGCGATGCCCAGCAACTCGTACCGCTTCATCCGCTCCTTCTCGGGGACCGTCGCCTGGAAGGCGGGGCGCGCCGTCTGGAGGTATTTCATGTTCTTGGGGTCGAGCCCCCGCGCCAGCAGGTGCTCCGCCTCGATGATGTAGCCGTCGGCGAGCTTCAGGCGCAGGGCGACCATGACCGGCTGGCCCTCCTCCTCCATCATGCCCAGGAAGCCGACCTCGCCCACCTCCGGGTCGGGCACGTATATCTTGAACGACGACGGGGCCGCCGAGGCGGTGCGCCAGAGCCCTTCGCCCACGGGCTTCGAGTCCACGTTCTCGACGAACCGGGCGTTCATGGCGAAAGGCAGCCGCCGGGGGTCGTGCGCCACCAGCGCCTTGAAATAGTCGTCCACCAGGTTGACGAGGCACTGGCGGTCCTTGCACTTCAGCGGCTCGGGCATCTTCATCCCCATCCGGGGTTGGGCGACGGCCTGTGCGATGGGGCAGGCGCCCAAGGCGGCGAGCATGGTTGCGAGCGCGATTGCGAAACGGAGCGATGGTCTTTTCATGTCAAATCCCCTTTATTCGTTTGCAGGTGTCTTTCATCGGGGGCGGCGGGCGGACGGGGCGTCCGTCCCGCCTCGTCCGCCCTATTTCGCCAGGCGGAGGACGCGGGCGTCGTTGCGGTCGGCGAGCTCCAGAAGCTCCTCCCGGCAGGTGAACACCACGAGCTGCCGCCGCTCCGCCTCGTCCCCCAGCATTTTGAACGCCTCCCCGAGGCGGAACCGGTCGTAGGCGGCGAACGGCTCGTCCAGCAGGCAGGGGCAAGGCTCGGAACTCTTGGACACCAAGTCCAAGATGCCGAAGCGCATCGCGAAGTAGAGCTGATCTTGCGCCCCGCGGCTCAAGTGGGCGGCGGGGCGCATCTTGCCGGTCGCAGCCTCCCGGACCGTGACGCCGAAGTCGGGGGCTACCCGCACCTCGTCGTACTGCTGGCAGAGCCGCAGGAAACGCTGGCTCACGGCGGCGTTCAGTTGCGGCGCCAGCTCCGTCTGCCGTCCGAGCGCCAGCTCGCGGATGGTCTCCAAGGCGACGCCGAGGGCTTGCCGGTCGGCGTCGAGCCTGGCGAAGTCGCGCTCGGCGAGCGCCAAGTCCTCTTCGATGTCGGCGACCGGGCGATGGCCTGCGAACGCCTGCCGCACCCTCTCGACCGCCCGCACATGCTCCTCGCGCCTGACGGAAAGCTCCTCGGCGAGCGCCCGCTCCTCCCGCTCCGTCGCAGGGTCGTCGGCAGGCGGACCTTCCACGGGGTCTGCGAGGGACTCCAGTTGCCGGTCCATCTCCGCCAGCCGTTCCCGCCATCCCCCGAGCGTCCGGCCTTCCGACAACCGCGCGAACTCCCGGGCGCGGGATTCCTCCTTCTCCGCCAGCCCCGCCGCCCGGCCGCGTTTTCGCCCCTCGGCGCGGAACTCCTCCGGCGTGGAGACGTGGGCGCCTTCGAGCAGGGCGTCCATCTGCGCCTGCTTCGCCTCGCGCTCCTTCGCCATGGCGACGACCCTGCCGTCCAGTTCGTCGAGGCGCGCCGTGCAGTCGGCGTGGCGCGCGGCGACTTCGCGCGAGAGGCGCATGTTCGTCCGCAGCGCGTCCACCTGGAATTGCAGGTTCGCGGGCACGCAGGTCAAGCCCGCCCGGGAGAGGGCCGCACTGAGCTTTTGATAGTATTCGTCGGCCTGTTCCTGCAACTGCGCCGCCGCCAGCCCCTCTTCCCCCAGCCTGGCCTCGATGTCCTCGAGGTGCCGCCGCCGCGCCGCGCAGTCCTCCACGAACGCCATGAGCTCGTCCATGTCCTTGCACCCGGTCTGCGCCATCGCGATGTCGAGTTGGCTGGTCTTCCTGTCCTTCAGCTCCTGGACGTCCTTCATGTTCAGGTCGAACTCGAGCAGCGTCCGCTTCGCCTCCGCCACGGCGGCCGCCCACCGGAACGACGCGAAAAGGCAGGCGAGCGCCAGCGCGGCCGCTGCGGCTGCCGCACCGAGGACGTAGGGCATCGGGACTTGCTCGAAAAAGCGGCCGAGCTTCAGCGCGACCGCCGCGACCGCCACGGCGGCGAGCACGATGCCGAGCATGCGCCACCAGAGCATCCCCCGCCTGACGGCGGCGAGCCCCGCCTGCGCCTGCGCGACGTCGTCCCGCGCGGCGCGGCTTTGCCACAACAGTTGCTGCTCTTCTTTGGACGCCTCCCGCCCGAGGCGTTGCCAGTCCACGTCCGGCGCGCGCAAAATCTCCGGGAGCGCGTCCAGATCGGCGGCGATGCCGTCTGCCGTCGCGCGCAAGTCCGCCTGGTTCTTCTGCGCGCCGTCCCGCCGGATCGTCAGGTTGAGCCAGGAGACGAACCATCCGGTGATCTCCTCCTCGTTCGCCGCCACGGTGGAGGCGTCATAGGACGCCAGTCGCAGGCGCTCCTCCTCCAGCCGCCCGAGCTCCGCCGCGACCTTCGCCTTGTCCTCGCGCGCCTCGCCGAGGTATTTGTCCAAGTTCTGCAACGCGCCTTCGATCTGGCTGATCTTCTCGAAGCTGTCGGCGGGGAACTCCCCGCCGTCCCCCGCCTGCGCCCGCTCCTCCCGCAAGCCGGCGATCTCCCGCTCCAGCTCCTCCAGCGTCCTGATGCGCACCTCCGTCTCACGGCGCCGCGCCGCCAACTGCGCGAGCCGCGCCCCGGCGAGACGTCGCTCCAGGTCGGCGACCTCGTCGGCGAGGCGGTTGCGGTCCTCGACCCAGCCGACGTGCCTCATGCGGGCGTCCCGCGCCTCCTGGAGCTCGGCTTTCAGCGCCGCCGCCAAGTCTTGCGCCTGCTTGTAAGGCTTCGTCGGCGCGCGTTCCGATCCCACCCCCTCCAGCGCGGCTTCCAGGCGCCCCAGCGCCTGCTTGACGGAAAGATCCTCGTTGCCCGACTGCGCCAAGTTGGCGATGCGGTCGCGGATGGCCTCGTAGTCGCCGATGTCGGCGACGGCGCTCTCGCGGATGACGCCGAGCGATTCGAAAAGGCCCGGAGGGAGCCCCAGATGCGTCTCGGCGAAAAGCAATTCGCCGTTGCGCTGCCGCTCGTAGCGCTCCGACATGTCGCCGCCGGTCGCCGCCCGGATGTCCAGCCGCCCCCCCTCCTTGCCGAAGGTGCGGTTGAGCTCGACCACCTGCCCGTCGCCCAGGCGGCAACGGAGGAGCCCGCCGTATTCCGCGCCGTTCCACGGCTTGTAACGCTCGACCCAGGGCTGGAGGCGGCGCTGCTGCTTCAGGTCGGGGCGCCATTGGCCGTACAGCATCCCGAGCAGGAAATGCTGGAGGGTGGACTTGCCGCCCTCGTTGGGGGCGAAGACGAGGTTGAATCCGGGGGAGAACTCCAGGACGAGCCCCGCCAGCTTGCCGAAACCGTAGACCTTGCCGCCGAGGAGTATCATCGGAGCCGCACCTCCCGCCCGCTGAGGGCGTCGAGCCCGTAGCGCCGCGCCCGTTCAAGCACCTCGCGCCGGAAGGGGCTTTCCGCCGTCCCCCCGCCGCCGCCCGAAGCGTCGCAGTCGGCGATGCACTCGCCCAAGAAGCGCGCGAATTCGCCCCGCAGCGTCTTCTCGCCGGCGATCGCCTCGAAGTCGAGCGCGGGCAGCAGCCGATCCTCCCAGCGGATGTAAAGGCACTCCCCCGCAAGCCGCTCGTCCAGCTCCGCGAACGCCAAGTCCAGGCTCGCCTCAGGCGTTCCCGTGAGGCGGACGCGCAGGATGTGGTTCGGTTGGAGCTCCGCGCCCCGGTGCCGCAGGAGCGCCTCGACGACCTGCTCGCGCGTGGAGAAGCCGTCGCAACCGATCTCGACGGAATGCAGGTCGAAGCGGCTGCAGACGCGCCCCTGGACGCGCACGCCGCCGTCGCCGACCTCGCAGAAGAGGTAGCCGCCGGGGCCCTCCTCGTCCCATCCGCTCCCTTCGGGGACGCCCGCGTACCACGCCTCGACCCCGGCGTCGGGGACTTGCAGGCGCCGTTGCCGGTGGTAATGGCCGAGCGCGCAGTAGCGTATGTTCTTTCCGGCCAGCTCGCCGACCTCGAACGGCCCTTGCGCCGACTTCCCCTCGGGGACGCGGCCCATGTCGGACGCATGCGCGACCACGATGTTGCACAGGTCGTCGGGCAGTGCGGGCAGTTTTTGGAAGAGCCGCCCGTCGAAGAACGGCCGGGCGTAGCCGAAGCCGGTCACGCGCACGCCCGCCTCGGGCAACTCCACCGACTGGAACTCCTCCTTGCCGAAGACGTGGACGTTCCCCGGCCAAGGGTCGTCTTTGTACGGCGAGCCTTTGATGAAGGGGTCGTGGTTGCCGGGCGCGACGAACACCCGCACCGGCGCGAGGGAGGCGAACTGCTGCTTCAGGAACTCCACCGTGTCCGGGGTCACGCGGCCCAGCTCGAAAAGGTCGCCTGCGACCAGCACGAAGTCCGCCTTCTCACGGCGCGCGGCGTCGAGGATGTCGCGGAATGCCGCGCGGACGGCCTCCCGTTTTCGCCCGCCCAGGCGGGAGGGGAGCCCGGCACCGGAAAAACCGGTTTCCAGGTGAATGTCAGCCGTGTGGATGAAACGGACGGGTTTCATCGGCGCGCCCCCGCTCTATCTGAGTACACAGGTTTCTTGGTGTTCCGGGATGTGGGTCTTCCATCCCAGCCTCTCCCCTATCAGCTTCGCCAACGCCTTGCTGGACTCCGGCTCGCCGTGGACGACGAAGGTGGTCTTGGGCGGCTTGCGGAACCTGCCGAGCCAACGGAGTATCTCCGTGGCGTCGGCGTGCCCCGAAAACGCCTCGATGTTGCGTATCTGGGCGCGCACAGGCACGTTCTCGCCATGCATCTTGATCGACTTGGCGCCGTCGCGCAACAACTGCCCGCGCGTCCCCATCGCCTGGTAGCCGACGAACAGCACGGTGTTGCGCGGGTCGGGCAACCGGTAGCGCAGGTGGTGCAGCACGCGCCCGCCCGTCGCCATGCCGCTGGCGGAGACGATGATGGCGGGGTAGCGGAGGTCGTTGATCTTCTGCGACTCCTCCTTGGTGTGCGTGAAGGTCAGCTTGTCCGACAGCACCGGGCAGACGCCGGTTTTGCGGTAGACCGCCTGGGCGTCCTCGTCGAACTCCTCGATGTGCTTGCAGAACACGTCGGTGACGCGCCGCGCCATCGGGCTGTCCACGAAGATCGGCAGGTCGGGGATCGCCCCTTTGAGCTTCATGTCGCGCAACAGGTACAGGAGCGTCTGGGTGCGTCCCACGGCGAAGGCGGGGATGATGAGCATTCCGCCGCGCCGGGCGGTTTCGTCGATGATCGACGCCAGCTCGTCCACGGGTTCCTCCGGGGGATGCGTCCGGTTGCCGTAGGTGGACTCGATCAGCAGGTAGTCGGCGTCCTCCACCGGCTCCGGGTCGCGCAGGATGAGCGCGTCATACCTGCCCAGGTCTCCGGAGAAGACGATGCGCGTCGGCGCCTGCCCCCGCCCCGACACCTCCACGATGGCGGAGCCGAGGATGTGCCCGGCGTCGCGGAACCGCACCTCGGTGTCCGCCGAGATCGCCTGGCGCACGCCGTAGTCCACCCCCTTGAGGTGCGTGATCGCCTTCTCGGCGTCCGCCGTCGTGAACAGCGGCAGGGCGGGCTCGTGCTTGGAGAACTTCATCTTGTTGGCGAAGCGGGCGTCCTCTTCTTGCAGGTGCGCGGCGTCCAGCAAGCTGATCTTGCTCAACTCCGCCGTCACCTGCGTCGTCCATATCTTCCCCGCGAAGCCGTCCCGCACCAAGGCGGGCAGCATCCCCGAATGGTCCAGGTGCGCGTGGGTGAGCAGGACGTGCCCCACCGAGGCGGGGTCGAACGAGGGCTTCTGCCAGTTCAGGAGGCGCAGCCGCTTGGGGCCTTGGAACATGCCGTAATCGACGAAGAACCGGGTCTCGCCCGTGTCCACCAGGTATTTCGAGCCGCTGACGGTTCCCGCCGCCCCGAGAAACTGTATGGTCGTCATAATAGAACCCAGCCAGACCCCGTTCGAGAAAGTTCGCCCCAATCGCGTGCGCCCATGTGTTTAACGTCGCATCCGATACGATATACGATGAGTGCGGTGCAAAGCAAGGATTCAAACCGGGGCGCCCGCCAAAACCCTTGGCGACCGCGCGGTCGCCTCGCGCGGACACGCCGCGCCCGCCAGGCGTCCTTGCCGGCGCCGCCGCCGCAGGCGGGGCTAGCGGGGGCTGTAGAACTCGCTCCGGTCGATGATCCCGTTCTTGTCGCGGTCGAGCCGGTCGAACCCCGACGACACGTCCATCCACTCGTCGCGGGTTATCATCCGGTTGCCGTCCAAGTCGATGTTTTCGAAGACCTGGTTCCAGAAGCGCGCTTTCCGCGATTGGAACTCGACGAAGGTGACGCCGCCGTCGCGGTTCACGTCCAGCAGCCGGAACGCCTTCTTCCTGCCGGGCCACTCGGCGACCTCGATCTTCCCGCTCTCGTCCGCGTCGATGCGGGCGAAGAAGTCGGCGCGCACGTCCTCGAACTCGGACTCGGCGATGTCTGCAAACCCGTCCGGCTCGAAGGCGGCGTCAGACCCGGATGGCTCTGCCTGCTCCTCGACCTGCCCCTGCGCAAACGCCCCGATGCCACCCGCGATGGAGAAAATGGCGAGGAGCGCGACCGCAAACGGCCGGCGCCCCCGACGCCCATTATGATGTCCCATGTCTTCGGCTCCTCCCTTAACATGCTCTTGGCGGCGACGCCGCTTTATGAATGACTTGCGTGGACAGTGTACCAGAAAGCGCTCCGCCTCCAAACGGCGGGGCAGACGAAAAAAGCCGACGGAGGGACCCGCCCCCCGTCGGCTCTTTCATCGCCTCATTGCGCGATTGTCGCGCGGCCAGGCGCGCGCGCCGCCTACTGGATGCGCATGCCGTAGAAGGAGCGGTAGACGAACACCAGCGCCACGACCAGGAACACGCCCGCCAGCGCCAGGTTGAGCGCCGAGCCGGACATGCTCACCGCCAGCTCGACCGCGAGGAGGCCGAACAGCGTCGTGAACTTGATCACCGGGTTCATCGCCACCGAGGAGGTGTCCTTGAACGGGTCGCCCACCGTGTCGCCCACCACCGTCGCGTCATGCAGCGGCGTCCCCTTCTCCTTCAGATCGACTTCCACGATCTTCTTGGCGTTGTCCCACGCCCCGCCCGCGTTCGCCATGAAGATCGCCTGGAACAGGCCGAACAGCGCGATCGAGATCAGGTAGCCGATGAAGAAGAACGGCTCGATGAAGGCGAACGCCAGCGTCGAGAAGAAGACCGTCAGGAAGATGTTGAACATCCCCTTCTGCGCGTAGCGCGTGCAGATCTCCACCACCTTCTTGCTGTCGCTCACCGACGCCTTGTCGGTGTCCTCCAGCTTGATGTTGTTCTTGATGAACTCCACCGCGCGGTAGGCGCCGGTCGAGACCGCCTGGGTCGAGGCGCCCGTGAACCAGTAGATCACCGCGCCGCCCATGATGAGCCCGAGCAGGAACAGCGGGTGGAGCAGCGACAGCTTGTCGATGTTCTCCGTCAGGCCGTTGGTCAAAAGGAAGATGATGGAGAAGATCATCGTCGTCGCGCCGACCACCGCCGTGCCGATCAGGACCGGCTTGGCGGTCGCCTTGAAGGTGTTGCCCGCGCCGTCGTTCTCCTCCAGCAGCTCCTTGGCCTTGTCGAACTTGACATCGACCCCGTAGTCCTTCTTGACCTCGGCTTCGACGTCCGGTATCTGCTCGATCAGCGACAGCTCGAACACCGACTGGGCGTTGTCGGTCACCGGCCCGTAGGAATCGACGGCGATGGTCACAGGGCCCATGCCGAGGAAGCCGAAGGCCACCAGGCCGAAGGCGAACACCGCCGGCGCCGCCATCAGGCTGGCGAGGCCGAAGGTGCTGACCACGTAGGCGATGGCCATCAGCAGCGCGATGGCGAAGCCCAGCCAGTAGGCGCTGAAGTTGCCCGCCACGAAACCGGAGAGGATGCCGAGCGAGGCCCCGCCCTCCTTGCCGGAGGCCACCACCTCGCGCACATGCCGCGACTCGGTGGAGGTGAAGACCTTGACCAGCTCGGGGATGACCGCCCCCGCCAGCGTGCCGCAGGTGATGATGGTGGAGAGCTTCCACCAGAGCGTCCCGTCGCCCAAGCCTTCGAGCATGAAGTAGGAGACGACGTAGGTGATGACGACCGAGACGACGGAGGTCAGCCAGACCAAGACGGTGAGCGGCGCCTCGAAGTTCATCTTGTCCGCCGCGGCGTAGCGCGCCTTGGCGACCGCCCCGTTGATCCAGTAGGACAGGGCGCTGGCGATGACCATCATGATGCGCATGACGAATATCCAGGCCAGCAGTTGCACCTGTATCGTCGCGTCGTGGACCGCCAGCAGGATGAACGAGACCAGCGCGACGCCCGTGACGCCGTAGGTCTCGAAGCCGTCCGCCGTGGGACCGACCGAGTCGCCCGCGTTGTCGCCCGTGCAGTCGGCGATCACGCCGGGGTTGCGCGCGTCGTCCTCTTTTATCTTGAAGACGATCTTCATCAGGTCGGAGCCGATGTCGGCGATCTTGGTGAAGATGCCTCCGGCGATGCGCAGTGCCGCCGCGCCCAGCGACTCGCCGATGGCGAAGCCGATGAAGCAGGGGCCGGCGTAGTCGCCGGGGATGAACAGGAGGATGCAGAGCATCATGAACAGCTCGACGCTGATGAGCGCCATGCCGATGCTCATCCCCGCCTTGAGCGGGATGGCGTAGCACGGATAGGGCTTGCCCCGCAGGCTGGCGAAGGCCGTCCGCGAGTTGGCGAAGGTGTTGATGCGGATGCCGAACCAGGCGACGCCGTAGCTGCCGCCGATGCCGATGAGGCTGAAGACCAGGATGATGGCGACCTTCGTCGCGGCGAAGTGCTGGAGCGCGCCGTAGTAGATCAGCACGATGGCGCCGATGAACACCTCGAGGATCAGGATGAACTTGCCCTGCGTGACCAGGTATGTCTTGCACGTCTCATAGATGAGTTCCGAGATGTCGCGCATGGCCTTGTGGACGGGGAGGTTCTTGAGCTGGGTGAAGATGATCAGCCCGAACAGCAGGCCCAGGACGCAGACGCCCAGCCCCGCCGTCAGCAGGGTGCGGGCGTTGACGCCGTGGAAATCGACCGAGCCCAGGTCGGGCAGGACCAGCGACGCCTCCCCGCCGTGGTGCGGCGCGGCGGGCGCGGGCTCCTGCGCCAATGCCGCGGGGGCGGCGAGCAGGCAAGCGAGCAGGCAACATGTCAAAGCCGCCAGCGGCAGCAGTTTTGCGGGCGCCCCCGCGCGTGCCACCGCGCGGACGATGCTCCGTCCTGATAGAACCGGGAACAGCCTTTTCATCGAGTTCATCGAAGATTCTTCTCCTGAGTTTCGGGCCCGTCCTCACTCTTGTGCGGGCCAACGGGTGCGTGATTTCCAGCATCGACGATAGTCAACCTGTCACGGAAAAGGCTAAATTATACATGAGCGCCCGAGATTTCAAATATGCGGCGCAGATTTCTTGCGGACGCCGCCCCCGCCCCGGACGCCGCCCCGGCGGGCATGGCGGGCGCATGACGATCGTCCTCAGTGGCGCCCCGGCTCCGGGAGACATCGATAAAATCGTATGCGAATTCCATTGAAATCGCCCCGGAGCACCTGTGGGCGTCCCGCCGCGCTCCGCCGTTCGGGCGTTTTGACCGTTGTTTTCGCGGGTTTTTGCATGGGTTCAGCCGTTTCCAGCGCGGATGCTGTGTGTTGCAAATAAGGTCGTGAAAATCGTATACGATTTTTTGCTTGACCTGCGGAAACCCTCCATGCAAGGATGGGCAACCGCCCGGCCACTCGACAGGGGGGGCTGCGGCGGACACGCCCGGGGAATGCGTGATTGCGAAGGGCGTCTTGGCGAAAGGGCGGCGCTCCAGGGAAGAAGGGCCCCGGGGCGTTCTCCATCTGTAAAAACACCCGCCCCCCGCACTGGCACGGGGGGCGGCTTCAACGATGGTTTTGACGAGGTAGGCATTATGTCAAGAAAAACGTGTGCGGCGTATCCCCCCGGCAGAACGTCCGGGGCCCGCCGATGTGGTCCCCCCCCGATGAAAGATGAAAGAGCGATGCGCGTCGGGGTCTGCGCAGTGTTTCTCGCCGTCGCGTTGCTGCCGCTGCTGCTGTCGGCGCCGGCGTTCGGCCAGTCCACGGCCGCGTCCCTCGGCGGGACGGTCATGGACGCCTCGCAGGCGGTCTTGCCCGGGGCGTCTATCACGGCGGTCAACACGGCCACCGGAGTGGAGACGAAGGCGACGGCCAACAACTCCGGCATCTATAACTTCCCCAGCCTGCCCCCCGGCGTCTACAACGTCACTGCGGAGCAGGGCGGGTTCCAGAAAGCCGTCACGACGGACGTGCGGCTGGGCGCGGGCGCGCAAGCCCGCCTGAACTTCAACATGGTGGTGGCCGGAAGCTCCGAGACGGTGGAAGTCACCGCGAGCGCGGAGAGCCTGCTGACCGACGCCGGATCCTCGACGGGGACTGTGCTGCAGCAGGAGCTGGTCGCCGAGATCCCGATGCTCAGCAACAACGTCATGGAGCTCATCAACATGATGAGCGGCGTGGTGCAGACCGGCGACCCGGTGTTCGGCACGACCTCGTTCGCAGGCCTCGGCAGCGGACAGGTCAACGTCGTGCGCGACGGCATGTCGGTCAACGAAGTCCGCTTCGGCACGGGCGTCAACGCCTCCGCCAACGTGAACACGGAGATGGTGGAGGAGTTCAAGATGATCCTCTCGCCGGTGGACGCGGAGATGGGGCGCGGCGCCGGACAGGTGCAGATGACCACCAAGTCCGGCTCCGGCGCGTTTCACGGTTCTGCGGTCTGGAACGCCCAGAACACCGTGCTCGACGCGCGGGAGTTCCAGGCCAAGCGGAACAACACCCCGCCCAACTGGCGCAACCTCAACGACTACACCCTGACCGCCAGCGGCCCGGTCGTCAAGAACAGGACGTTCTTCTTCGTGACCTGGGAGCAGCAGATCGCGCGCGAGAAGGTGCAGACGAACACCAAGGTGCTCACCCCCTGCGCGCGGAAAGGCATCTACCGCTACCTGAAGGGCTGGGTGCCGGACGCCCGCAACGGCGACAACACCGCCAATTTCACCACCTACACCAGGCCGAGCGTGAACGCGGACGGGACGCCGCTGGTCGGCAGGACCACGGTCATCAACTCCCAGAGCTTGCAGGAGACGACGGTCGGGGAGGATAACAACCTGCGCTTCGAGAGCGTGTTCGGCGAACTCCTGCCGAGCGTCCGCGCAATGTTGAGCGACCCGAACAATCCCGGCAGCGCCTACGGCGACTGCTCCGTGCTCGACAGCAGCGTCTTCAACCCGTCGGCCGGAAAGCTGGGCGTGGTGGGCGACGGTGGCGCGCTCGGCGTCAACCCCACCTCGATGTGGAGCAACATGGCCAGCGGCGGCGCCTACCGTTACGCCTACGACCCCACGGGTTTCGTGGACCGTTTCACCAACGGCGTCGATTACAGCGCCGGCAGGGTCCAGATGCCTCCCGTCAACAACTACGACATGGGCGACGGCCTGAACTACGCGGGCCATCGCTGGGTCAACGTGCTGCGGGGCAACGGTTCGCTCTACGGCACCGGCGGCGACCCGGAGCGCAAGTCGATCACCTTCAAGATCGACCACAACATCAACAACGACCACCGGGTGAGCGGCACCTACACCTGGGAGAAATACCACGTCGCCGACTCCTACAAGCAATGGCCGACGGAGTACGGCGGCTACGAGGGCGGCATCGACAGGATTCCGCAGAACCTCATGCTCTCCCTGACGTCCACCTTGCGCCCGACGCTGCTCAACGAGTTCCGCTTCGGCCTGTCGCGGTCGAACTCGCTGACCAAGACCCCGCTCGACAGCGCCGACGGCGACAAGATGCGCGACGTGCTGTATGCGTTGCTGCCGTCGGGCGCGGACAGCAGCCCGTTCGCCAACTTCGTCAACACGGCGTTCCAGGATCAGTTGATGATCTTGGGCGTGGGCGAAGCGCCGCTGCTGTTCCACACCGATCCGCAGTCCGGCACCAACCCGAGCCATCCGTTCGGCACGCGCGGCAACATCTCGGCGACCTGGGGCGGCGTGGATCCGCGCTGGACGGCCACCGACACGATCACCTGGATGAAGGGCGCGCATTCCTTCAAGGGCGGCTTCGACTACCGCTGGCAGTCGTCCACGCAGGAATTCTCGGGCAACCGCGGCTTCGCCGGCACAGGCTCCCTCGTCGCCCAGCCGGCGGTCTTCGGCGGCCTGGTGACCGGCGCCGCGCAGCGCCGCCGCAACGCGCTGGGTTCGGCCACCGCGGCCGGGAACTCCTGGATCGACCTCGCGCCGAACAGCCAGGACACGGTGTCAGGCGCGTTGGCGGGGAACTACTCGGTCGCCTACGCCCTGATGACGTACTTCTCCGGGTCGCTCAACCAGATGCGCCAGTACTTCTACGCGGTTCCCGACGCCAGTTCTCCGACCGGCGCCAGATGGAACGACGCCTACGCCGGGGAGAACCTGTACGACTACACCATGTCGAACCAGGAATTCAGCTTCTTCTTCAAGGATGATTGGAAGCTGACCAGCGACCTGACGCTGAACCTCGGAGTGCGCTACGAATACTATGGCGTGCCCCACACCGCCGGCGGCAGGACGCTGGCTCTCAAAGGCGGCAGCTCCAAGATCTTCGGGATCTCCGGGGGCGGCTTCAAGGAATGGATGACCGACAGGGAATCCGTCTACGCCTATTCCAACGCCGGCGCGGCGCCTCCCGACCCGGTGAGCGTCTACCAGTACGTCGGCCCCGACTCGCCGAATCCGGACGTCATGGCGTGGAACAGGGATCTGAACAACTTCGCGCCGCATGTCGGCTTCTCCTGGCAACTGCCTTGGTTTGGCAAAGGGAAGACGACGCTGCGCGGCGGCTATTCGGTCAGCTACACGCCGGCCAACAACTTCGACCAGTTCGGCATCCAGATCGCCGACGTCGGCGCGGCGGGGGTCTCCTACATGGAATCCTACAGCGGCGTCGGCAGCACCTTGACTCCCGGCGACACCAGATACTACATGGACATCACCGACCTGCCCAGGATTTTGCCTATGACGGTGGCGTCGAGCGTCCAGCCGATGTCCCCGAAGTCCATCGGGGCGTTCAACGGCACCGCCACGGTGGTTGACGAGAACATCCGCAACCCCTATGTGCACAACGTCAACCTCTCGCTGACCCGCAACATCGCCAACAACCTGACGGTCGATGTCAGGTATGTCGGGACGCTGGGTCGCGACCTGATCACCACCACCAGCCTCAACGCGCCGAACTATATCGCCAACAACCTGTACAGCGAGCTGAACATAGTCCGCAACGGAGGCGCCAGCCTGTTGATCGACAGCCTCATCCCCGCTGGGGCGCTTTGGCCCGGCGCCCTCACCGGATCGCAGCAGCTCCGGGCGTCGAGCGCGACCAGCGCCAACCTCGCGCGGGCGAATTTCAGCGGCGTCGCCACCACGTTGGCGACCACCAACGGGCAGTTGACGGCCACGGATTCGGCGACTGCGGGGCTGGTTTCCCGCGCGGGCTGCCTGCCCGAGGATCGCGCGATCCCCGGCAACATCGCCACCCCGTGCACCCGGAACACCCCGTGGAACTACCTCTACGTCAACCCGCAGTTCTCGTATGCCGGGATCGTGCGCAACGGCGTCCTGTCGAACTACCATTCGATGCAGGCGCAGGTGACCATGCGCCCGACGCGGGGGTTGAGCTTCCAGACCACATACACCTGGAGCCGCACCCTGGGCGACTCCGGATGGACGAACTACATGGGCGACCGCGACTACTACCTGTCCGGTCAGCACCGTTCGCACACGCTGAACAGCTACGGAACCTACGAGCTGCCTTTCGGTCCGAACGGGTTCTTGCTGCGCAGCTCTTCGGGCGCCCTCAAGAAGGCGGTCGAAGGGTGGCAGTTGAGCTGGATCCTCTCCCTGTCGAGCGGACAGCCGGCTTCGGTCACGGGCAACAGCACGCTGTGGTCGAATTCCAACCCCATCCTCGTGCGTCCCGACCTGTGGGACAACAAGGCCGGCAAGGCCGAGTGGGACATGGAGACTTTCGCGGCCGGTTGGTATTTCGGGCGCAAGTACACCACTTTCGCGCTCGACGAAAACATCTGCGACAGGGGCGTGATGGATGCCACGCTCTTCAACACCTACTGCATGAACACGAGCACCGGCGCGTTGCGAAGCGGCGCCCCGAGGGTGCTCGCGCTCGCTTCCGGCCAGCTCGACGCCAGCGGCAACATGCTGCCCGCGCTCTATGACGTGGACACCGTCGGCGCCGACGGCAAGACGTACAGGGCCGGGACGCCGATCGTGGTGTTCCGCAACGCCGATTCGCGCGATCCGGCGGAGTTCGGCGGCAATTTCAAGCCCAACCAGTTGACCGGCCAGGGCCGCATCACCTTCGACGTGGCGATGGCCAAGTCCATCGAGTTCATGGAAGGCAAACGGTTCGAGATCCGCGTCGACGCCCAGAACATATTCAACCACCCGACGCCCTCGGCCAGCGCAGCGACCAGCGGTGCCCGGTTCACGACGATCACCAATGCCAGCTTCAGCATCAACGGCACCAACTTCGGCTATCTGTCTACCAAGGGCGGGCACCGGACGTTCCAGGCCAAGCTGCGGTTGAGCTTCTAGGCCGACATCGGTCTGGCAAGGCAAGCCAACAGGCTCCCGGCGACGGGGGCCTGTTTTTTTTGATGCCGCATCCCCCATGGCGCCATAGGGGCGAAGGGCATGCTTCGCCCTATCGGCTTGAAGGGCATGGCAAGGTTCTTTTCGTCGCACGCCGCATTGCGCGGAGGCGGCTGGAACAGGCGGGCGGTGGGTTTTTTCTTTGATGCGACTACGCGGGGATCGCGCAAAACGAAAGGGGCTTGCCAATTTCCCGGCAAGCCCCTTTTCGTGTAAATCCTTTGTTTTCTTGGTGCCGAAGGAGGGGGTCGAACCCTCATGCCCGCAAGGGGCGCGGGATTTTGAGTCCCGTGCGTCTGCCAATTCCGCCACTTCGGCCTGCAACCACGCCGCGAGGCCGGCGCCCGACATGCGGCATATATGCGTACACGCCGTCAGGGGGCCTCTAAAAACCTCGGACGCTGCGTCGCGCCTTGCCTGCGAGGTTTTTAGAGGCTCCCATCATCGCCCGGCACATGCCCGTCGCAGGAAACAACGCGGACGCACATAGTAGCCCATGCCGCCTGCGGAGTCAATCGGCTCGCACATTTTGCCAAAAAACCGATTGTCTGCTATACTACAAGATCTTCCGGAGGAATTATGGATTTTCGTATTGGAGAGAAAGTCGTCTATCCGAACCATGGCGTAGGCATCATCGAAGAGGTCAGCAGCAAAAGCGTCAACGGGGCGCTGGAAGAATTTTACATGCTCCGCATCCACGCCAACTCCTCTGTCGTCATGGTCCCGACGGCGAACGTGAAGAGCGTCGGGTTGCGCCGCATCATCAAGAAGAACGACGTGGACGGGCTCTTCAAGCTTTTGCGGGAAGATTTCTTCGAGCCGGAGAACGATTGGAAGGGGCGTTACAAGGATCATTCCGAGAAGATGCGCACCGGCTCGATCTTCCAGGTCGCCGAAGTCCTCAAAAACCTCGTCTACCTGAGTTACAAGAAAAGCCTCTCCTTCCGGGAGAAGCGGATGATGGATCGCGCCAAGCAGCTCATCATCAGCGAGGTCGCCACCGTGCGTGGCTTGAACGAAAAATCTGTCGAGGAGCAAATCGACCGTATCCTGTCCGAGGCGTATTCGCGTTCCGTCAAAACCTCGGACTAGCCGTATAGACACAGATTGCCAGCGCTGATCCTTTACCTTGCCTTACTGGTGTTCTTCGTGCTCCTGTCGGTGTTCTTCTCCGCCGCCGAGACCGCCTATATCGCGCTCAACCGGCGGCGGCTGAAATACCAGGAGGATGCGGGAGACCGCAAGGCGGGCGTCATCCACCGGATCGTCTCCAACCCCGACCGCCTGCTCGGGGTCATCCTCTTCGGCGTCACCATGGCGGAGATCGCGGCCGCTGGCCTGGTCACGTCGCTCATCACCGCCTACGTCGCCCCGGAGCACAACGAGATCGCCGGGCTGGCGGGATCGGTCGGCTTCTCTTTCTTCGTCCTGATCATCTGCGAACTCACGCCCAAGATCATCGCGGCGGCGCACCCGGAGCAGTTGTCGCGCAAGCTCCTGCCCGCCGTCCGCTTCTTCCTGGTCGTGTTCTCGCCCTTCGCCCGGCTGGCGGCGTGGCTCGCCAACGGCATCGTCTCCCTGGCGGGGCTCGACTCCGTGGTCAGCCCGTTCCCGCAAGGCGCCAGCCAGGAGGAGATCAAGGCCATGATCGCCGACGCCGGCGAGGCCAGCGTGCCGAACGCGAAGAAGCTCATGCTGCACAACGTCTTCGACATCGACACCAAGCAGATCCGCGAGGTGATGATCCCGCGCGGCGAAGTCACCGCCATCGACATCGACGCCGACGTCGCCGACATCCTCGACACCGTCAACAAGACGAACTACTCCCGCGTCCCCGTCTACCGGAAAGGGTTCGACAACCCGCTGGGCATCCTCCACGTCAAAGACCTGTTGCAGTACCTCCAGAAGGGGGCGTCGGGCGAGGGCAAAGTCGGCGAGATCAGCATCGACGCGCTCCTGCGCCCCATCCACTTCGTCCCCGACAGCGCGCGCCTGGACGCCGTGCTGCGGCGCCTGCAGGCGATGCGCCTGCACATGGCGGTCGTGGTGGACGAGTTCGGCGGGGTCGCGGGCATCGTCACCCTGGAAGACCTGCTGGAGGAGATCGTCGGCGAGATACAGGACGAGCACGACTCTGAGGCGGACGCGGTGCGCGACCTGGGCGCCAACGTCTATTCCATCGCGGGCAACCTGCCGGTGCGCGACTTCAACCGCAGCTTCGACGACAAGATCCCCGAGGCGCCGGAGTACACCACGGTCGCGGGCTTCCTCGAATCGCTGACGGAGCGGTTGTTGGAGGAGGGCGAGACGGTGCGCTACGGGTCGTTGAGCTTCACCATCGAGCAGGCCAGCGGGTTCCGCATCGACTCCATCCGGGTCCGCGCCCATGCCGAGAACGCCGACTCGCCCCGCGTCTGACCCTCGCCGGGCGTCGCCGCCGCCCGCCGTGGCCGCAGGCCGCCCCTCCCGCGCCCCCACTTCGGGCCCGAGGCGCTTGTCGCGCCTCCCCCTACGCAACGGCGCGGTTTTGCGCTATGATGTCCGGTCGGTTTCTAGGTTCGCCATATTCGACTGAGGGGTCTGCTATGAAGAAAACGGTGGGAAGCATCCTGGCAATCTTGGCAATCCTGTTCGCCTCTGACATGGCGGCGGCGGGCACCATCGACCGCATCCTGGCAAAGGTCAACGACGAGATCATCACCCTGTCGGAACTCAGGCGGGAGATGGAGCCCATCCGCAAGGAGATCATGAGCAAGCTCTCCGGCCCGCAACAGGAGCAGGAGTTGAAGAAAGCCGAAGACCAGATACTGGACAACCTGATCGAGTCGGCGCTCATCTACCAGAAGGCGGTGGAGATGGAGTACAACGCGGAGGCGGAGGAGCGGGTGGACGCCTACATCCAAGAAGTCATGAAGTCCAACAACCTCAAGGACACCGACGAGCTGGAGAACGCGCTGGCGCAGGAGGGCAAGAGCCTGAAGTCCTACAAGGAGTACATCGAGCGGCAGATGATCTCCCAGGCGCTGGTCAACGATTTCATCAACTCCCGGATAAGCCTGCTCACGCCGGAGATCGAGCGCTACTACCAGAACCACCAGGCCGACTTCACCACGCCCGGCGAGGTCACCCTCAGCGAGATCGTCATCGACACGGCGGGAGGGGACGCAGCCGCCGAGAGCCGCGCCGCCGAGGTCGCCGGCCGCATCGACGCCGGGGAGTCGTTCGCGACGCTGGCGGAGCAGTATTCCAAGGGGGCGACCGCAGGCAAGGGGGGCGGCATAGGGTCTTATATCGTGGAGAAGCTGAACCCCGACACCCGCAAGGCGATCGAGAACGTCAAGGAGGGTGGGGTGTCCGCGCCGCAGAAAGAGTCCGCGGGGCTTGTCATCTACCGCGTGGACGCCCGCACCGCGGCCGTGGTGAAGCCGCTGGACGAGGTGAAGGACGCCATCAAAGACATCCTCTACCAAGAGAAGCGGACCCCCGAGTACGACCGCTTCATCACGCAACTCAAGGAAGAGGCGTACATCCAGATATTCCCCGAGATGCAGTAGGGGGGGCTCTAATAAACCCCGGGCGCCGCGTCGCGCCTTGGTCGAAAATGCCCGTTCGCCTTGGCGAACCCCGCTTTCCGGCCTGCGGCGACGCCTTGCCTGCGGGGTTTTTAGAGGCTCCCGGCGGCGGGCGGGTTGCGGTCAGGGCATCCCGCTTGTCGGGGCGCCCCGCCGACGGGTGCGCCGGCGCGTCAGTCCGGCAGGAGCCATCCCCCCCACGGCGTGTAACGGAACGCCGCCCAAAGGAGCGCGACGACGCCCACGCCCCATGCGACCCACGCCGGGGCGCCCCACAAGGGGACGTTCCTCCCCGCCGCCCGCAACGCCGAAAACCGGAGGAAGACGACTGCGGACACCGGCCCCAGGACGGCGGCGAGGGCGTTGTTGGACAGCGCCCCGGCAAAGTCCCCGTGCGCGAGGCACACCAGCGCCCGCGTCGTGCCGCAACCCGGGCAGTAAAGCCCGGTCAGGGTGTGCAGCGGGCAGCCGGGCAATCCGGTCAGCGGCGTCCACGCAAAGGCGTATGCGCCGAAAACGACCGCCCCTGCCAAGATCAGGAGCGGCTCTTTCAACAACTGCAATCGGGTCGGGCGACTCATGGCTGGCGGATGCGCGTCACAAGTGCGATGTTGGGGACAGTGCGCTTAGTATGCCAAAAACCCCGGGCAAGACATTGGCGAGGATGATAAAGCCCAGCCAAAGGATGGCTATGATGGTGCCGATGATGCCGAGCACCTTGCCGGCGGTGACGGTCGAGGTCGGGGCGTACAAGCCCGCATTGATCTCTTTTCCGGCGGTGTTCCCCATGACCCATGCGACCACGGCGCATATCTGGCAGCAGATGATGCCGAGGATGCCGAGGATCAGGATGGCGGTCCCTTTGGGGTGTTGCTGCAACAACCCGCCTTGCGCCGGCGGATAAGCCTGCGCCGGCGGGTAGGCGTTGGAGTTGAATTCGTCCATGGCGAACAACCTTTCGACGATTGTGGTTACGATTGAAGCCTGTTCATAAACATCCCGATGGCCATATCGGCATCCCGGGCAAATCCAGTAAGGCAAACAGCGATACCGTATCGAAAGACCTAGGCGGTTGTAAAGCGAAAACCGTTCAGGCGGTCAGGCGGGCGTTCGGGGCGGGCGGGCGTCCGCCACGCCATGTCCCCGGACCCGCGCCGTAGGGGCGATACTCTGCGCGGCGCGGCTCCGCCCGTGGGGCGATCGTAAAAAAGTGATAAACAACGGGGGGCGGGGGACGTAGTATAAGGTGTTTGTTTGCAGGAGTGAGTGGTCGGGATGTCGGCGCTAGCGCGGCGTCCGGGTTTTTGCAGGTGCCGAAAAGATGGAGCTCATGAAAAGTGAAACCACGGCGGGCCAGCGCCGAAACTGGCTTTTGACGGTCGTTCTAACGTTTTCAGCAGCCTTGGCCGCAGGATGCGGCGGCGGGGGCGAATCCTCGGGCGGCGGCCCCGGCGGCGGCGCGGCCGCAAGGGCGGCGGTCTCCATCGAGACGGTGGCGCCGCAACGCATCTCCATCCAGCGCGAGGTGGAGCTGGCTGGCTCGCTGGTCTCCTCCGACCAGGCCAAGGTCAGCAGCGAGGTCGCGGGGGTCGTGCGGCAGGTGCTGGTGGAGCTCGGCCAGGAGGTCTCCGCCGGACAGGTGGTCGTGCGCCTCGACACGAAAGAGCTGGAGCTTGCGCTCCAGCGCGCCGAAAGCCAGTTGCGCCAGACCGAGGCGCAGCTCGGCATCGACGGCGCCAAGGACAAGGAGCCGCCTCCGGACGATCAGATATCCTCCGTGCGCCTGGCGATGGCGAACCGCGACGACGCCATCGCGCAACTGCGCCGCGCCGAGCGGTTGCGCCAGCAGAACCTCCTGCCCCAGGCGGATCTGGACACCGCCGAGACCCGCGTGAAGGTCAACGAGGCCAACTACCGCACCGCCCTGGAGAGCGTGCAGAGCCTCAAGGCGACGCTCGAAGACCGGCGCAAGGCCGTGGAGCTGGCGCAAAAGAAGCTGGACGACGCGGGCATCCGCGCCCCCCTCTCCGGCCAGATCTCCGAGCGGCTGGTCAACCAGGGGGAGTTCATCCGCGAGAACACGCCGGTGGTGTCCATCGTCAAGCTGAACCCGCTGAAGCTCCAGACCTCGGTGCAGGAGAAATACGCCGGCGCGGTGCGGGCGGGGCTGCCGGTGGACTTCACCGTCGAGTCCGCGCCCGGCCAGAAGTTCTCCGCGAAGGTGGCGTTCGTCAGCCCTGCGGTGGACACGTCCACGCGCACCTTCCCGGTGGAGGTCCTGGTCGATAACGCCCAGCGCCTCCTCAAGCCCGGCTTCTTCGCCAAAGGCGTCATCTACACGCACCGCGACGAAGACGTCCTGGCCGTCCCCGAGCGCGCCATCTCGACGCTCGCCGGCGTGTCCAACGTCTACATCGTCGAGGACGGCAAGATCCGGCAGCAGGCGGTCTCGCTGGGGACGCGCTCCGGGGGCCTGGTGGAGGTCTTGGACGGCCTGCAAGGGAACGAGCGCCTCGCCGCCAGCAACCTGAGCATGCTCGCCACGGGGGTGCCTGTGACCGTCGCCTCGGCCGGCCAGGGCGCCGCGGGGCAGGGGGGCGCGCAATGAAGATAGCCGACGTCAGCATCCGCCGCCCGGTCTTCGCCTTCATGATGTCGGCGGCCATCGTGGTCTTGGGCATCGCCTCCTACAGCCAGCTCGGCCTCGACCTGATGCCCAAGACCGACCTGCCGGTGGTCTTCGTCTCGACCTCGTTGCCGGGCGCGAGCGCGGAGGAGGTCGAAACCCAGATCACCAAGCCCATCGAGGAGGTCGTCAACACCATCGCCGGCATCGACGAGCTGCGCTCCACCTCGCAGCAGGGGAACTCCCGCGTCATGATCCAGTTCGTGCTGGAGCGCGACATCGAGGCGGCGACGCAGGACGTGCGCGACAAGATCGCCACCATCGCCAACCAGTTCCCGACCGACACCCTGCCCTCGACCATCCAGAAGGTCGACCCCGACTCCAGCCCCATCCTGACCGTCGCCATCTCGGGCGACCGCTCGCAGAAGGAGATCAGCGAGATCGTGGACAAGCAGATCAAGCAGAGCCTGGAGACCGTGAAGGACGTGGGCGAGGTCTCCTTCAGCGGCGACCGGCACCGCGAAATCCAGCTCTTGCTCGACAAGGACCGGATGAACGCCTACGGCCTGACGGTGGACCAGGTGCGCAGCGCCGTGGCGCGGCAGAACGTGGAGATCCCCGGCGGCAGCTTCATCTCGGGCCCCGCCGAGATCGCCATGCGCACGATGGGGCGCATCCAGAACGTGGAGGACTTCAACCAGATCATCATCGCCTACAGCGGCGGCTCGGTCGTCCGTTTCAAGGACGTCGGGCGGGTGCTGGACACGGTGGAGGAGCCCAAGAGCGTCGCGCGGCTCAACGGCCGCCAGGCGGTGTCGCTGCAAATCCGCAAGCAGTCGGGCACGAACACCGTCACGGTGGTGGACGCCGTGATGGCGCGCCTGGAGCGCATCAAAGCCAACCTGCCTCCGGACATCCAGATCCAGACCACGCGCGACCAGTCGCTGTTCATCCGGCGCTCGTTCAGCGAGATCCAGCACCACCTGGTCTACGGCGGCATCTTCGCGAGCGTGGTGGTGCTCCTTTTCATGCGCAACTTCCGCTCGACGGTCATCGCGGCGCTGGCCATCCCGACCTCGATCATCGGCACGTTCACGCTGATGCGGGCTCTCGGCTTCACGCTGAACAACATGACGATGCTCGCGCTGTCGCTGGCGACGGGCATAGTCATCGACGACGCCATCGTGGTGCTCGAGAACATCTTCCGCTACATCGAGGAGAAGAAGGTGCTGCCCATGCAGGCGGCGTCCAGGGCGACCAGCGAGATCGGCCTCGCGGTGATGGCGACGACGCTGTCGCTGGTGGTGATCTTCCTCCCGGTGGCGTTCATGACGGGGCAGGTGGGGCAGTATTTCTACAGCTTCGGCATCGTCTCTGCGGCGGCGTTCCTGCTGTCGATGTTCGTGTCGTTCACGCTGACGCCGGCGCTGTCCGCCCACTGGCTGCGGAGCAAGGACGCGGCGCAAGACTCTTCGAAGTCGAGCCGCTTCTACGCCGCCATCGACGGGGTCTACGGCAAGATGCTCCGCTGGAGCGTGGCGCACCGCCCGGTCATCGTGGTCATCGCGCTGGCGGTGGTCGCCACGTCGGTGTTCCTGTTCCCGAGGGTGGGGAAGGAGCTGGTGCCGGACGACGACCAGAGCGAGTACAGCATCAACGTGAACCTCCCCAAGGGGACGAGCTTCCAACGCACGGACGAGTACCTGCGGCCGATGGAGGAGGCCATCCGCCAACTGCCGGAGGTGCGGACGGTGTTCGCGACCATCAACACGGCGAGCGCGAACTTCTACGTCCAGCTCACGCCTTTGGAGGAGCGGACGGTCTCGCAGCAAGACCTCATCCGGCAGGCGCGCGTCATCCTGAAGCAGAAGTTCCCCGACCCCAAGACGCGCATCAGCGTCTCGGGCGGGACGGACATCTCCGGCTCGTCCACGGCGGGGCGCGGCGGCGGCACGAACCGCCTGCAGATGCAGGTGCAGGGGCCGGACATCGAGCAGTTGCAGGAGTACGTGGTGGAATTGATGGAGAAGGTGCGGACGATCCCCGGCGTGGTGGACGTGGACACCAACTTCGAGCCGACGGCGCAAGAGCTGCGCGTGCGCATCGACCGGACGCGGGCGGCGGACCTGGGCGTCTCCATCGACTCGCTGGCGTCGAGCCTGCGCCTGCTGGTGGGGGGCGACGAGGTGTCCAAGTACAAGGAGGGGGACGACCAGTTCTCGGTGAACCTGCGGCTTGACGAGGAGTACCGCCGCGACCCGACGAAGATGGGCGACCTTTTCATCCCCGGCGCGGGGGGGCGCCTCCTGAGGGTCGGCGACGTGGCGCAGCTCACGCTGGAGCCCGGACCGGCGACCATCGACCGCTACAACCGGCAGCGGCAGATCACGATCAACGGCAACCTGGACGGCATCCCGATGCAGACGGCGGTGAACGCGGCGCAGGAGAAGATCAACGAGATGCAGTTGAAGCCGGGCTACATGGTGACCTTCGGTTTCGGGGCGCGGATGCTGAGCCAGGCGATGGACGCCTTCTGGATGGTGCTGGTGCTGGCGCTGATCTTCATCTACATGGTGCTGGCGTCGCAGTTCAACAGCTTCGTGCATCCGCTGGTGATCATGACGGCGATACCGTTGAGCCTGCCGTGCGGGCTGTTCGCGCTGATGGCGTTCGGGATGACGCTGAACATCTACAGCGCCATCGGGCTGATGATGCTGTTCGGCATCGTGAAGAAGAACTCGATCTTGCAGGTGGACTACACCAACACGCTGATCGCGCAGGGGATGCCGCGCGACGAGGCGATCATCGAGGCGAACCACGTGCGGCTGCGCCCGATCCTGATGACGACGATAGCGATCGTGGCGGGGATGCTGCCCATCGCCTTCGGGCGCGGGGCGGGGGCGGGATCGCGCGCCTCGATGGCGGTGACGATCATCGGCGGGCAGGCGATCTGCCTGTTGCTGACGCTGTTGGTGACGCCGGTGATCTACTCGCTGTTCGACGACGTGAAGCAGTTCTTCCAACGGCGCGTGCGCTCGACGGCGGGTGTGGAGCCGGAGTCCGTCGTCGAGTAAGGCAAACCGCCGTTTGCCGCGATCAAAATAAATCCCAACCCCGAAGGGGTTGCGCCAATGACAACCGTTTGATGCATGGCGCAACCCTTACAGGGTTGGATTCTTTCTCATCCCCCGTCCCCCGGGTTGGCGCCGCTTCGCGTCCGCCAACCCGGGGCTTCGCCCCACACCCTGCGACATCCCCGCGACAAACCACCCCCCGCACTTTATGGACAGACCCTGTCCAATGCTCGACGACGCTCTCGTTTTGCGTGTGCAAAGCGGGTGCGCGCTCCGCAACGCCTTGGGGAAGGCGCGAATGCCGCCATGGGGCTCCGTGTCGCCGGCGTGACCCGCGCGCGGCGCCGGGGTTTGCGCGCGGCGCGGGTCACGCCGGCGCATGGGGCGGTCGGGCGGTCGTATCGCCCTGTTCCGCATGGGGGCGGCGGTGTTCTTCGTCGTGGTCGACGTTGCAAAGCGTGACCAGGTTTTCCACCGTGTTCTCGCCCTTGTCCTTGTGATGTCGCACATGATGCAATTCAAGCATCTTCCTTGGGTCGGCGGGGGATAGCATCGAACGGTTCCAGCCGCAGCGCACGCATTTGAATCCGTCCCTGGTCAAGACCGCCACCCGCACGGCGTCCGGGATCCTCCTGTCGTGCTCGTAACTCTGGCGGTCTTCTTCCAGCACATATACGCCGACGGCCAAGTCCCCGCGTCCGCTGTTTTTGGTGGCGATGGGCCAGCCTTGCTCCGTCCTCAGCTCCCTGACGCGCCGCGCCCATTCCTTCTTGTCCTTGGCGAGATACTTGAGTTCCTCGCCGGTGATCTCTTCGCCGACGTTCAATCGAAAATATTCGATGATTTTATCCGTCACCGACACCTTTTTCCGCCGGACTTCGTTCAACACGTTCCAGCGATGGGCGGCCCCCCGATCCTGGTCGTCGCGCATCAAGACGTACTGGTCGGGTTTGATTCTCGCCAAAGGTATGCCGAGCGCGATCTCGAGGGACGCTATCTCTTGGGCGTCCTCCGCCCTGCCGGCGTCTTCCGCCATGTCGCGGAAGGTGACGCCCGAGTAGATGGCCCATCCGAATTGGACGCGAAGTTCCCGCACCCGCCTGGCCCACTCGGCGATGCCGGAAACGACCATCAACTCGTCGCCGTCGACGACGATTCGCGGGTGGCGCTTGAGGTACGCGATGATGCGTTCGCGCGCCGACGACGCCTCGCCGCCGGGGATCAGGGAGCAGCCCAAGTCGCGGAGTTTGTGAAACGCCGGGATCAGGGAGATGACTTTGGCGCGAAGGTCCGCCCCTTCAAGCTCGCCCGCAAAGTCGGTCAAAATGCCGACAAGCGACTCTCTGATGGCTTCCGGGTCATCGTTAGGGCGCGACCGGCGCAATGCCCGCCTCCGTTCCTGCGGCATTCGTCGAAACGGCCGATTCTTTGCGATCGCGGGCCCTCCCCCTGCGGGCCGCAGCCCGCGGTCGTGACGACAAATGCGCCAGCAGTTGCTTGCCGATCAAGTAGGTGTATGCGGGGGGTATCGCCTCGTTCAATTCGTTCTTGGTCATCCACGAAATGCCCATCGCATCGCGCGCGGCGGCGACGCTGCAATTCCCGCCTCCGTTCACGGACACGAAGTCGCGCATCTCGTCCGTCTTGCCATACTGCGCCTTGCGCTTGTCGAAGGTGTGGCAAATCGGGTGCTTCCCCTTGTGCGGCGGGGCCACGATCTCGAAATTCGCCTCGAACAGCCGGTGCCGGATGACGCGGAGCCCCTTGAACATCGTCCCGCAAAGGACGACGGGATCGATCAGCGGGGCGCCTTCGACGTTTTCGATGACATAGGGCAGCCCCGTCCGCCTCAGCATTTCGCGCACGGGTTCGATGAGCCGGGGCCATGCGTCCGCGTTGCCGTTGCGTTTGGCGAGATCGGAATAGGATTGGCATGGCGGCGACGCATGGATGGCGTCGAACGTGGCGAGGAACTCCGGCGACAGGTTCAGCGCGTCGGCTTGGATGAAGGGCAGGGGGTAGTGCGGTTGCGGCTTGATGTCCACGCCGAGGACGTCGAAGCCGGCTTTGCTGTAGCCGACGCCCGCCCCTCCGGCGCAACAGAAGAGATCCAGCAGGCGAAACTTCCGCCGCTTCTTGCCGGCATCGCTGTTCTTGTCAACTCTGGGCGAATTCTTGCGCATCATATCCCGCTGGTCTTCCCGTGCTCATCCCCCGCCGTTTTCGACGAATCAGGATACATTTGGCGGCAGGACAAGTAAACAGCAAAGGGGCGTGGCGGGGCGTGGGCGGCTGCGGGAGGGGAGAGCCTGCGGACGGGCAGGGGCGGGCGCGGATGAAAGGGTGGTTTTTCAAACCGTCCGCGCCATCCCGCGCCCGTCCGCAGTTTCCAAATCTTGGGGACCCAGGGCGTGGTGGCTCCATGCCTTGGGACCTTCGGGTGCGGCAGCGCCGGGATGCGGCCGCTGCCAGGGGAGGCGATCCCGCCGGGGGCTTCGCGCTACTTCCCGAGACGGAACACGACGCCGCAAGAGAGCTTGATGTTGTTGAAACTCAAGGGATATTTATCGCTGACGGTGCTGTAAACAAGGTGATTGTTCGAATGCACATAGTCGAACTGCACCAGGCGGACGGCGAACGCGTCGTTGACGTTCACATCCACGCCGCCGCCGACGGCGAAGGCGAGTCCCGTGTCGTTGTAATCGAAAATACTGTTGGCGTTAGAGAAAAGTTCCTTCGTGCAACCTGCGTTTGCGGCAGCGGGTGAACAATAGACATTGGGCGCCATCGTCACGCGGTTGATGCCGACCAGGCCGTGGGCGAAGGCGGTGAAGCGCTCGTTCCTCAATGTGAAACGGGGACCCGCCATGAACGACAGGTTGGCAAGGTTTTGTTCGATCCTGTAAAAAGAGTTGCTCATGTAAGCGGCCTCGTCGTACAACTTGACGACTTGGCCGGCGCTGTAGGCGACATCCGCCTCTATGCCGAAGTATTCGTTGATGTTGACGGCGACGGAGGCGTCAAACCCCTTGGGGAGCACCGTTGAGGTGGAAAACGAGTCGGCGGTCGGGTTGTCATTTTCCCGGGCGTCCTCGATCTCTGCACGTAGACCCTGCCAGATGCTTTCGAAGCCGTCTTCTAAATTCTGATGGATGCCGCTGGAGGAGTCTTCTAAGGTGCCGTTTTCCCTCACGGCGGAATATCCGGCGAAAACCTCCACCCTGGGGAAGTCGGCGCTGAACCCCGGCGCGGCGAACGATACGAGGCAAAACAACGCCAGGCTGAACAATATGTACTTCTTCATCACATCCCTCCGATTTCTCTGTGTGTAATCTGTGTAAATTGACGGTCACGACTCCATTGCCGATGACGTGTCGGGGCGGTTCCTTCCGATGCCCGCAGTTGCCCGGCGGGCGACGCCATCCTTCGCCGCCGACGACTCATAGGGTGCTTCCAAACTTGTTGCGGATGACGGCGCTGACCCGTTGGCCCGATGATGCCGGAACCGCATCGTATTTCCTAATCGGGCGGGGTGGGCGGTCGCTGTAGTTTTTGTTGGAAAAAAATTTGAAAACGATCAAATTTTTTTCGTCCGGGCGGTCGTTCGGGCTTCCGGGGGTGTGGGAAAAATGCGCGGGACGGGTTGAACTCCCGTCGCCGTCGCGGCGCCCGACGGCGCGACACGGTATTGGATTGAAAGGGTAGCGGAATCCGGCGCGATCTACGGGGGCTACTTGCCGCTGCGGGAGTCGAGTTCGTCCCAGCGGGCGTATGCCGCCAACAGCTCCCGCTGGATCTCCTCTTGGCGGGCGAGCGCCTGCTTGATCCTGTCGGCGGCCTCCTTGTAGAAGTCGGGGCTGGCTACGGCGGCATCCAGCTCCGCCTGCTCCGCTTCGAGGCACTCTATCTCGCCCGGCAGCCGGTCCAGCTCCCGCCGCTCGTTGTAGGAGAGCTTCCTGGGCGCGTCGGCGGCCGGCGCGGGCGCACGCCTGTCCGACGCCGCCTTCCCCTCGGCGCGGCGCGGAGACGGCTTCGCGGCCGCCTCCTCCGCCTTCCGCAGGCTCTCCCAGTCCCCGTAGCCGCCGATGTACTCCTGCACCCTCCCCCCGCCTTCGAAGACGAGCATGCTGGTGACGACGTTGTCGAGGAACGCCCGGTCGTGGCTCACCAGCAAGACCGTCCCGGGGAACTCCAGCAGTTGCGCCTCCAGCAACTCCAGCGTCTCCAAGTCCAGGTCGTTCGTCGGCTCGTCCAGCACCAGCACGTTCGCCTGCCGCGTGAACAGCCGCGCCAGCAGCAGGCGGTTGCGTTCGCCGCCGGAGAGCGCCTTGACCGGCGCGCGGGCGCGCTCCGGCGGGAAGAGGAAGTCTTGCAGATAGCCGTTCACGTGGCGCGTGACGCCGCCCGCCGTGACCGTCTCATTGCCTTCGCCTATGGTGTCGAAGATCGTCCGCTCGGGGTCGAGCTGCTCGCGCTGCTGGTCGTAGTACGCCGCCTGCACCTTGGCGCCTTGGCGCACTACGCCCTCGTCCGGCGGCAACTCCCCCAGGAGCATCCGCAGCAACGTCGTCTTGCCCGCGCCGTTCGGCCCGAGGACGCCGATGCGGTCGCCGCGCTGGATGCGGACGGAGAAGCCGCGCACCACCGGGATGGCGCCGCCGTCGGCGGCGGGGAAGGACTTGCCGACGCCCTCCGCCTCGTAGACCATGCGCCCCGGCGGGGCGGCGGGTTCGATGCGCAGCCGCACCGCCCCCGTCCGCTCCCGCCGCGCCTTCCGCTCCTCGCGCATCGCCAGCAACGCGCGCACCCGCCCCTCGTTGCGCGTCCGGCGCGCCTTGATCCCCTGGCGCAGCCACGCCTCCTCCTCGGCGAGCTTCTTGTCGAACTTCTCCTGTTGCAGCGACTCGCTCGCCAGCCACTCCTCCTTGCGGCGCAGGTAGGTCGCGTAGTCGCCAGGCCAGGAGGTGAGCCGCCCCCGGTCGAGCTCGACGATGCGGGTGGCGACCCTTTGCACGAAGCTGCGGTCGTGGGTCACGAACACGACCGTCCCCGCGTACTCCGCCAGATGCCCCTCCAGCCAGGCGATGGCGTCGATGTCGAGGTGGTTGGTCGGTTCGTCCAGGAGCAGCAACTCGGGGTTCCCCACCAACGCCTTCGCCAGCAGCACGCGCCGCTTCCACCCGCCCGAGAGCGTGTCTGCGGAGGCGTCCGGGCGCAGCCGCAGGCGCGACAGCACCAGCTCCACCTGCCGTTCCAGCCCCCAGCCGTCCCGCTCTTCCAGCTCGACCTGCAACCGCCCCAGCCTTTCGAGCGCGTCCCCGCCCCCGCCCTCGGCGACCTCGACGGCGGCGCGGTGATATGCCGCCGCCAGCTCCCCGAGCGCGCCCAGGCCGTCGGCGACGACCTCGAACACCGGCCGGGGGTCGGCGAGCGCGGCGTCCTGCTGGAGCAGCGCCGTGCGCATGCCCGGCTGCCGATGGACGGTGCCCGCGTCCGGCGGCGCGTCCCCGCAGAGGATGCGGAGCAGGGTCGATTTCCCCGTCCCGTTGCGCCCCAGCACGCAGACGCGCTCCCCCGGCTCGATCTGCAGGGACGCCCCGTCGAGCAGGGGCAGGTATCCGTGTGCCAGCGAAACGTGGTCGAGCGTGAGCAATGCCATCGGCTACCCTTTCTTCGAAGGTATTCGAAAAATTCCATAACATATCATGTTTTACAGTCGATGTGACAGAATGTGGACCGATCACAGGTCGTCATGAAATCGTTGGCCGATGATGCCTGGATGCCTGGTGGGCGCGCATCCTTGTAGCCGTGACCGTCCATGCCGCCACCGGCGAACATATGTTTTATGCACCCTCGCGGGATGCGACGACCGAGGGGGTGGGGAGACTTGAATCGACTATGATGACTGTTGACAATGCCGACTTTGGCGCGAATATCGACGCATCGATCCTGGACGCCTTGGGCGACGGGATCTTTTGCGTGGACGGGGACATGAACGTGTTGCGCTGGAACCGCGCGGCGAAAGACCTGACGGGGTTTGCGCCGGACGACCTCGCGGGGAACACCTGCCGGGGGAACCTCCAGTGCCGCACGGCGGAAGACGACGTGGCGCGGTGCTCGGACGGATGCCCGCTCCAGGCGACGATCGCCGACGGGCAGAGCCGGTCGGTCACCTTGATCGTCCGCAACCGGCGGGCGGAGAAAGTCCCCCTGCTCGCCAAGACCGTGCCGATCTTCGCCGACCGGGCGAACCGGGCGGGGGAGGGCGGAGGCGCCGCCGCCGCGCTGGCGATACTGTCCCCCTACGCCGAAGGGGTGCGGGGCCGGCGGGAGGACGCCTTGCCGGGGCTCATCCTTACCGACCCTTGCACCGGGCTCTACAACCGGATCTATTTCGAGGGCGAGCTGGCGGGCAGGATCGCGCGCTGGCGGGAGGACGACGTGCGCACGGCGCTCTCCCTCGTCAGCATCGACGGTTTCCACGCCTTGGGCGACGCCTACGGGCGCGAGGCGTGCGATGATGTGCTGCGCAAGACCGCGCAGGCGCTGGAGGCGGGCTTCCGCAAGACCGACGTCTTCTGCCGCTGGGGAGAGGACCAGTTCATCTGCCTGCACGACTTCTCCGCCGCCGGCGACCCGGGCTGGATCGGCGGGAAGTTGCAGAAGACGGTGGCGGGCGTCAAGATCGACTGGTATGGCAAAGCCCTCGGCGTGGAGGTCTCCATCGGCGTCACGGAGATCAGGGCGGGCGACACGATGGAGTCGGTGATCGGCAGGGTGGACGAACTCATGCGCCGGAGCCGCCGCGACGGGCGGAACCGCTGCTCCGTCGCGTGACGGCGTGGCGATGTGATGGCATGGCAGGGTGGCGGCGCGACGCCGGATGGCCCCCCGCCTACAGGTGTCTCTTGATCTCCCCGAGTATCTGGTCTCCGTACTGGTCCAACTTCTTCAGCCCGACGCCCGAGACTTGCAACAGCGCCTCCTTCGTCACAGGGCGCCTGCGCGCCAAGTCGCGCAGCGTGGCGTCGCCGAAGATGACATAGGCGGGTACGCCCCCCTCTGCGGCGAGGCGGCGACGCAACTGGCGCAAGGCTTCGAAGAGCGCCTTGTCCACCCCCGCCCAGGAGTCGTCCTTGACGTCCGGGAAGGGTTTCTTGGACGCGGACTTCTTCTTCGGGGCTTCCAGCAGAAGCGGCGTCTCCTCGCCCCTCAGTGCGCGCAACCCCTTCTCCGTGAGCTTCAAGACATTGTATTCGCCGACGCGCGCGAGGTATTCCTGCTCCGCCAACTGCTCGATCCAGTCGCGGACGACCGGGCGCGTCGCCTCCTTCAGGAGCCCGTAGGTGCTCAACCGGTCGTGGCGGTTCGCGACTATCCGGTCTTCGCGCGAGCCGACCAGCACCCCCGCCGTGTAGTCCGCGCCGAAGCGCTCCTGCTGGCGCACGACGCTGGAAAGGATCTTCTGCGCGATGACCAGGGCGTCGGGCACCCCCTCGACCTCGCCGAGGCAGATGTCGCAGGCGCGGCACGACGCGGCGGCGTACCCTTGGCCGAAGTATTCCAGCAGCGTCCGGTGGCGGCAGCCGACGCTGGTGCAGTAGCGGTACATCCGGCTCAGCTTGGCGAGCCCCACCTCCGCCGTCTGCGGCTCGGACTCCTCGATGATGCTGCGCCAGATGCGGTAGTCGCCCCCGGAGTAGAGCAGGACGCACTCGGCGTCGAGGCCGTCGCGTCCGGCGCGCCCGCTCTCCTGCTGGTAGTGCTCCAGGGACTTGGGCATCCCCGCGTGGACGACGTAGCGGACGTTGGACTTGTCGATGCCCATGCCGAACGCCACCGTCGCCACGATCACATCGACGTCCTCCCTGATGAAGGCGTCCTGGCTCGCCTTGCGCTCCGCGTCCGACATGCCGGCGTGGTAGGGGGCGACGCGGTAGCCGTGCCCCGCCAGCGCCTGCGCCGTCTCGTCCACGTCCGTGCGGCGGATGCAGTAGACGATGCCCGACTCCTTCGGATGCCGGTCCAGCACCTCCCGGATCTGCTTGACCGCGCCCGTGCGCCGGCGGCAGCGGTAGATGAGGTTCGGGCGGTCGAAGTCGCCGACCAGGGTCTCCGGGGAGTCCAGGAGGAGCTGCGCGGCGATGTCGCCCCGCACCTGCCCCGTCGCCGTGGCGGTGTAGGCGCCCACCGGCACGCCGGGGAGCGCCTGGCGCAGGACGCGCAGCTTCCGGTACTCCGGGCGGAAGTCGTGCCCCCACATGCTGACGCAGTGCGCCTCGTCGATGGCGACCGAGGAGACGCCCCGCGCCTTCAGCGAATCGAGGAAGCCCTCCATCAGCAGCCGCTCCGGCGAGACGTAGAGCAGCTTCAACTCCCCGGCGTCCAGCCGCCGGAAAACCTCCGCCTTCTCCTTCGACGACATCGAGCTGTCCAAGCGTCCGGCGGCGACGCCGCACTCGGTCAGCGCGTCCAGTTGGTCTTTCATCAGGGAGATCAGCGGGGAGATGACGAGGGTGAGCCCCGGCAGCGCCAGCGCGGGCACTTGGAAGCAGAGCGACTTGCCGCCGCCCGTGGGGAGGACGACGATGGAGTCTCTTCCGGCGAGGACGCATTCCATCGCCTCCCGCTGGAGCGGCCGGAAACCGGAGTAGCCCCAATACCGCTTCAGAATCCCCTCGATCCCGTCCATCGCATTCGCACCCGGCTCCAATCCCGACTTTTTTGCAAACGGCGCCGCCCGTGACGATTGCGGCGAACAGGAAGGATGTCACATGCGGGATGGAATTGCCAGCGGGACGGGCGGCACCCGCCGCCCCGCCCCCTCCCCGGCTGGGGCGGGGGGTTACGACTTGCGCATCGTCTGGCGCGCGGTGGCGCTCTTGGCGGCGTTGATGCGGCTCATGGCGCGCAGCACCGCCAGCTCCGTGGCGGCGTAGTCCACGTCGGGGTCGCCCGAGGCCAGCAGCTTCTCCGCGCGCGCCTTGGCCTCCTCCGCCCGCTTCAGGTCGATGTCCGAGGACAGTTCCGCCTCCTGCGCCAGCAGCACCACCCGGTCGGGCAGCACCTCGATGAACCCCCAGGAGCAGGCGACGCACTCGGTGACGCCGTCGGCGGTGAACTCGATGTCGCCGATGCCCAGCTCCGCCAGCAGCGGCGCGTGGCCGGGCAGGATGCCCATGTAGCCGGTCTGGGCGGGGACCAGGATGGATTCCACGTTCCCGCTGTAGACCTGCTTGTCGGGGGTCACGATCTCCAGATGTATCTTCTCAGGCAACGCCATTGAGCAAGCCCCACTTCGCTTTCCAGGGGCGCGCGGTGCCGCGCCCCTGCGGTTTCCCTCCGTTTTCCCTCAAGGACGCGGCGCGCCCCCACCCATGCCTTGACGCGGCTACGCGGCCTCGAGCTGCTTGGCCTTCTCCAGCACTTCCTCGATGCCGCCCACCATGTAGAACGCCTGCTCCGGCAGGGCGTCGTACTTCCCTTCGCAGATGCCCCGGAAGCCCTCGATGCCCTCCTTGACCGGCACGTACTTGCCGGGGATCTGGGTGAACTGCTCGGCCACGAAGAACGGCTGCGAGAGGAACTTCTGGATCTTGCGCGCCCGGTTGACCGTGAGCTTGTCGTCCTCGCCCAGCTCGTCGATGCCCAGGATGGCGATGATGTCCTGGAGGTCTTTGTAGCGCTGGAGGATGCGCTTGACTTCGCGCGCCACCGCGTAGTGCTCTTCGCCCAGGACGCGCGGGTCGAGGATGCGCGAGGTCGATGCCAGCGGATCGACCGCCGGGTAGATGCCCAGCTCCACGATGCGCCGCTCCAGGTTCGTCGTGGCGTCCAGGTGCGCGAACGTGGTCGCCGGCGCCGGGTCGGTGTAGTCGTCGGCCGGGACGTAGATCGCCTGGATGGAGGTGATCGAGCCGTGCTTGGTCGAGGTGATGCGCTCCTGCAGCTCGCCCATCTCGGTCGCCAGGTTCGGCTGGTAGCCCACGGCGGACGGCATGCGGCCCAAAAGCGCCGACACCTCCGAGCCCGCCTGGGTGAAGCGGAAGATGTTGTCGATGAACAGGAGCACGTCCTGGTGCTCCTCGTCGCGGAAATACTCCGCCGCCGTCAGGCCGGTCAGCCCGACGCGCAGGCGCGCCCCGGGAGGCTCGGTCATCTGACCGTAGATCAGCGCGGCCTTCTCGATGACGCCCGACTCCTTCATCTCCAGCCAGAGGTCGTTCCCCTCGCGGGTGCGCTCCCCGACGCCGGCGAACACCGAGTAGCCGCCGTGGTGCATGGCGATGCGGTGGATGAGCTCCATGATGACCACGGTCTTGCCCACCCCCGCGCCGCCGAAGAGGCCGATCTTGCCCCCCAGCACGTAGGGTTCGAGCAGGTCGATGACCTTGATGCCGGTCTCCAGCATCTTGGTCTCCGTGCTCTGGTCGCTGAAGCTCGGCGCGGGGCGGTGGATGGGGTAGCGCTTCTCCGACTTGATGTCGCCCATCTGGTCCACGGGCTCGCCGATCACGTTGATCACGCGCCCCAGCGTCTCCTTGCCTACGGGGATGCTGATGGGCTCGCCCGTGTCCACCGCCTTCATGCCGCGCACCAGGCCGTCGGTCGGCTGCATGCTGACGCAACGCACGCGGCTCTCGCCCAGATGCTGCTGGACCTCGGTGGTGATGCGCACCGGCCGCCCCTCGACCTCGCCCTCGATCAGCACGTTGTTGTAGATGGAGGGGAGGTGCTTCTCCTCGAACTCGCAGTCCACCACCGGACCGATGATCTGAACGACTTTTCCCACCTGTGGCATTTGTCTCTCCCTGCTACCCGTACTCGGCTGCAAATTTTCAAAGCCGCCCGCGGCCTGGCCGTGCGCGGTCGCTTTCTATAGACTCCCCGCGCCGCTGACCACCTCGATCAACTCGTTGGTGATGCCTGCTTGGCGGATCTTGTTGGCGTGCAACGTCAGGCTGTCGATCATCTCGGCGGCGTTGTTCGTGGCCGCCTCCATCGCCGACATGCGCGCCCCCTGCTCGGACGCCGCCGCCTCCAGCATGGCGCGGAACACCTGCGCCTCCACGTAGCGCGGCAGGAGGGTGGAGAAGATCTTCTCCGGCGGCTCGTCGTAGATGTATTCCAGCTCGCCGTCCCCCTCCGGATCCTCCATGCGCTCGATGGGCAGGAGCCGCTCCAGGACGATCCGCTGCTGCACCACCGACTTGAACTCGTTGTAGAGCAGCCAGACCTCGTCGCGCTCGCCGCCGGCGAACCCTTCGATGAGATCCTTGGCGATGGCGGCCGCGTCGGCGAACGTCAGGTTCTGCAAGATGTTGATCGCCTCGCTGCGCACCGGGTAGGGCCGCCGCCGGAAGAAGTCTCGCCCCCGCTTGCCCAAGATGTTCAGCTCCACCTGGCCGGGGTGGCGGCCGAGGAACTCCAAGGCGCTGCGGATGATGTTGGTGTTGTACGCGCCGCACATCCCCCGGTCGGCGGTGATGACCAGCAGCTCGATCTTGCCGACCTGCCCGCGCTGCGCCAGGAGCGGGTGCGCATCGGTCGGCACGCGGGCGGCGAGGCTCCGCAACACCGCCACCATCTGCTTGGCGTAGGGGCGGGAGGCGAGCACGCGCTCTTGCGCCCGCCGCAGGCGCGCCGCAGAGACGAACTTCATGGCGCGGGTGATCTGCTGGATGTTCTTGGCGCTGCGGATGCGCCGCCGTATGTCGCGTACATTTGCCATTTCGTGTCGCTTGCCTTTTCGCCTTCGGTTTTGCGCAACCCCTTCAGGGTTGGATTCTTTTTATCCTCGCATCCCAAGGTGGGCGACGCTTCGCGCCGGCCGGCCCTGGGCTTTGTCCCGAAGCCCCTTCGGGGCTTTTAAACCGCGAAGCGGTTGGAGTTGTCGCGGCTAGGCGGCGGCGGAGCCGTGCGTGGCGGCGTACCTCTCCTTGAACTCCTTGAGGGCGTCGACCAGCTCCGGCTTGAGCGCGTCGGTGAGCGCCTTCTCCTCCGCGAGCCTCTGCATCAGCGGCTTTTTCGAGGACTCCAGGAATTCGAGCATCTCCTTCAGGAACGCCTGCACCTGACCGACCGGCAGGGCGTCGGTGAAGCCCTGCGTGCCGGCGAAGATGGAGATGACCTGGCCGATGACGCCGAGCGGCTGGTACTGGTTCTGCTTCAGTATCTCCGTCAGCCGTTCGCCCCGGGCGAGCTGCGCCTGCGTCGCCTTGTCCAGGTCCGAGCCGAACTGCGCGAACGCCGCCAGCTCGCGGTACTGCGCCAGCTCCAGGCGCAACGTGCCGGCGACCTGCTTCATCGCCTTGATCTGCGCGTTGCCGCCGACGCGGCTCACGGAGTTGCCGACGTGGATGGCGGGGCGCACGCCCGAGTGGAACAGGTCGGACTCCAGGAATATCTGCCCGTCGGTGATGGAGATGACGTTCGTCGGTATGTAGCCGGAGATGTCCCCCGCCTGCGTCTCGATGATCGGGAGCGCCGTGAGCGACCCCCCGCCCTTCTCGGCGTTCATCTTCGCCGCCCGTTCGAGCAGGCGCGAATGCAGGTAGAACACGTCGCCGGGGTACGCCTCGCGTCCGGGCGGCCGGCGCAGCAGCAGGGAGATCTCGCGGTAGGCGGCGGCGTGCTTGGACAGGTCGTCGTAGATCACCAGCGCGTGCTGGCCGCGGTCGCGGAAATACTCGCCGATGGTGCAGCCGGAGTAGGGGGCGATGTACTGCATGGTCGCCGGGTCGGAGGCCGAGGCCGAGACGACCACGGTCTTGTGCATCACGCCGTAGTCGGTCAGGGTCTTGACCACCTGCGCCACGGTCGAGCGCTTCTGGCCGACGGCGACGTAGATGCAGGTCACGTCGGTGTCCTTCTGGTTGATGATGGCGTCCACGGCGATGGCGGTCTTCCCGGTCTGGCGGTCGCCGATGATCAGCTCGCGCTGGCCGCGCCCGATGGGGATCATGGAGTCGATGGCCTTCAGCCCCGTCTGCAGAGGCTCTTTCACCGGCTGGCGGTCCACCACGCCCGGCGCGATGCGCTCGATGTTGGCGTACTCGTCCGTCTCGATGGGGCCGCGGTCGTCGATGGGCTCGCCCAGGGCGTTGACGACGCGCCCGACCAGCGCCTGCCCGACCGGGACGGACATGATGCGCTTGGTGCGGTGCACCACGTCGCCCTCGGAGATCTTCGTGTGTTCGCCGAAGAGCACGACGCCGACGTTGTCCTCTTCGAGGTTGAGCGCGATCCCCTTGACGTCGTGGGGCAGTTCAAGGAGCTCCCCGGCCATCACGTTGTCCAGGCCGTGGACGCGCGCGATGCCGTCGCCGACGGAGATCACGACGCCCGCCTCGTTGACCGTCACCCCCGCCTGGTAGTCGCGTATCTGCTCTTTCAGAACCTTGCTGATTTCATCCGCTCTGATCTGCATCTGGTCTTTCCCCAAAAGTTTTCCCCGAGGCGCCTCTAAAAACCCCGGATGCCGCGTTGCGCCTTGCCTGCGGGCTCCCATTAGAGGCGCCCCCCCGTCCCTACCTTTCCATGAGGCGCCGCCTTATCGCCTCGAGTTGCGTGCGGACCGAGCCGTCGTAGACGGTGCTGCCGATGTTCACCACCATGCCGCCGAGCAGGTCTTGGTCGGTCGCGGCGTCGAGCGCGACCTGCTTGCCGGTGGCCTCGCCCAGCCGCGCGGCGATCTTCCCCAGCTCGTCCGCGTCCAAGGGGGACGCGGTGACGACCTTCGCCTGCACGACCCCTTTGCGCTCGTTCACCAACTGCTCGAACGCGCCCAGGATGTCCCGGTAATAGCGCATCCGGTTGTGCTCCAGCAGCACATGCAGGAAGTTGGCGACGACCGGCTCGACCGGGTATTTCGCCAGCAGCTCGTCCAGCAGCCTCTCCTTCGCCTCCCGGGGCACGGCGGGGGAGTCGAACGCCTCCTGCGCCTCGGGCGCCGCGAGAAAAACCTCGCCGAACGTCCGGACGCCGTCCAACGCCTTGTCGGCCACATCCTCCTCGAATGCGACTTCGGCTAGGGATCGGGCGTATCTTCCAAGTATCGCAACGGGTATCACAGGGCAGCTCCAACGTTTACAAATCGATTTACGGTAACACAGGGGGGCGGCATCGTCAAGGAGCCTCGCGACAGTGTCAAGCCTCGATAGAAACGCCCCCTCCGCTCCCTCGATAGAAATGCCCCCTCTCGCGACAGGAACCTCGCGCCGGCGCCCGGGGCCGCCCCCGAAAAAACGGGGGGCGCGATGGGACGGGAAGGGGGCTTCGGAAGAGGGGCTGCGGCAAGCCCGGGACGTGCGCCCCGGCGATTTTTCGCCTGTCCCGATTTTTTTCTTGTCCCCCAGGCGGGTTCTGAATAACAATGCTGAATCAAAATTTGTTTGGAGGAGACATGGAGAGAAGGACTTTTTTGAATATCGGCGCGGCGGGCTTGGGCTCGCTGGTCGTGGCGGCGCCGTTGCGGGCGCAATTCATCCCCGCCCCGTCTGAGGGCAAGGGGAAGTGGGCGGTGATTTTCGCGACCAAATACGGCACGGCGCGCGACGCCGCCGTGTGGGTGTCCGAGGGGATGGGGGGCATCGCCGACGTGTTCGACGTGCGCAAACCCCCGGCAGACCTCGCCGCCTACGACCACCTGGTGTTCGGGAGCGCCATCCAGGCGTTCGACGTCCTGCCGGGGATCAAGCAGTATGTCGAGGCGAACGCCTCCAAGGTCAAGGGCAAGGTGCGCGGGCTGTTCGCCGTCTGCGGCAACTTGGCGAAGATGCCCGGGCCGGAGCAGGTGAAGACGTATATCGACGACAAGCTGGCGGCGCTGACGGGCGCGACCTCGGTTCCCGGGAACGTGTTCGGGGGCCGCATCACCAAGGTCGTCTGGGAGCCGAAGGAGTGGGAGAGCAACATGGCGATGTACAAGCAGATGGGCGTCTCCACGGACGACTTCGACAACCTCAAGCGCATCGACTGCCTGAAGCTGGGCGCGGAGATACTCGCCGGCGTGAAGGCGTAGCGGCAGGCGGTTTGGCGCAGAGGCGCAAAAGCCCCGGAGGGGCTTCGTTACGAAGCCCCTCCGCGGTTGTGCGGCGGCGCGCCGCCGTTACTTTTCGCCACTGAGACGGACGGCGGGTTGGCATCCGGGGTGGGGTTGGACATGGCTCAAGAGCTGGACGTCGGACTGGCGATCGACGAATCGAAACGCAACCGCGTGGCGGTCTCCGTCATCGTCCTGTGCGGTCTGATCATGCTCATGGACGGCTACGACTACCGGATCATCTCCGTGGCGGGGCCCCGGATCATCAGCGACTGGGGGGTCTCCGCGACGGAGTTCGGCTACGCGATCTCGGCGGCGTTCGTCGGCTATCTGTTCGGCGCGGTGTTTTTCGGCATGTTGTCGGATCGCGTCGGCCGCAAGCCGACGCTCCTTTTCGCCTCGCTCATCTTCAGCGTCGGCACGCTCGCCGTCTACTTCACCGGCGCATTGGGGGAATTGCCCGCCGTCCGGGCGTTCACGGATTTCGCCGCGCGAACCGTCCCCGTCGAATCCCCGGAGCTGCTCCTGCTGATCGCCGTCCGGGTCTTCACCGGCTTCGGCATCGGCGGTGCCGTCCCTTGCGCCATCACGCTGACCAGCGAATACTCGCCCCTGAAGCAGCGTGGCAAATACGTCTCGCTCATGTATTCCGGCTTCCTGATCGGCGTCGTGGCCGGCGGGTACTTGGCGGGGTACATGCTCGAGAAATTCAACGACTGGCGTCCGCTGTTCTTGGTGGGCTTCGCCGCGCCGGTGATCGTGATCGTCCTGCTGGGGTTCAAGCTGCCCGAGTCCATCCGCTGGCTGGCCGTCCGCGAGACGGTGACCGCAAGCCAGCGCGCCCTCATCGCCCGGCTCGTGGCTGTCATCCGGCCGGGGACGCGCGTCGATGAAGGCACCCGCTTCGTGACGGCGGCGGTCAAGCGCAAGGGCTCGGTCAAGAACCTGTTCGCGGGCAAGCTCTCCTGGGTGACGCCGACCGTCTGGCTTTATTACCTGATCAGCTCCATCGCCCTATTTTTCCTCTCCTCCTGGTCGCCGAAGCTGCTGACCCTCAAGGGGTACGCCGACTCCCACGCCGCCTACATCAACGGGACCATCGACGCCGTGGTCGCCGCAGGCTGCATGTTGAGCGGGTTTTATTTCGACAAGGCGGGCTTCCGCAACGGGGCTGTGCTGTACGTCGTCGCGGCGGTCTGCGTGTTCTACGCGGGCGGCTTCGAGGCGGTCGCCTTCGTCTTGCTGCTCATGGCGGGGAGCCTGTTCCTCAACTCCGGCCACATGGCGGTGACCATCTTGGCGCCGATCGTCTACCCCTCCGACTGCCGCAACCTGGGCGGCGGCGCAGCCATCGCGGCGGGGCGCATCGGCGCGATCATCGGCCCGATCATCGGTGGCATGCTGCTGGATACGAAGCTGCCTCTGGAACGGCTCATCGGCATAGTCGCCGTCCCGCTGGTCGCCTCGGCGGTCCTCTGCTACGTCACCGGCCGCTACTACGACTTGGAGTCCCAGGCGGACAAATAGCTGTTCGAGTCCAGGTCGCCGTGCGACTCCTGCTGTCCGGCGAAGCCCAGCAATATCCGCCGCCCCCGCGTGTCGGGGAACTTCGCGGCGTAGTCCTTGAAGAAGGTGGCTGCCGTCACGGTCAGGAACCGCGCCAGCTTCGCCGCCGCCTCGGCGTCCAACGCCATTTCCACGACCGGCCTCCCCCCCTGCGCCGGGGGGCGGGCGGTCAACCGCGTCAGGCTCGGGATGTTCTGTTCGACCTCGTCCAAGCTGAAATGGAGGAAGACCGGCGCCTTGGCGACATCCTCCTCCCCGCGCACGACGTCGTCCAGCTCCTCACCGAGCGTTGCGATGTTGGCCTCCTTCAGGCGGGCGATGCGTTCGAACACCTCCCGCCCTGCGGCGTCCTGGTTGGCGGCGGCGGCCTGTTGGAAGAACTCCATCAGCCTGACCTCCGTCGCCAACGCCATCTTCACGGCGTCGCGGGCGAAGACCCGCTCGGTGTCGCAGGGGCGCTCCTCGCCGCCCTTGCGGTTTTCGCGGCAGTTCGAGCAGACCCCGCAGGTCTTGATCCAGTGGCGGTCGGGTTGGAAATCGTATTTCCGCATGATTTCGTCTTGCATCCGCTCCAGCTCCGGGCTGGCGAACTCGATGACCCTCCCGCACCGCGTGCAGACGATGTGGTGGTGCGGCGGGTGGCGGTGGCCGTGCTCGAACCGCGTCAGGCCGTCGCCGAGCGTGACTTCGCGCGCGATGCCGCAGGCGGCGAGGGATTTCAGGGTGCGGAACACCGTGACGCTGCCGACCCGCCGGTCCTTCTTTTTCACCAAGGTGTAGATGTCATCGACGCTCAGATGGCCTTCGGCGCCGAGGAACGTCTCCAGGATCAGCTCTTTTTGATAGGTGCGCTTCAGCCCGTTCTGGCGCAGCCAGACCCGGAACATCTCGACTTCTTCCTTCGCCTTCCGCACGGGCATCCTCGCGCCCCCTCCCTGTCGCTTGACCCGCTATCATAGCATGAATCCCCCCGTGTCGATGTTTGATCTGCCCGACTTGCGCTTTGGCGAAGCGGGGCCTTTGTTTGTTGGCGGGCGCTGGGGTAGAATCCCCCGATTGCCCTGTCTCCAAGGCGGGCGGTGGTGCCGGGGGAGGGGAGTGGGAGGGGAGATGGAATCCAAGAGGATGGAAGTGGTCACGCGCATCCGCGCCTTGCGCGAGGACTTGGGCATCGGCGTGGAGCAGATGGCGGAGGCGACGGGCAGGACGCCGGAGCAGTACCGGACGCAGGAGGCGGGCGAGGAGGACCTGACCTTCACCTTCCTCTACAAGGCCGCCCGCAGGCTGGGCGTGGACGTGATCGAGCTCCTGACCGGCGAGAGCCCGCACCTGGAGCACTACTCCGTCGTGCGCCGGGGCGAGGGGCTTTCCATCAAACGCCGCGCCGGGTTCGAGTACCTGCACCAGGCGCCGTTTTTCAAGAACAAGTCTTGCGAGCCCTTCATCGTCACCGCGCCGTACATCGAGGAGGAGCAGGGCAAGCCCATCCACCTCTCGCGGCACCGGGGGCAGGAGCTGGACCACATCCTCAGCGGGCGGCTCCGCTTCGCCTACGGGGACAAGGTCGAGGAGGTCGGCCCGGGCGACACGCTGCTCTACGACTCGGGCGGCGGCCACGGCATGATCGCCATCGGCGGCGAGCCGTGCGTCTTCCTCGCCGTCGTGATGCGCCCGCCGGACGGCGGGGACTAGCCCCGGGCGTTGCCGCACCGCAAGCGCGTTTGAAAGGGCGGTTGATACGAAATTTGACATGGGGAGAACATGCTGAACCTGCATAAGCGATATGTCTCGGAGAGCTACGACGCACAGGGCGTCCTGCAAGGGTTCTCGATCCATTGCCCCGAAGATTACAACTTCGCCTACGACGTGGTGGACGCCGTCGCCGCCGCCGAGCCTGGGCGTCCGGCGATGGTGTGGCTGAACCCCGAGGGGGAGGAGCACCTGTTCTCCTACGGCGACCTGAAGCTCTGGTCGGACAAGGCGGCGAACTTCCTCGCCTCGGCGGGGGTGCGGCGCGGGGACGTCGTGCTGGTCATCCTCCGGCGGCACTACCAGTTCTGGTTCGCGGCGCTGGCGCTGCACAAGCTGGGCGCGGTGCTGGCCCCCGCCACCTTCATGCTCAAGGAGCACGACCTGCGATACCGCCTGGACAGGGCGCAAGTCCGCACCGTCGTCTGCACCGACGCGGGGGATGTCGCCGGCGTGGTGGACGCCGTGGACAGAGGGCGCGGCGGCGGACTCGTCAAGATCCTGGTCGGCGGCGGGGGCGGCGGGCTGACCCCCCCCGAGGAGATCGCGGAGCTGCTGCGGCGCGGCGCGGGGGAGGGTGCCGGCGGCGCGGGATTCGACCCGTTTTCCGCCAAGGGGGCGGCGCTCGGCGGCCCGCAGGGGATTTGCTCTGCGCGCGTCCGGCGCGAGGGGTGGCTCGATTTCAACCAAGGTGTCGCGGAGGCTTCCGGCGATTTCGCGCGCGTCCCCACCAAGGCGTCCGACCCGATGATAATGTACTTCTCCTCCGGGACCAGCGGCCCGCCCAAGATGGTGTTGCACGACAGCGGCTATTCGCTGGGGCACCTGGGCACCGCCAAGCACTGGCAGAACGTGAGGGGCGACGGGGGCCTGCATTTGACCATAGCCGACACGGGCTGGGGCAAGGCGGTCTGGGGGAAGTTCTACGGGCAGTTCCTGCTGGCGGCGTGCGTCCTCACCTACGACTTCGACCGCTTTCGCGGCGAGGAGGTCTGCGCGCTCATCGAGCGCTTCCGCGTCTCGACCTTCTGCGCGCCGCCGACGATGGTGCGCCTCATCCTGCAAAGCGGCTCGGAGTCCTACGACCTCTCCTCGCTGGAATACTCCGTCACTGCGGGCGAGGCGTTGAGCCCGGAGCTGTTCGAGCGCTGGAAGGCGCGCACGGGGCTGGCGCTGATGGACGGCTTCGGGCAGACCGAGACGCCGGTGACGGTCTGCAACCGCGTGGGGATGGCGCCGCGCCCCGGCTCGATGGGCAAGCCCCTGCCGCTTTACGACATCAAGATCATGGACGCGGACGGCAGGGAGTGCGCGGACGGGCAGACGGGGGAGATCTGCATCAAGGCCGACCCGCGCCCGCCCGGCGTCATGGTCGGCTACCTGCGCGACGAGGCGAAGACCGCCGAGGCGATGCGCGGCGGCTGGTACCACACCGGCGACACCGCCTGGCGCGACGAGGACGGCTACTACTGGTACGTGGGGCGCAACGACGACATCATCAAGTCGTCCGGCTACCGCATCGGGCCGTTCGAGATCGAGAGCGTCTTGCACGGGCACCCGGCGGTGCGGGAGTGCGCCGTCACCGGCGTCCCCGACCCGGTGCGCGGCACGGCGGTCAAGGCGACCATCGTGCTCAACCCGGGCTTCGAGGGCTCGGAGGCGCTGACCAAGGAGCTGCAGGAGTGGGTGAAGGCGCAGACCGCGCCCTACAAGTTCCCGCGCATCGTCGCCTACGCGGACGCCCTGCCCAAGACGGTCAACGGGAAGATCCGCCGCGCCGCCATCCGCGACGCGGACGGGCGGTGACCGCCGGTCCCCATCGCCTCGGCTGCGGAATCCGGGGCGTGGGTTCGGCGCCGAACCCTTGGTGGACTCCCCCCTTCGGGGAACCTCTGAAAAACTTGCAGACGAGGCCGTCGCCGCAGGTCGAAAAGCGGGGTTTGCCAAGGCAAATGGGCATTTCCAGCCAATGCGCATTCCCGGCCAATGCGCAACGCAGCGTCCGGGTTTTTCAGAGGTTCCCGTCAGGGATCTTTCCGGGTCGGCCCATGCCCGCAGATCTTGCCGATGACGACGAGCTGCTTTTCCTTGTCATAGGGAAACGCTGATTTATTCAAAAACCAAAAGAATTGATGACTGCAAATGCATTGTTTTCAACATCACCTTTTCTCGAAAATGAATTAATCAGCGTTTCCATAGAGGAAATAGATGCGAAACAGGTGTTGGGACGTCCCGGAGACCAGATGCCTGTCCAGCGTGCTCTCCATGGGCTTTCCCGTCGTGGGGCTGGGAAAATACTTCACCTTGTAAAACTGTTTCGCATCCGATGAGCCGGTCGGGGGCGTGTTAAAGGGGCGGGAGTATTTGTCATCGCATCGGCGGTCGTGTTCGGCCTGGTTGATTCGCCCCGTCAACCGGTCCCGGTGCTCGGTGGCGAGGTATTCCAGCGCGTCGCAGAACCGCTTCAGGTTGATGTTGCTGCTCACCGTGATTTTCTTGGCTTGCGGATGGAAGAACAGCTTCCCCTCGAACCGCTTCTCCGCCCAGGCGACGGCCTTGTCGAGTCTCTTGGGGCGGTCATTGAGGCTGCGCGAATAGTCGCGCAGGTATTCCACGCGCTCGACCGGTTTGTTTGTCTCCGCGTCGAGACGGACCTCCAAATCATGCGCCTTCGCGCGCAACTCCGCGTTCTCGCTCTTGAGCCGGGCGATATTCTCCTTTTGTTTCTCGATGAGCGCTTCCTTCCCGGCGAGTTGGGTGTCGCGATCATGTTCGATTTCGCGTTTCCACGCCTGGAACTTGTCGAGGAGCTCTTTCTTTGTGTTTTTGGCGGACAGCGAATGGTCGCGCTCCTTTTGCAAGGCTTCCGTCACGAACAGGCAGCCGCCGAAGTCGATGTCCTTGCCCACGGGGTATCGCCTGACGAAGTCCTCGATGGCGCGGCATGCCGCCTCCGGGTCGTTCGCCAGCTCCTCCTTGGTGTGGCGGTGGCAGCCCCTGCCGAAAAGCGCGGGTTCCAGGACGAGCACATCCCCGCCCGCGATGTCGATGTGCGTTTTGGAGCGGAACGTCTCGACGCAGGCGTGGGGCAGGAAGAAGAATTGGGCGAAGCCCATCCGGTTGCGGACCGTCTTTTGCAACGCCTCGGGGATGGCGTCTTCCCGCGCCTCCGCGCCGGCGAGTTCGGGGGCTCGCTCGTACAACGGCGGTTTGTCGGATACCCCATCCTCTGCGGCGGGTTCGGGGGCGTGGGGGGCGTCTGGCGGAAAGAGGGCGTGGACACGGCTTCCTTCAGGCTCGTCGCCGGAATTCATCTCCACGCGGGTGTTCCTGTCGGGGTTCTTCCCCCAGACGGCTTTCAACGAGGTGAGCAAGGGTTTCACGCCGTCGGCGAACCTCTTTTCGAGTTGCTTTTCGATGCCTTCCGGGTCTTCCGCGCCTGCCGCGCCTTCCATGCCCGGGGCGGGTGCCGGGCTTTCGGGGGCGGCTTCGCTTATGAGCACGACGGGCAGCGTGCGCGAACCATTCTCGACATAGCGCTTCAGCTTGTCGATCTCCTTTTTCGTGTTCAAAGCATGCGCCGCGTCGAGCAACTGGAACCCCTGGTAGAGTCCGGCGTCGGGGTTCCTGGCTATGTATTTCACGCAACTCAACCGGAACACCTCGCAGGGGGTCTCCGTGCCTTGCGGTTCCGAGACCACGGTCTTCCAGGCGCACTCCACCCCGATGCTGGGCGACAGCTTATACGCGATGTTGGTCTCTATGAGCCTGCCGGGCACGGCGGCGTTGCCGGCGGCGCCATGGTCGGGCTCCGTCAGGCGCAACGCCCAGTTCCCCTCCTCCGGCAGCCAGACGATCTCGAGCTTATATGCCGCCGCGTCGTTGTTCCAAGGGCGGAGGTCGGACAGGCTGAAGCGCTTGTAGTCCCCGGGCGGCGGCGATTTCAATATGTCGGGGAGGTCTATCGCCCGAAACCGCGTTCGCAGCCAGCGGAGCGTTTCCAGTATCGCCACCTTGAAGACGTCTTCTGCGCGGGAGGCGTGGCCGTCCCTGCCCGCGATGGCGTACAACTGGAAGTTGTTGCAACGGGTGTTCGGTCGCAACAACACCGGTTGGTGCCTGTCTTCGGCTTCGCCATCCATTGCACCCCCTCCCTGGCGCGCCCCGTTCCGCCCCGGCTTCCTGGAGACGGGCGTCGTGCCGGTTTCCCCGTCTCTTGCATGCCCCCCGCGCCATGGGACGGATTGATTCTAGCTTGGAAGTCCTCGGCGTGGGAAGTTTTTTCAGGGGAACCTCTGAAAACCTCTGAAAACCCCTAGAAAACCCGGACGACAGCGCTGGTGCCTTGGTCGAAAATGCCCGGTCGCCTTAGGGACTCCGCTTTTCGCCCTGCGGCCTCAGGCGCGACCCGCCCCCAGGAAGCCGTTTATCCGGTCGCCCAGCTCGCGCAGGGAGAGCGTCGCCTTGACCCAGTAGCCGGCGGCGCCCAGCTCGCGCGCCCTCTTCATCCCCTCTTCGCCCGACGAGTTGGAGAGGATGACCACGGGGATCGCCTTCGTCCGGTCGTCCTGCTTGAGCGCCACCAGCGTGTCCAAGCCCGAGAGCTTCGGCATCCGCATGTCCAGCAGGATCAGGTCGGGGGCGCCAGACGCCGCCTGGCGCAACCCCTCCTCGCCGTCCGATGCCGTCAGCACCGAGAACCCCTGCTTGGCTAGGCTCACCTCGCAAGCCTTGCGCAGTATCTTGTCATCTTCGACTATGAGGATTCGGGCGGTCATCGTTAGGTCTCCTAAATGTACTGGGGGAACCTCTAAGGACCCCGGATAACAGCGCCGGCGCCTTGATCGGAAATGCTCGGTCGCCTTGGCGAACTCCGCTTTTCGACCTGCGGCGACGCCTTGTCTGCGAGCTTTTTAGAGGTTCCCCTGTGTCTTTCCTGTCGTCGTTTCCGCGGCTTGCGCCTCAAGGGCGGGCGCCGCGTCCGCCGACGCAGGGATGGTGAACGCGAAGGTCGAGCCTGCGCCCTCGGTCGATTCGCACCACGCCTTGCCGCCGAACTGCTCGACGATCAGCCGCACCAGGTACAGCCCCAGCCCCGTCCCCTCGGTCTCCACCGCCTGCACGTTGTCGGCGCGGTAGAACTTTTGGAACAACTTCCCCAGGTCGCGCCTGGGGATGCCGATCCCCGTGTCGCGAACCTCCCAGCGCACCGCGACCGGCGCAGCTCCCGCCTCCGCCGCGACCGTCGTGACGCCGACGTCGATCACCCCGCCCGCCGGGGTGTACTTCACCGCGTTGGAGAGCAGGTTCGCGACCGCTTGCCGCAACAGTTGCGGGTCGACGTCCAGCGACGGCACCCCCGGCGCCACCGACAGGTGCAGCGTGTGCCCCATCTCTGTCAGTTGCGGGTTCAGCTCGGCGACGGCCTCCCGCGTCAGCACGCCCAGATCCACGGGTTGCCGCGCGACCTTCAGCCTGCCGCCTTCCAGCCGCGAGACGTCCAACAGGTCGTTGACCAGGTTTATGAGCCTGTCCGTAGACAGGCGCGCGTCCTGCACGAACGACTGCATCTCCTCCGGGGTGTCCTTGGCGTCCATCGCCAGCTCCAGCATCCATTTCACGCCCGACAGGGGCGTGCGCAACTGGTGCGTCACGAAGGAGGCGAAGTCGGCGCGCAACTGCTCGTCGCGCTTGCGCGCGGTGATGTCGCTGGTGGAGCCGACCAGCCGGACGGGCTTGCCTTCGTGGTCGCGTATGGCGATCGCGCGGTCGGAGACGCTCATGACGGTTGCGCCCGCCCCCTCGTCCACGCAAATGCGGTACTCCTCGGAATAGGGGGCGCCCTCCCGCAGGTGCTTCTGCAACGCCGCCCAGACGCGCTCCCTGTCCTCGGGGTGGATGGAGGCGTGGAACTCCTCCAGCGTGCCCGCCAGTTGCCGCACCTCCGCCCACCGCGACTCGTGCCGCGCGCGGAAGAAGCGGGCGGTGTCCGCCACCAGGTCGCGCTCGTAGACCAGGTCGCTGACGCTCTCCGCCGCGATGCGGAAGCGCTCCTCGGAGCGGCGCAGCTCCTCGAGCAGGCGCGCGTTGTTCACCGCGCTGGCGGCGGTGCCGGCGAACAGCGACAGCAGCTTCGCGTCGGCTTCGGTGAACGTCCGCCCCCCGCCCGCCTCCGCCGCCTCCCCGGAGCGCACCTCGTGGACGCCGAGCACGCCGATCAACTCCCCGCCCCTTATCATGGGGACGCAGACGGTGGCGCGGATGGGCAGCTCGCGCAGTCTTCGCGAGCGGTTCGGCCAGTTCGCGTAGTCGTTGGCGATCACCGGGGCGAGGGTCTTCGCCACCTCCCCGCTCAGCCCCTCGTCCAGCGGCAGGTGCGCGCCGATGGGCATCCCCACGCCCTTCTCCACGGCGATCTGGAAGTCGTCGTGCTTGGCGTCATAGAGGAAGATGGCGGCGCCGTCCCCGTGGATCAGGCGCATCGCCCGTTCGAGGATGTTTTGCAGCAAGGGGGTCAGCTCGTGGCGGCCCGAGACGTCCTGCGTCGTGTCGTACAGCGTGGCGATCTCCAACGTCCTTTTCGTCGCGTCCTGGAAGATCTTCTCGTTGTGCAAGGCGTCCAGGCGGGCTTGCCGCGCGATCCTGAACCCGTAGCAGGCCGCGCCGGCCAGAAGCAGCAGCCCCAGCCAGTTCAAAGCGATGCCGAGGTGCCCGAGGCGCGCCATCCCCTGCGCCGCCTCGCCGGCTGCCGCCCCCGCCGCGCCCGGGCGGACGTCCGGCAGGCGGAGGATGGACCGGGCGTTCAGCCCGACGCAGATCGCGAGCACGAGCGCCGCGCCGAGCGCCATGCCGGAGAAGCGGTTGCACAGTCGCAACATGGGCGTTTGCAGGCGCTCCCGCGCGCCGGGGAACTCCCGGGGCGTCGCCTCGTCCGTACCTTGTCCCATAACCTCCTCCCGTCCTTGGCGGCGGCCGCCTGCGCGTCACACGTTGAAGCGGAACAGGATCACGTCGCCGTCCCGGACTTTGTATTCCTTCCCCTCCAGCCGCAACACGCCCTTGCCCTTCGCCGCCGGGAAGGAGCCGAGCGCCACCATGTCGTCGAACGACACGACCTCCGCCTTGATGAAGCCCTTCTCGATGTCCGAGTGTATCACCCCCGCAGCCTGCGGCGCCGTCGCGCCGAGGGGGATCGTCCAGGCGCGCGCCTCCGGCTCGCCCGCCGTGTAGAAGGAGAACACGCCCAGGAGGTCGTAGGACTTGTTGATGACCCGCGCCAGGGCGTTGCCCGGCAGGCCGAAGTCCGCCATGAACGCCGACGCCTCCTCCGCGTCCAGCGCGGCGATCTCCGACTCGATCTTGCCGCAGACCGCCGTGATGCCGACGTTCGGCGCCGCCGCCTGCCTTTGCAGGCCGAACGCCTCCACCACCCCCTCGATCTTCGCCGCGTCCCCGTCGCCGACGTTCACCACCACCAGCATCGGTTTGGCGGAGAGGAAGGTGAAGCCGCGCACCCGCTTCTTCTCCTCGGGGGTCAGCTCGATCTCCCGCAAGGGGCGCTCTTGCTCCAACGCCGCCTTGAAGCGCACGAGCAGGTCATGCTCCTGCTCCAGCTCCGGCGACTTCATCTTCTTCAGGTCTTTCGCCAACCGCTCCAGCCGCTTCTCGATGATCGCCAGGTCGGAGAAGATCAGCTCCAGCTCGAAGAGCCCGATGTCGCGCGCCGGATCCACCGAGCCCTCGACGTGCGGCAGGTTCGGGTCGTCGAACGCCCGCACGACGTGCAGCAACGCATCGACGTTCTTCAGGTTGTTGAGGTACGACGACATGTCCTTCGACTGCCCTTCCAGCGCCGCCTTCCCCTCGCCTGTGGCCAAGCCCGGCAGATCGACGTACTCGACCGTGGCGTAAGTCGTCTTTTCCGGGTGCACCACCTCCGCCAGCTTGTCCAGGCGCGGGTCGGGCACGTAGGCGACGCCGATGTGCGCTTCCCGGGCGTTCCCCCACGAGGAGGCGTCCACCCGCCCCTCGGTCAGCAGGCTGAAGATGGTGGTTTTGCCCACTTGCGGCAATCCTACAATTCCTACTTTCATGATAATTCCTTTTTTCTCTTTTCCTAAAACACGTAAACGTAATGGTACCACAAGTTTTCCACAGGATAACCGTTAAGTAGAGAAAGATTTCCCAGCCGATCCCCGCCTCTTCGCCATGCCATCCCTTTACGAAAAAAAGCTTTGTCTATCGAATTTTTATCAATGAGAGCTTGACATGGACTTTAAAGAAGCTTTAAATTGCTTCGTGGTCAGAAGTGGTCGGTGGTGGTCGATGGTGGTCGCCGAGGCCGATTTTTGAGAATATTTGCCGACATCGATGATTGGCGCAATGCGAGCCCGACATGTTTGACGATGGTAGCTACACAGCGAAGATCGACGAAAAATCGCGCCTTCGTGTGCCTGCCGAATTCCGCCACAACCTGCCCGAAGACTCGGGCAACGTGTTTTACGTCACCAGCATCGACGGCAAGTGCGCCCGGGTGTACCCCTGGTCCGTGTGGACGGGCGTATCGCAAAGGCTCCATGAAGGCGCCATGACGCCGCGCAAGCTCGAGTTCCTCCGCCGCACGGGCCTTTATGGGCAGAAGTCGGAGATGGATCCGCAGGGGCGCATCCTGATCAAGAAGAACTTGCGGGACAAGGCGGGGATTTCGGGCGAGGTCTTGGTGGTGGGCATGGGTCGCTTCCTCGAGGTCTGGAACTCGGAGACGATCCAGTCTGATGTGGACAACGGCTCGCTGTCTCTCGAGGACATGGAAGAGTTGGGCAAGGAAGGGATTTTCTAACCGGCGGCCTCCGGCCATCGGCTCTGATGGGAACGGGAAACGGCGACTGGTCGCCGGCAATCGAATCGGGTGGGTGCGATGGGTGCGACGGCTCTGGAGAAGACGGTCCACGGCGGCGAACCGGGGGAAGCCCTGCACGTCCCGGTGCTGTTGCGCGAGGTGATCTCGCTGGTCGCCCCCCGGCCTGGCGGCGTGTACGTGGACGGGACGGTGGGGCTGGGCGGACACTCTGCGGCGATCCTCGAACGCATCCAGCCCGGGGGGCTCCTGCTCGGCATCGACCGCGACGGCGAGGCGCTGGAGAAGGCCTCCGGGCGGTTGAAGGCGTTCGGCGGGAGTTTCCGTCCGGTGCACGACAATTACAAGAACCTGCCGCTCGCGCTCAACCGCCTGGGGATCGCCGCCGTGGACGGCATCCTGCTGGATATGGGGGTCTCCTCGTGGCAGTTGACCTCGGAGGAGCGCGGTTTCAGCTTCCAGTCCGACGCGCGCCTGGACATGCGCATGGATCGGACGCAGGCGCGCACGGCGGCGGATGTCGTCAACGAGACGCCGGAGGGGGAGCTTGCCGACATCATCTACAGGTTCGGCGAGGAGAGGCTCTCGCGGCGCATCGCGGCGGCGATAGCCGAGGCGCGGTGCGAGGCGCCCATCACGCGCTGCTCGCAACTGGCGGGCATCGTCAGCCGCGCCGTCCCCCGGCACGGGTTCGGGCGCGGACGGCAACGCATCCATCCCGCCACGCGGACGTTCCAGGCGTTGCGCATCGCCGTGAACGGGGAGTTGGACGGGTTGGAGGACTTCCTCGCGGAGGCTTGCGGCGCCCTGAAGCCGGGCGGGAGGCTCGTGGTCATCGCGTTCCACTCGCTCGAAGACCGCATCGTCAAACGGGCGTTCCGCCGCTTGGCGGGGCAGTGCGTGTGCGACGCGCCGCCGGAGCTTTGCCAGTGCCCCCGCGAGGCGTCCGCCAAGGTGCTGACCTCCCGCCCCAGGACGCCGGGGCGGGACGAGCTGGACTCCAACCCGCGGGCGCGGAGCGCGCGGTTGCGGGCGGTGGAGAAATCGTAGGGGCGTGGGACGGCGTCCCCGCATTGGGGAGGATGGTGAGATGAAAGACTGGGTCGGCGGGGTGGAGAGGCGCAATTACGGCATCCGCGGCGGGAATGGCGCCACGCGCGACCTGGTGCGGGGGATATTGCTGATCCTCCCCGTCGCCGGGGTGCTCCTGCTCCATCTCTGGGTGCGCAACCAGGCGACGCTCATAGGATATGAGATCCGGGAGCTGGCGGAGCGAAGGGACGAGTTGCAGCGGGAGCAGGTGAAGCTGAAGTTGGAGGCGGAGCGGTTGCAAAGCCCGGGCGTCATCGAGGACCTCGCGCGCAACCAGCTCGGCATGGTGCCGCTCCGGACCGGGCAGTTGCTGCGCGCCCCCGCCGCCGCCGCGCGGGCGGGCGACGCCGACATGGCGATGGCGGCGGGGCAGGGCGGGCGTTAGCCCTCCGGGGGAGTTTTCGTTTCTTGTTTTGTTCGCGGTTTCTTGGGATGGGCGGGGTCGAACGATGGAGCGCATGAACATCAACGGCACGAGGGTCGCGATCCTGATCGTCCTGATATCGCTCTGGAGCGTGGCGATCGCCTGGAAGCTGGTCCGGGTGCAGGTCGTCGAGCACGACAACTACGTCAAGATGGCGAACGAGCGCCAGCAGGGGCGGCGCGTGATCAAGGCGTTCCGCGGCACCATCTGGGACAGCGGCATGAACGTGCTCGCCAGCGACGAGTCCGTGAAGAACGTCGTCTTGGAGCCCCGGAACGTCACGGACGTCCCCGGGACTGCGAAAAGGCTGGCGTCGATCCTGGGGGGCGACGCCGGGGCGTTGGCGTTGAAGATCGCGGAATACCGCGCAGACCCCCGCCGCCACGGGTACATGGTGGTCGCCCGCCGCATCGACGACGCGCAGTCGGCCGCCATCGGCGCCTGGATGAAGGAGCTGAAGGAGAAAGGGCGCAAGGCGAGGGACAAGTCGGGGGCGATGGTCTACTTCGAGGAGGAGGTCGTCCGCTCCTATCCCAACGACGAGCTGGCGTGCCATGCGCTCGGGTTCGTGAACAGGCAGCCGGAGCCCAGGGTGGACGACAACGGCGACGTCTTGAAGGACGAGTCGGGCAAAATCCTGACGACCGACGTCTTGAAAGGCGGTGCAGGCGTCGAGCTGCAATACGACCGGGAGCTCCGGGGGCGGGACGGCGTCTCCTACTTCGACCAGGACGCGAAACAGCGGGGATACAAGGTGAACGTCGCGCGTCCGGCGGTGCAGGGAAACAGCCTGGTGCTGACCATCGACAAGCACATCCAGTACGTCGCGGACCGGGAGCTCGCCGCAGGCGCCGAGTCCGCCGGGGCGCGCGCGGGGACCGCCATCGTCATGGATGTGGAGACCGGGCGCATCCTCGCCCTCTCCAACTACCCGAGGTTCGACGGCAACCGGCTCGACCAGGCCAACGCGGGGAAGTTGCGCAACTCCGCCGTGACCAGCCCCTACGAGCCCGGCTCCACGTTCAAGGTGTCGGTCGTCGCCGCGGCGGTCGAAGCGGGGGTGGCGCGCCCTGGCGACATGATCGATTGCGAGAACGGCGTCTACACCTATGCCAAACGCACGTTTCACGACGACCACCGGTACGGTCTGTTGAGCGTCCGCGAGGTCTTGGAGAAGTCCTCCAACATCGGCGCCGCCAAGCTCGGGTTCCGCTTGGGGCCGCAACGCCTCTACGATGCGCTCCACAAGTTCGGCTTCGGTGCCAAGACCGGCGTCGACCTGCCGGGGGAGGCGTCCGGAAAGATGCTCGACTGGCGCAAGAAGGAGCCGTCCCTGATCGGCACCGTCGCTTTCGGCCAGGCCGTCAGCGTGACCTCGATGCAGACCGTGACCGCCGTCAACGCCATCGCCAACGGCGGGGTCTTGATGCGCCCCTACGTCGTGGAGCGGGTCATCTCCGCCGACGGCGGCCTGAAGCGGCACTACGCCCCGCGCCCGGTCCCCGTCGTGAGCCGGGCGACCGCCGACGCCGTCGCCGACATGATGGAGGGGGTGGTCTTGCGGGGCACCGCCAAGAACGTCGCCATCGGCGGCTACCGTGTCGCGGGTAAGACAGGCACGGCGCAAAAGTTCGAGCGGGGGCGCCTCGCCAGGGGGAAGTACGTGGCGTCCTTCGTCGGTTTCGCCCCGAGGCCGCAGCCCAAGGTCACCGTGCTGGTGCAACTGGACGAGCCGCGCACCAGCATCTACGGGGGCACGGTGAGCGCCCCCATATTCCAGAAGATCGTCCAGGCCGCCTTGATGCGGCTGAACGTGCCTCCGGACGCCTCGGCGCCCCAGTTGCCGCGACAGCCCGTGGCGGAGAACGACGTCAAGGATTCCATCCCCGCCGCCGTGCCGGATGCGGCATGGGCGGCGTTCGCCGAAGGCGACCTCGACCGGCCGGACGACCGGCTTGACGGCCCGGCGCTGGCGGACGGCGTGCCGGGGATCGTCATGGTCGGCGTCGATGCCGGCGTCGTCGTCCCCGATTTCCGCGGGATGTCCAAGCGCAAGGTCTCCGAGGTCTGCATGGACATGGGCGTCGAGGTCAAGTTCTCGGGCACCGGCCTGGCGATGGCGCAGAACCCCGCTCCGGGCGCCCGCGTCGTGAGGGGGGCGGTCTGGTCGGTCACTTTCGCGAAAGCCGGAGGCGGCCACGCTCCCGCCGCCGCGAAGAGGGATGTGGCGCGCGCCACCGCGGTTGGCGACCGGATCCACGCCGAGGTGCGTGAACGCCGGGGAAGGGGGGGGGAGTTGCCATGATCTTGAAAAACGCCATCGAGCGGATCCCCGGCGTCGAATGCTCGGGCAACCTGGACATCCCCATCCGGGGCATCTCCTACGACTCGCGCAGGGTGCAGAAGGACGACATTTTCATCGCCGTCAAAGGGGAGAAGGCCGACGGGTTCCGCTACATCGACAAGGCGATGGACGCCGGCGCCACGGCGGTGGCGTGCGAGCGCCCCCGCCCCAAGGATTTCCCGGGTGCGTATGTCCGCGTGGAGGACGCCAGGAAGTTCATGGCGGAGTTCGCCCACGCCTTCTACTACCACCCGTGCGCCGGGATGAAGCTGGTCGCCATCACCGGCACCAAGGGGAAGACCACGACCGCGTGGCTGATCGATTCGATCTACAGGCGGTCCGGGCTCGCCTCCTGCATCATGGGCACCATCGAGAACCGCATCGGGGACGAGCGCCACGCCAGCAACTACACGACGCCGGAGGCGCCCGACGTCGCCAGCTTCTTCCACCAGGCCGTGCAACGCGGGTGTACGCACGGGGTGCTGGAGGTCTCCTCGCACGCCCTGCACCTGCGGCGCGTCTACGGGGCGAAGTTCACCATCGGCGTGTTCACGAACCTGTCGCACGACCACCTGGACTTCCACCAGGACATGGAGTCGTACTACCAGGCGAAGAAGATGCTGTTCGGGGCGGAGAACGGCAACGACCTCGACATCGCCTTCGTCAACGCCGACGACCCCTATGGGCGACGGCTCGCGGACGAGATCGACGTGCCTGTCGTCACCTACGGGTTCCACCCTTCGGCGGACATCCATGTGAAGGAGTGGGAGAGCCGGCTGGACGGGACGGACATCGTGTTGGACACGCCCGAGGGGGAGATATCCTTCCACGCCCAGTTGGTCGGCAGGCCGAACGCTTACAACATAATGGCTGCCGCCGGGGTGTCGCTCGGGCTGGGCTTGACCCGGGAGCACGTCCGCGTCGGCATCGAGGCGCTGGCGGGGGTGCCGGGGCGGATGGAGCGGGTGGACGCCGGGCAGGACTTCCTGGTCATCGTGGACTACGCCCATTCCCCGGCCTCCCTGGAAAACCTGTTGGAGACGGCGGGGCAGTTGCCGCACCGGCGGATCATCACGGTCTTCGGCTGCGGCGGCGACCGCGACCGCACCAAGCGCCCGGTCATGGGGGAGATCGCCGCGCGGCTCAGCGACGTGGTCGTCGCGACCTCCGACAACCCCCGCACGGAGGATCCGGCCGCCATCTTGCGGGAGATCGAGCCGGGGTTGAAGCAGGGGCGGGCGAGCTACAAGGTCAAGCCCGACCGGCGCATCGCCATCCAGGCGGCGCTGGCGCAGGCGGGGACGGGCGACATCGTGGTCATCGCCGGCAAAGGGCACGAGCCCTACCAGATCGTCGGCGGCAAGAAGCTCCCCTTTGACGACCGGACGGTCGCCAGGGAGATGATCCGGGCGAGGTAGGGCGCGCGGCGCGCGCAGGACGGAGATGCGGATGGCGAGGTTGGTCGCGGGTGACATCGCAAGCGCAACGGGGGGGGCTCTCGCCCTCGGTGCGCGCTCCGCCGCCGCCTCCGGCGTCTCCATCGACTCGCGCTCCGTCGCGGCCGGCGAGCTGTTCTTCGCCATCCGGGGCCCGCGGAACGACGGGCATGCGTTCGTCCCGGACGTGTGGGCGCGCGGCGCCGCAGGCGCCGTCGTCGCCGACGATTACGCCGTACCCGCCGAGGCGCCCGCGGGCTTCTTCGTCGTCCGGGTGAAGGACACGCACGAGGCGCTCAAGGCGCTGGCGCGCGCCGTGCGCCTCCAGTGGCGGGGGCGGCTCGTGGCGGTCACCGGCAGCATGGGGAAGACGACCACGCGGGAGTTCGCCTGCCAGTTGTTGGAAAACCGCTTCCCCGCGTACCAGACGCCGGGGAACTACAACAACCTGTTCGGGCTGCCGCTGTCCCTGCTGGGCCTCGAGCCCGGACACGAGGTGGGGGTCTTCGAGATGGGGATGAGCGCGCCGGGCGAGATCGCCGAGATGTGCCGCGTCGCGTTGCCGGACATCGGCGTCCTGACGGGCGTCGCGCCGGTGCATCTGGAGTTCTTCGCGTCCGTGGAGGAGATCGCCGAGGCGAAGGGGGAGCTGGTCTCGGGGCTCGCCCCCGGCGGGACGTTGATTTACAACGCGGACGACCCGCTCGTCTGCAAACTCGCCCGCCGGTTCGGCGGCGAGAAGGTCTCCTTCGGCAGTTCGCCGGACGCCGATGTCCGCGCGGACCAGGTGGAGATGCGGGATTTGGGAACGACTTGTTTCCGGCTTTCCTACGAAGGCCGGCGGGTTAGGGCGGCTCTCCCTTTCACCGGCGCGCATTTTGTGCAGAATGCGCTGCCGGGAGCCGCCCTTGGACTCAAGTTCGGCATGTCGCCCGCGCAGGTCGCCGACGCGATGGCGAAGTTGCGCCAGCCCGCCATGCGGGGCGAGGTGTCGCGTTTCCAGAAAGGCGCCGGCGGGTTCGCCGTCATCGACGACTCTTACAACTCCAACCCCTGCGCCCTGCGGGGCATGATCGACGCGCTCTGCGCGGTGCCGGGCTTCTCCCGGCGGGTGCTGGTCGCCGGTGAGATGCTGGAGTTGGGCGCGGACGCGCCCCGGATGCACTTCGAATGCGGCGAATATGCGTCCCGGAGCGGCGTCGGCCTCGTCGTCGGCGTGCAGGGGGGCGCCGTGGAGCTGGTCCGCGCCGCGTCAAAGGGCTGCGCGGACGGGGCGCGTTTTTTCGGGTCTTCCGACGAAGCCGCCGAGTTCGTGGCGGCGAACGTTCGCGAAGGGGACCTCGTGCTGGTCAAGGGGTCGCGCGGCGCGCACACGGAGAAGGTCGTGGAGGCGTTGGCGGCGAGGTTCGGGAAGGAGCCGCAACGGGGATGGCGATGACGGACGCGGACTATCTCGGGAGATCGGCGCTGGTCGCCGGGGCGGCGCGCAGCGGCATCGCCGCCGCACGCTTCCTTCTGGGGCGCGGTGCGCGCGTCATCCTTTCGGACGCGAAGGGGCGGGAGGCGCTGGCGCCGGAGGTTTCCGCGTTGTCGGAGTTCGCGGCGCAGTCGCCGGGCGAGCTCGTCCTGGAGCTGGGCGGCAACAGGGACGGGAGTTTCGCCGCCGTGGATTTCGTGGTGGCGAGCCCGGGGATGCCGTTGACGCTCCCCTGCTTCGAGGCGAGCCGCCGGGCGGGGGTGCCGGTCATCGCCGAAGTCGAGCTCGCCTGGCGGCATCTGAAGGGGGCGGTCGTCGGCGTCACCGGGTCGACCGGCAAGACCACCACCACCATGCTCGCGACGGCGCTCGCCGCCGGCGCGGGGCGGAGGGCGTTCGCGGCGGGCAACATCGGCGCGCCGCTGATCGACTTCGTGGAACGCTCCGAGCAGGGGGACGTCTACGTCGTAGAGCTGTCGAGCTTCCAGTTGGAGGCTATCGTGGATTTCAAGCCGCTCGCGGCGGCGGTGCTGAACTTGACGCCGGATCACATGGATCGCTACCCGGGGTTTGGCGACTATGTCGCGGCGAAGGCGCGGATACTCATGAACCAGCGCCCGGGGGACGTCGCCGTCCTGAACGCCGACGACCCGCTCGCGGCGGCGCTCGCCGGGGATGCCTGCGGCAAGGTGTGGTTCTTCAGCCGGACGCGGGAAGTCGCCATGGGCGCGTTCGTCCGCGACGGCATGGTGGTGTTTCGCGACGGGCGGGGGGAGCGGGGGCTGTTCCCCGCCGACGCGATGCGCTTGAGGGGCGGGCACAACCTGGAAAACGTCCTCGCCGCCTCTTTGCTGGCGTTGGCGGCGGGTGCGCCGCCGGAAAGCCTGGAGGCCGGGGTGCGGGGGTTCCGGGGGGTGGAGCACCGCATCGAGCCGGTCGCCGAGATCGGCGGAGTCGCCTATTACAACGATTCCAAGGCGACCAACGTCGATGCGACGGCGAAGGCGTTGGAGGCGTTCCCCGGCGGCGTCCACCTGATCGCCGGCGGACGGGACAAGGCGGGGGACTTCACGGCGCTCCGGCCGCTGGTGCAAGGGCGGGTGAAGCAGTTGGTCCTGGTCGGCGAGGCGGCGGGCAAGTTGCGCGCCGCGTTGGCGGGGGCGACGGAGATCCGCGACGCCTCCTCCATGCGGGAGGCGGTGGCGATCGCCCGGGCGGGCGCGGTCGCGGGCGACGTGGTGTTGCTCGCGCCGGCATGCGCCAGCTTCGACATGTTCGACGACTACGAGCACAGGGGGCGCGTCTTCAAGGACGCCGTCCGGGCTTTGGAGGCGTGAGGAGGCGGCGTTCCTTGCCGGTTCCGGGCGCAAGAGGGGGCGGGTGGCGAAGTGTTTATTTTGAACATCGTCTGGAACAACGTTTGGAACATGGCGTGCGGCGGCGGCGGCGACAAGCTCTTGATGTCCGTCGTGGGCATCCTGACAGTCCTCGGCTTGGCCATGGTGGCGTTTTTTCTCATTTTCTAGGGGGCGCTGGTCAATCAGCTTTGGACGCGAACTATGGCGTATAGGCCCGGCAGTGACAAAATCTTGTTGTCCATCGTCGTGTTCCTGACGGTTTTCGGGTTGGTGATGGTGTGCAGCGCCTCGACCATCAGGGCTGCGGAGATGGACAAGATGCCGTACCACTTCTTCGTGCGCCAACTGGTGTTCGCCGTCGCGGGGGTGTCGGCGCTGGTGGGCCTGATGCGCATGGACTATCACAAACTCCAGCGGCCCAAGGTGTTTTTGACGATCCTGTCCGTGGTGGGGTTGATGCTCGTCGCCGTCTTTTTCCAGCCGGGGCGGGGGAGCGGCGGGGACATCCACCGCTGGCTCGACCTCGGGCCCATCTCCATCCAGCCCTCCGAGTTCGCCAAGCTGGCGGTGGTGCTGTTTCTGGCATGGTTCCTGCATGATCCCCGGAACGACATCCGGCAGCCTGTCCAGCTCCTGATGCCCGGCGTCGTCCTCGGTTTCTTCGCAGGCTTGGTCTTGGTGGGCAAGGATCTGGGGCAGACCGTCATGCTCTGCCTGGTCAGCGGCGTTTTGATGGTCATCGCAGGCCTCCGCTGGCGGTGGATAGGCGGCATCGCCCTCCTGTCCCTGCCCGCGTTCTATTTTTGGGTTTTCAAGGTGGCGTACCGCTGGGACAGGATAGAGACGTTCCTCCACCCGGAACGGGATCCGCAGGGCGACGGCTACCAGATAATGCAGTCGCTGATCGCCGTGGGCAGCGGCGGCTTGTCCGGCCTGGGGTTGGGGGGCAGCAAGCAGAAGTTCCTGTTCCTGCCCGAGGCGCACAACGATTTCATCTTCGCCGTGATCGGCGAGGAATGGGGCATCCTCGGCACCACGGTGGTGCTCGTCGCGTTCCTGTTCTTTTTCTACCGGGGCATGAAGATCGCCTTGAACGCGCATGACAGGTTCGGCTTCTACCTGGCCGCGGGGATCACGCTCATGGTGGTGTTGCAGGGGTTCATCAGCATCTCCATGGTGCTGGCCATGCTGCCGACCAAGGGGATCGCGTTGCCGTTCATAAGCTACGGGGGGAGTTCGCTCCTGCTGAACCTGGCGGCCGCCGGGATATTGTTGAACCTGTCGTACCAGAACAAGATCGACGAGGCTGCGGCATGACCATGTTCCGGGGCGTCGGGAGGATACATTTCACGGGGATCGGCGGCATCGGCATGAGCGGCATCGCCGAGCTGCTGATCAACCTCGGCTGCCGCGTCTCGGGCTCCGACCTGCGGCAGGGCCCGGTCATCGACAACCTGCGCCGGCTCGGGGGCGATGTCCGCATCGGCCACGCCGCCGAGAACGTCTGCGGCGCGGAGGTCGTGGTCGTCTCCTCGGCGGTGCGCGCCGACAACCCCGAGGTCGTCGAGGCGCGGCGCTTGCAGATCCCCGTGATCCCGCGCGCGGAGATGCTGGCGGAGCTGATGCGGCTGAAATACGGCGTCGCCGTCGCAGGCTCGCACGGCAAGACCACGACCACCTCGATGATCGCCACGGTGCTGGTCGCCGGGGGCTTGGATCCGACGGCGGTCATCGGAGGCAGGCTGAACGCCTTCGGCAGCAACGCCAAACTGGGCGCGGGCGACTTCCTGGTTGCGGAGGCGGACGAGAGCGACGGGTCTTTCCTGAAGCTGAGCCCGACGGTCGCCGTCGTCACCAACATCGACCGGGAGCACCTGGACCACTACGCCGACCTTGGCGAGCTCCGCGCCGCCTTCGCGGCGTTCGCCAACAAGGTGCCCTTCTACGGCGCGGCGGTGCTGTGCCTGGACGATCCCAACGTGCAGTCGATCCTCCCCAAGGTCGAGCGGCGCGTGGTCACCTATGGCTTCGCCGGCCAGGCGGACGTCTCGGCGTCCCACATGGAGGTGAACGGCTTCGGCTCCTCCTTCCATGTCCGATACAAGGGGGCGCCCCTGGGGACGGTCAGCCTGCGCGTCCCGGGACGCCACGGCGCGCTGAACGCGCTGGCGGCGGTGGCGACCGCGCTGGAGCTGGGCATCCCCTTCAAGGACACTGCGGCGGCGCTGGCGGGGTTCCAGAACGCGGACCGGCGCTTCCAGGTCAAGGGGGAGAGGGGGGGGGCGTTGGTCGTGGACGACTACGGGCACCACCCGACGGAGGTCGTCGCCACGCTCGGCGCGGCGCGGCGCTCCTGCGAACGGCGCATCGTGGCGGTGTTCCAACCGCACCGCTACTCCCGGACGCAGGCGCTCGAGGAGGAGTTCTCGCACGCCTTCAACGACGCCGACGTCCTCATCGTGCTCCCCATCTATGCGGCGGGCGAGGACGCCATCCCCGGCGTCTCGTCCGAGCGGTTGGTGGAGCGCATCAAGCAGTCCGGTCACCGGGACGTCGCCTTCGCCCCCGGTCACGAGGCGGCGCTGGCCGTCCTGCACGGCCGGGCGAAGGACGGCGACCTCGTGCTGACCCTCGGGGCGGGCGACGTGTGGAAGGTGGGCGAGGCGTTTTTGAAGGGAACCTCTGAAAACCTCGCAGACAAGGCGTCGCCGCAAGTCGAAAAGCGGAGTTTGCCGGGGTAAATGAGCATTTTCGACCAAGGCGCAACGCAGTATCCGGGGTTTTTAGAGGTTCCCTGAAGGGATAGGTCGCTGCGGCGCGACCTGGGCGACGAAGTCACAACGGAGAAGGTGGGAAGCTGGAGACATGGAGATAAGCACATCCGGGAACCGGGAAGTCCGTAGCGACAAGGCGGCGCCTCCGTCAGGCAAGGCGAGGGATCGCGCCCGGAAAAAGGCGTTGCAAGGGCAGGCCGGCAGGGCGTCGGGCAGGAGCCGCGCCTTGGGCGCCGCCCGCGCCGCAGGCAGGGCGGGGGTGTTCGCCTTGTTCGCGGTGTCCGTGCTGGCTCTGGCGTTGATCGCATTCCGTTCGGATGCGTTCAACCTGGGCGACGTCGCCGTCAACGGCTGCCGCCACCAGGACGCCGCGAAGCTGGAGGAGATCATCCGCACGGAGTTCCCCGCCAACATCCTGCGCATCGACCTGGACGCGGTGCGCCGCAGGCTGGAGGACGAGACCTGGGTGAAGCGGGTGGCGTTGCGCCGCGTGCTGCCCTCGACGCTGGTCGTGGACGTGACGGAACGCACGCCGACGGCGATCGTGGAGCTGGGCGGCGTGCAGATGGTCGCCGACGGCGAAGGCGTCCTGCTGGGGGTGTACGGCGGCGGCTTCGGGAAGCTGGACTCCCCCATATTCAAAGGCTTCGACGGCGACCGCGAGACCTATGAGATGTACGAGGTGAACGGGGAGCGGGTCAAACGCGGGGTGCGGATGCTCGCCGGGATAGCCAAGGAGATGCCGGAGGCCGCCCGGAAGATATCCGAGGTGGACTTGTCGGAGGACGGCTACGCGAAGATATTGATGGACGACAGCCCCGTCGAGATCTGCCTGGGGGGCGAGGATTACATGGCGCGCCTCCGAAGCCTGGTTTACGACCCCGAACGCAGCTACCGGGCGCTCACGGAGCAGGGGTACGGGCGGGAGCAGGTGGAGCAGATCGACTTGCGCTTCAAATCCGGGATCATCTTCCGGCTGAAGCGCGCCAAACCGGCGGTCGGATGAGCATGTCGAGGTGAATCACGGGCGGCGGGGGCGTTCCCCGCCGCCATAACTCCAAGGTGGGAAGGCGCTGTGAAGGTGAAGAGCAATCCGATCATCTGCGGACTGGACGTGGGGACGACCAAGATATGCATGATGGTCGCCCGCAGGGATCGTGACGGCGGGCTGGAGCTGATCAGCTCCGGGTACGCCGAGTCTGCGGGGCTGGTCAAGGGGGCCGTGGTCAACCTCGACGAGATCGCGGCGTCCATCCGCAAGGCGGCGTCCGAAGCCGAGATGAAGTGCGGCATGCCGGTGGACTGCGTGAAGGTCGGCGTCGGCGGCGACCACTTCCAGAGCTACAACTCGCGCGGGGCGGTCACCATCGCGGGGGAGCGGCAGGAGGTGACCGACCAGGCGGTGGATCAGGTCGTCCTCGCGTCCAGGGCGTCGGTGGCGCTCCCCCCCGACAGGGAGATCGTCCATGTGCTGCCCCAGGAGTTCTTCCTCGACGGGCGTGGCGACATCCAGAACCCGGTGGGGCTCTTCGGCTCGCAGCTCGATGTCGACGTCCACATAGTGACGTGCCAGAAGGCGTTGTGCCTGAACTTGATCAACGCCGTCAACCGCGCGGAGATACGTGTGCGGAAAGTCGTGTTCAAGGCGTTGGCGTCGGCGGAGGCCGTCCTGACCAAGGACGAGAAGGAGCTGGGCGTCGTGTTGGTCGAAATCGGCGGCGGCGGCACCGACATCGTCGTCGTCCGGCAGAACGCAGTCCGTTTCACCAAGGTCTTGCCGGTCGGCGGCGTCAGCTTCACGCGGGATCTGGCGTTCGGGCTCCAGACCCCGGTCGAGGAGGCCGAGCGGATAAAGAAGGAGTCGGGGACGGTGCTGACGGAAAGGCTCTCCGACGGGGACGAGCCGGTGCAAGTCCTGGGCACGGGCGCGCGGGAGCCCCGCGAGGTGTCGCGCCGGGTGGTCTGCGAGATCCTGCGCGCCCGCGCCATGGAGACTTTGGAGATCGTCGCCGATGAGATCCGCAAGGCGGAAGACGCGGGCCCGCTGGTCGCAGGCGCCGTGGTCAGCGGCGGCGGCAGCATGCTCGACGGCATGGTGGAGCTTGCGGCGGACGTGCTCGACATGCCTGCGCGGCAGGGGTTGCCCCGGAAGGTCAAGGGCATGAAGGACGACCTGATACATCCGGGGTATGCGACCGCCGTCGGCCTGACGATGTTCACGATGGGGGCTGCGCCGCGCGCGCCGTCCCCCCCGGGGTTCCTGGCAAGGGTTTTGGCGTGGGTTGGTGCTTAGTCGGTGCTTGAAAAATAAAAAATCGAGAGCGTGGGAAGTTTTTCAGAGGAAAGGAGATGTCCGATGCCGGAAAGAGGATTGTGTTTTGATGAGGCGCCAGTGGTGGAAGGAGCGTTGCATTTCGAGGAGAGTCCGTTGACGTTCAGATTCGACGAAGACGCCAGGCCCCCCGCCTGCATCAAGGTCGTGGGCGTCGGCGGCGCCGGCGGCAACGCGGTGAACCACATGATCGAGTCCAAGATCAGCGGCGTGGAGTTCGTCGCCGCCAACACCGACATCCAGGCGTTGCGCCGCTCCGTGGCGCCCGTCAAGCTGCAGATCGGCGCCAAGTTGACCGGCGGGCTGGGTTGCGGCGCCGTCCCGGAACGGGGGCGCGCGGCGGCGTTGGAGGACACCGAGCGGATCATCGAGCTGCTCGATGGCGCGGACATGGTGTTCATCACCGCCGGGATGGGCGGCGGCACCGGCACCGGCGCGGCGCCCATCATCGCCAGCCTCGCCAAGGAGCTGGGCGCGCTGACGGTGGGCGTGGTCACCAAGCCCTTCGCATTTGAACGGAACAAGCGGCAGCGGCACGCCGTGGAAGGCATCGACGCCCTTCGCGACGTGGTGGACACGCTGATCACCATCCCCAACGAAAAGCTGCTGGCGGCCATGGGCTCCGACGCATTGCTCGCGGATGCGTTCCGGTACGCGGACGACGTGCTCTGCCAGGCGGTCCAGGGGATTTCCGACATCATCACCATGCCGGGGAACGTGAACGTGGACTTCGCCGACGTGCGCACCATCATGTCGGGCAAGGGCATGGCGATCATGGGCACGGGCATGGCGGAAGGCCCCAACCGCGCGGTCGAGGCGGCGCAACGGGCGATCTCCAGCCCCTTGCTGGAAGACACCGCGATCCGCGGCGCGAGCGGCATCCTGATCAACATCACGGCGGCGAGCGGGAGCCTGCGCCTGCACGAGGTCTCCGCAGCCTGCAACCTCATCGACGAGGAGGCCGACGCCGAGGACACCATCTTCGGCACCGTCTACGACGAGACGATGGGCGACAAGATCAAGATCACGGTCATCGCCACCGGCTTCAACCAGCCGGTCGGCGCCGAGCGGCCCGGCCGGGCGGGCGTCAACGTGATCCCGCTCGCCGCGACCGGCACATCGGGCGGCAACGTGATCAACTACGGCCTGGAGTCTATCAGGGAGAACTTGGACGAGCCGTCGTACCTCCGGCGCTGACGCCGGGGAGGCGGGGTGAAATGAAAAAGGGAGCGGAAGAAACCGCTCCCCTTTTCCCTTGTCACCTTCACAAGTGGCGGGGCCGACGAGACTCGAACTCGCGACCTCCGGCGTGACAGGCCGGCGTTCTAACCAACTGAACTACGACCCCGCAGTCGAAACCTTTGTTTCCAAAGGCCGCCATGTCGGGCGACCCTTTTCAAAGGCGCAGAATGATAGCTCAGAACCCCCGGAAAGCGCAAGGGCGATTCACGGAATTTTTTCCTCCTTTCTCGACCCGGTACGCGACGTGGCGGGAGGGCGTTCCGGGGGGAAAGGCGCGAGATGAAAAATTTAGAAAATTCGTTTTGCTTTTTTAGGGTGGTGTGGCGTATGGTGTATCCGTTATGGAAGGTTAGGTTTCATCCGATATAGTATTTGATGTGTGCTGGGGCAGGTGTTAAGCTTGCAATGGTTTTGGGAATGCAGTATAGTGTGGAGGATTCACTTTACAGTCGCTTGGTCTGCGTTACCGGTGACTTAATTTCAGTGGTTGTTTGACTACGGGAACCAGCTTTTAATGGAGAAGCTAACATGGACACAAGGTGGCTGCGCGTAATCGCGTCTTGCTTTCTATTACTAGTGTTTTCAATTCCTGGCTTGGCTCAGGATGCGAAAAAGCAGCAGAAATATTATGCTGCGACTCTCGACGGCACGTCCGGTCTGTTCAAAACCTGGGATGCGGAGAACCTTAGACAAGGGGAGACCAACTTCACCTTCGGTTATGACCAGTTCAATCGGGACCCCGGACAATTGACGATAGGAAGGGCGGTTGCCGGAGCCGCAGTGGGCATTGTCGATCGCTTCGAGATCTTCGGGGCGATGGACGTCCAGCGTCACATCACGGCTGACAACATCTCCTATTACAACCAGACGGGGACGACGCTCCATGGTGCGCTCACCCCGACTGGCGTTCCGTATTTCACCCAGGATGCGCCGTTCATCGACACGCCGGTCTCCACCGGCCGCGGCGACGTGCAGATCGGCGGCAAGTTGAACCTGCTGTCCGAGCGCAGGGGGAATCCCTTCAGCTTCGCCCTCGCGGGCTTGGGCACGATCCCCGGTCAGAAGACCTTCACCGGTCTGCGGCGCGGGCTGTCCGCCGGCTCCTATGACGCCGGCGCCTTCTTCCTGGTCTCCAAGACCGCTTCCGACATCGTCCGTTTCCATGTCAACGCGGGCGTCAACTTCGTCGGCGATCCTGAAGGCGCAGATCCGGGCTTCGAGCTGCAGAACGAGTTCATCTACCGCTTCGGCGCCGAGATGCCGGTGTTCTCCAGGGTCCACCTGATCGCGGAAATGGTCGGCACGGCGCCCCTTGGCGACGGCGACGCGATCGCGGGCTTGAACCCCTATCGTCCGCTGGAGGTCTTGGGCGGCCTTCGCGTCTACCCCAAGCCGTGGCTCTCGCTGGGCGCGGCGTACCAGGCTTCGATCCATCACGGCCAGGACGTCGCCGAGTACGGCTCCTATCGTGGCAAGTACAACGGCTTCGTAGTCCAGGGGACGTTGGGCAACCGCCGCAACGCGCCTCCCACGGTGAGCTGCGCGACTGGCAAGAACTCCATCCTGCAGGGTGACGTGGCGACGATTCGCGCCAACGCCGCCGACCCGGATGGCGACACCCTGACCTACTCTTGGTCGGCGACCGGCGGGAAGGTCACCGGCACCGGCGACACCGCCGAGTTCACCGCTGCGGATCCGGGAACCTACACCGTGACCTCGACCGTCAGCGACGGCAGCCACACGGTCAGTTGCTCCAGCGAGATCACCGTCGCCAAGCGCAACGCCGCCCCGACGGTCTCCATCGACCCGGCGACGTTCAACCTGGCGCCCGGCGATAGCGTGAACCTCCGTTGCCTTGCCGAGGATGTCAACAACGACACCCTGACCTACTCCTGGACCGTCAACGGCCAGAAGATCGCTGCGGAAGGTCCGCAGATCACCTTCGGCTCCGAAGGGCGGAACCCCGGTTCCTACGACGTGACCTGCACCGTCAGCGACGGCGAGTTCACGGCGAGCGCGACCTCCAAGGGCACGATCAGCGCCAAGGCCAACCAGGCTCCGACCATCAACTGCCAGACCACCACGGTGGATGTGGCGGCGGGCGGCTCGGTGCAGCTCAGCGCGACCGCTTCCGACCCGGATGGCGACGCCCTGACCTATAGCTGGTCGGCTCCGGCCGGCGCCGTCAGCGGCAACAGCGGTACGACGACGTTCAACGCCGCCGGTGTCAAGGCTGGCAGCTACATCGTCACCGTGACCGCCGATGACGGAAAGGGCGGCAAGGCTTCTTGCAACATCACGGTCAACGTCTCCGAAGTGCAGTCCCTGAGCCCGTTCGGACGGGGCAGCGCCCGCGTTGACAACATCCAGAAGGCTCAGTTGCAGACGCTGGCCGACAGGATGCGGAACGACTCCAGCCTGCGTCTGAAGGTCACCTCGTATGTGGACGACTCCGAGAAGTCTCGCAAGGGCTTGGCGGAGCAACGCGCCAAGAACGTGGTTGCGTTCCTGAAGACGCTGGGTGTCGACGCTTCGCGCGTGACGACCGCCGACGGCGGCGTGCGCGACCGCGTGACCGACCTGGAGCTTTCGGTGAAGTAAGCCACCGTGGGGGGGCGAAAGGCCTTCGCCCCCTCACATAGATCAACCTCATGGACGCGGGACGGGGCGTTGCCCTGCCCCGCGTTTCTTTAGGGAACCTCTTAGGGGAGCCTCTAAAAAGCTCGCAGGCAAGGCGTCGCCGCAGGTCGAAAAGCGGAGTTTGCTGAGGCGAATGAGCGTTTTCGACCAAGGCGCAACGCGGCGTCCGGGGGTTTTAGAGGTTTCCTTAGTTCTTTTGTTTCGCATTGCCACCACATGCGCATTAAATCCCTTGCAGTCTATCTGGCGGTCTTGCTCGTCGCCCTGCTTTCCGGCGTGGCGCTTCGTCCTGCCGGGGGGGGCTCCACCCCTCGTTTCGAGCGCCTCGGGCCTTATGGCGGCGACGCCCGTTCGCTGCTCATAGACGCTGGCGACGACCGCACGGTCTATCTCGGGACTAGCAACGGGAAGATATACAAATCCTCCGACGCCGGGAGGTCGTGGCGCGTCCTCTCCCCTGGCATCGGGCAGCCGTCTTACGTCATCGACGACCTGATGCAGCACCCCGACGACCCGAAACACCTTTACGTCGGAGCATGGGATTTGAACTCGGACGGCGGCGGGCTGTTTGAATCCAGGGACTCCGGCGAATCGTGGACGCGGATGCGCCTGCCGCGCGAGTCCACCGCCATCCGCGACGTCGCCTTCTGCCGCACCCGCCCCGACAATATGCTGGTCGGTACTGGCGACGGGGTGTTCCTGACTGCGGACGGCGGCGTCGAATGGCGCGAAGTCGGCAAAGGGTTGCTGTCCATGGTCGAATCGGTGGCGATCGACCCCCGCGACCCGGCGACGCTCTATGTCGGGACTTGGCGCCTGGGCTACGTCTCCCGCGACCATGGCGCGACATGGACGCGCATAGAACGGGGGATGCCGCTCGACTCCGACGTGTTTTCGATGACCATAAACCCCGCCAACCCTGCGGTGGTGTACGCCAGCGCCTGTTCGGGGGTCTACCGCTCGGACGACGGCCTGCGCTCTTGGACGCGCTTGCGGGTGAAGCCGGGGCAGTTCACCGTCCGCGCCTATGTGGTCTATCTCGACCCGAGCGACGCCGGCAAGGTCTACACGGGAACGGCGGAGGGGCTGTTCATGAGCCGCAATTCGGGGCAGTCGTGGACACGCTTGACGTCCGGCGACCTCACCGTCAACGCCATCCAGGTCTCCCCGTCCGACAGCCGCCGCATCCTGATCGGGACGGAATACCAAGGGGTTTTGGTGAGCGAGGACGGCGGCGCGAGTTGGCGTCCGTCCAACGACGGCTTCATCAACAAGCAGATCGCCTGGGTGCAGTTCGACCCGACGGCGCGGGACACGCTCCTTGCGGGGATGCACTCCGGCGGCGGCGGCTGGTACTCGCGCCGAGGGGGCGACGCCCGTTGGGGTTTGGAGCAGATCGAGCCGGGGATGCGGGCGCTTTCGTTCTTGGCGTTGCCAGGCGGTGCGGGGCGCTTGGTGGGGACGCCGCAGGGCGTTTATCATCAGAAAGGCGCGTCCGCCCCGTGGAGGAAGCTGACGGGGGGCATAAACCTGCGCACCGTCTACAGCCTGGCGGTCGATCCCGGCCTGCAGATCGTCTACGCCGGGACTGACCAGGGAATCTACCGCGCCCCTGTGGACACGCTGGATTTCAAGATGCCGCGCGGCAACCGGCTGGTGCCCAAGGCGTGGCAGATCATCGCGCCCGCCGAGACTCCGGGGATCGTCTTCGCCGGCACCAACATGGGGCTCCTGCGCTCGCAGGATCGCGGCGTCACCTGGAAGGTGACCTCGGCATACGGCCTGCCGGAGAGGGTGACGATCTACTCGCTGGCGGTGGTGCCGGGGGACAAAGACCGTTTCTTCGCGGGCACCTCCGCCGGACTCTTCGAATCCTCCAGCGGCGGCGTCTACTGGGAGCGTTCCGGCGGCGGGAATCTGGGCTTCAGCATATCCGCCGTGTTGTTCCCGGGCGCGAAGGCGTGGGGTGGGCGGCGGATACTGGCTGCGGATCGCGCCGCCGGCGGCCTCTTCCGCTCCGAGGACGGCGGCGCCTCTTGGGATAAGATATCGTCCCCCGGGTTCGCCTCCCCCGTCTATTGCATGGCGGAAGACCCGGACGACCCGTCTAAGGTCTACGTCGGAACCCGCGACGAAGGGATATACCTCCTGCGTTTCGGCGATTGACGCCCGCCCCTCCATTCGGTGGATTCGACAAGCCCGATAAAACGAAGCCGCCGTTCCACCCGCTCCGCCAACTGCTCTGCGGTATTGGCGCACGGTCGCAACCTTGCCGCCCAAGCGCGTCCGGGATGCAGGCAATCCCATTGCGGCGCCATGCCTTGGTGTCTGCCCTTGCCGGGATCGTGATTGCCAAAGCCATCGAGCACACGATTCCATACAGGCTTGAAGCGCTCGATCAGCATCGATTCGGCGAGTGGCGTCCATGTGTCGTCCACGACAAGAAAACGGCGGCGGAAATCGTCCATGTCCACCCCGTCCTTAGTTTTCAATGGCCTCGCCCGTCGATTTGATTTCCTGTCCTGCGCCGTTTCATAGTAATATCGCCCGTTCGTCGGACAACTACTACCAAAAAAGGGGGCGTGGTCATGGCTGATACCGTGGGAGTCAACGGTGAGAGGAAGGAATTCAAGGTGGTCGGGAAGCCCAATCTTCCCGGCAGGCTGTCGTACGCGCTGGCCGCAGGCATAGCGAAGTTCGGCGCGGATTACGTCTTCGAGGACATGCTCGAAGCCAAGTTCCTGCGCAGCCCTTACGCGCGCGCGAAGGTGACCAAGGTCGATGTCGCGGCGGCGAAGAAGATACCAGGCGTCGTGGACGTGCTCACCTGGGAGGACGAGGATCTGAAAAAGTTCGGGCGAGGTGGCGGCATGATGATGTTCGGCGGCGGGGAGCCCGCCCCCTATGTCGATGCCGAGGCCGACATGGAGGACGACGAGGTGGCGGTCATCGTCGTCGCCGAGAGCGAGGAGATCTGCGACGAGGCGCTCAAGGCGCTCGACCCGCAGTGGGAGCAGCTCCCCTTCGTCATCGACATCAACCAGGGGCGCAAGCCCGACGCCCCGGTCATCCGCCCCAACCCGCAGGGGAAGGGGAACGTCACCGTCGCCAGCGCCAACCAGGGCGATGTGGAGGCCGGCTTCAAGCAGGCCGACCAGATCATCGAGTACGACTTCAACATGCCCGCCTTCTGCGGCCACATCCCGAACCCGCCCGCGTCGGCGGCCTATTGGTACGACGACCCGTATTACGGCGCGGAATCGCCGAGCCTGCACATCGAGGGGGCGGTGCAGCGGCGCGACTCCGTCGGCGGCATGTACGGCCTCCCCTCCGAGAAGGTGAAGCAGGAGGGGCTGTTCCAAGGCGGCAAATATTGCGACTGGGGCCTGCGCAAGACGCAGGAGATCACGCCGCTGCTGGCCAAGCGCGCGGGGCGGCCCGTGCGCATGCGCTGCCTGCGGCGCGAGATGTACGACTTCAACATGAACCAGCGCTTCACGCACCTGAAGGTCGGCTTCAAGGACGACGGGCTGATCACCGCCATCGACGACTTCTCCGTCGCCGACGCGGGGGTGCCGCCGGTCTCCACCTTGGGGACGTCGGGCGACCAGGGCTACGGCCCGTACTTCACCACCCGCTGCCTGAACATCAAGCAGACGATGGAGGTGGTCAACAGCAACCGCGGCAAGATGTACACCAGCGGCCAGCACTGCCCGTTCAACTGGGACGCGCTGACGATGGCCATCCACCTCATCGCCGAGAAGCTGGGCAAAGACCCCATCGACATCGCCACGCTCAACCTGCACGGTCCGACCTCGCAGGAGGACACCGCCCCCGTCCCCAGCTACGACGCCTGCGTCGCCGAGGGGAAGAAGCTGATGGACTGGAACTGGCACGCCACCGGCGCGAAGAAGCTCCCCGACGGGCGGCTCCATGGCGCCAGCTTCCGCTACCAGATGTGCCCGCGCCACTCCTTCTCCGGCTACAACTGCAAGCTGGAGCTGCGGGGCGGCAAGGTCCACATGCCGACGCAAGGCCCCTGCACCGGCATCTACGCGGTGGAGGGGAACGCGATGGTTGTGGCCGAGGAGATCGGCATCAAGTACGAAGACCTCAGCATCGACTTCGACTACCGCGAGACCTTCACCCCCGTGGGCGGCGGCAGCGACGGCACGACCGCCTCGGCGTGGGCGACCAAGGAGTGCGCCAACATCCTGAAGCAGAAGATACTGGACGCCGCCATCGAGAACGCCAACAACCCCCCCGCCCCCGGCGGCTTCGGCGGCGTCGGCGGCGTCGGCGCCAAGCCCCAGCCGACCCCGCTGCAGGGGCTGTCGGCGGCCGACATCGACATCGCCGACGGCGAGGTCTTCGTCAAGGCCGACCCGTCCAAGAAGATCGCCTTGGCGCAGGCCGTGGGGAGCGCGCACCTGTTCGCGACCTACTCCGGCAGGCCGCCGACGGCGCTCTGGGCCGTGGGCATGGGCAAGCTGCTCGACACCATGAACATCGCCATGTGCGAGGTGGCGGTGGACACCGAGACCGGTCTGGTGGAGATACTGCGCTTCGGCGTGGTCGCCGACCCCGGCAAGGTCATCCGGCTGACATCCTTGGAGAGCCAGATCGACCAGGTGATGGACTTCAGCGCCGGCTGCCAGTTGCAGGAGGACTACTTCTACGACGCCAAGACGGGGGTGAAGCTCAACGCCGACATGTTCGAGTACAAGAAGGTGTCGATGCTCGACATGCCGCCGGTGGACAAGAAGATGCTGGAGACCCGCGCGGGCAACGCCGCCTACGGCTCCAACGGCATCAGCCATTCGCTCGCCAACACGCACCTTGTGATCTGCGCCATCCAGAACGCCATCGGCGTGTGGGTGGACCCGCCGGCGACGCCGGACAAGGTGCTCAAGGCGCTCGGCAAGGCATAAGGTTCCCACAAGGATCGTCAAACGCATCCTGCCGAAGGCGGGGAAGGGAAGGCGGGGACGGTGGTTCGAACAGAATTCTACGGCTGGAAGCTCTTGGGGTTCCTCTGGGCCATCGTCTTCGCCAACCTCGCCTTCCCGATCTACGGCGCCAGCGTCGTGAATGCGGTCATGGTGCAGGACTTGGACTTCGACAGGGGGACGCTCGGGTCGCTGGTCGGCTTGTTCACCGTCATGTCCGGCCTGCCGGGGCCGCTGGTGGCGGTCTCCATGAACCGCTTCGGCGTCCGGAACACGCTGGTCGGAGGCAGCCTCCTGGTCGTCGCCGGGTCGGTGGCGATGGCGACGGTGGTTCGGGGCAGCTTGGGCGCGATGCTGGCCTTCGGGGTTGTCGTCGGCGCCGGGGTCGCGGCAGGCGGCGTCATCGGCGCGCAGGCGGGGCTGGCGCGCTGGTTCGTGCGCCGCCGCGCCTTGGTGCTGGCGGTCATCAGCACCGCGAGCGGCGTCGGCGGCTTCATGGCGGCGCCCCTGCTCAACCGCTGGATAGACATGACCGGGGGCGGTTGGCGCATGGGCTGGTGGGCGATGGCGGGGCTGTCCGCGCTGGCCGCCGCCGTCGCGTTCGTCTTCGTCAAAGAACGGCCGGAAGACCTCGGACAGCAACCGGACGGCGGCGCGCCCGCGAAAGCCGCAGACGGGGACGCGACCGGCGCCAATGCGACCGGGAAAAAGGCCCGCGTCCACCGCACCGCCGAGGAATGGTCTTCCGGCGAAGCCCTCGCAGGCCACACTTATTGGCTGATGATGTTCTGCCAGATGGGGATGAGCTGCGGCTACACGGTCTTCCTCGCCCACGGGATCGTACACCTGCAAGACTCGGGGCACACGCGCGAGATCGTCGCATGGGCGCCGAGCCTGATGGCATTCGCGGGACTGTTCTCCAAAGGGATCATCGGCGCGTGGGGAGACCGCATCGACCCCCGCTACATCTGGGCGGGGCTGGTGGCGTCCTTCGGCGTCGGGATCTTCCTCCTGGCGGACGCCACCAGCGTCTCCGTGATGATTGCAGCCGCCTCCTGCATGGGGCTGGGCTTCGGCGGCGGCGTGGTCTGCCTGGCGACGGTGGTGAGCAACTACTACGGCGTCAAGCCTTTCGCGGTTCTGGCGGGGGTGGCGGTCGCCATCAACACCACGCTGGGCTCGGTCGTGCCGCCGGTCACGGGGCTGCTCTACGACAAAGGCCACGGTTACGAAGGCGTTTTCTACGTCTTGGCGGGATGGTGCGCCGTGGGCGCAATCCTGCTGACAATCATGCGCCCGCCGTTCAAGAAGCGCCCGGCATAGGGGGGGCTCTAAAAAGCTTGCAGACAAGGCGTCGCCGCAGGGAAAGAAACGGACGGACTGGAGCTGGCACGCCATCGGCGCGAAGAAGCCGTAGCGGTTGCCGGGGGCGAAGGAATCGCGGTCGGACACTCGCGCCAACGTCGCATCTCCCGACCGTCTCCCGCTCCGGATGACGCGGCTCAACCCCGTGGGCGGTCTGCAGGGGCGAGCCGCACGGCGGCGTCATACGCGCCATGCCAGTCGTGGCACCGTTCCCAAAACAAAAACATGTCCAAAAACAAGGGGGGTGCCGCCTTGCCGACGACACCCCCTGCTGGTTTGCTTGGCTGGTTCGCTTGCGACCGCGAATCGCGCCTTGCGCCATCCGGACGCAACCAAAACGCCGTCAGGCGCAGCCAAGACGCTACCCGATGGCGGCGTTTCCCGTCTCCTCGGTGCGGATGCGGATGCACTCCGGCAGGTCGAGGACGAAGATCTTGCCGTCGCCGATGTTCCCCGTCTTGGCGCCCTCGACGATCGCCTTGACGGTCTTGTCCTTGAAATCGTCGTTGACCGCGATCTCGATGCGGGTCTTCTTGTGCAGGTTCACCTCTGTCACCACGCCGCGGAACGACTCCGTGAAGCCTTTCTGCTGGCCGCAGCCCAAGGCGGTGGTCACCGACATCTTGAAGACTTCGGCCTTGAACAGGGCCTGTTTCACGTCGCTCAGTTTGTGCGGCTGAATGTACGCTATGATCAGTTTCATGAAAATCACCCTCTGTCTGTAATCGAACCGTTAAATTCCGTTTCAACCCGTGCCGGGGCGGGCGAGCCGAAGCCGCGCCCGCCCAAGCCTTGCCATGTTATTCCGTCGTGAAGATCTGGAAGCCCGAGTAAGCCTCGTTGCCATGCTCGGTGATGTCCAGCCCCTTGAGCTGCTCTTCGTCGCTGGCGCGCAGGCCGATCGTGTACTTCAGGATGAGGAACAGCACCAAGCCGACGATGAACGCCCAGCCGAAGCCTGCCAAGGCGCCGACCGCCTGGATGCCCAACTGCTTGAAGCCGCCGCCGTTGAACAGGCCGAGGGTGCCCTCCTGGAACGAGAAGAGGCCGTAGGCCAAGGTGCCCCAGACGCCGTTGACGCCGTGGACGCTGACCGCGCCGACCGGGTCGTCGACCTTGAGCTTCTGGTCGATGAACAGCACGCTGAGCACCACCAGGACGCCGGCGACCGCGCCGATGATGACGGCGGAGACCGGGGAGACGCCGTCGCAAGGGGCGGTGATCGCCACCAGGCCCGCCAGCACGCCGTTCAAGGTCATGGAGAGGTCGGGTTTCTTGAAGATGATCCAAGAGGTGATCAGCGCCGTGATGGCGCCAGCCGCCGCCGCCAGGTTCGTGGTGACGGCGATGAAGCCGATGTCGCCGTTGCCGGCGGTGGTGCTGCCGGGGTTGAACCCGAACCAGCCGAGCCACAGGATGAACACGCCCAGGGCGGCCAGCGGCAGGTTGTGCCCGGCGATGGCCTTGGCCTTGCCGTTGACATACTTGCCGAGGCGCGGGCCGAGGACGATGGCGCCTGCCAACGCCAGCCAGCCGCCGACGGAATGGACGATCGTGGAGCCGGCGAAGTCATGGAAGTTCATGTCGCTGAGCCAGCCTTCGCCCCAAGTCCACTGGCCGAAGACCGGGTAGATGACGATGGAGATGACCGCGCTGTAGAGCAGGTACGAGACGAACTTCGTCCGTTCCGCCATCGCGCCCGAGACGATGGTCGCCGCCGTGGCGCAGAACACCGTCTGGAAGATCAGGAACGTCCAGTTCCAGCTGCTGGTGTCCCCGCCAGCCCACGGGGTGAAGTCGGCGTAGTCGGCGCTCCAGCCCCACATGATGCCGAAGCCGACAAGAAAGAACGCGACGCTGCCGATGGAGAAATCCATCAGGTTCTTAAACAGGATGTTGCAAGCGTTCTTGGCCCGCGTGAAGCCGGTCTCCACCAGCGCGAAACCCGCCTGCATCCAGAACACCAGGAACGCGGCGATGCAAGTCCAGACGATGTCCAGGTTGCCTTGCACGTCGTCGGCGGTCGCCGCCGGCGCCTCGTCTTGCGCCATCGCGACGACCGCGCAGGCAAACAGCATCATCGTCGCCAGTAACGTCCATTTCAATACTTTTCGCATGTTTGACATGTTTGACATGACTACATCCTTCCTCCTTGAATTAACACCAACTCAACCAACCGCCACCCCGTGAATTCCAAGGCGAAGCCGGCCCATGCCACCCCGTCCCCGTCGTGGTCGACGGCACCCGGTCGCATCCGCTCCGCCTCGTCGGCAAACAAAACCTCGGCCGGGCGCGTCCCGCCTTGAGCAAATCCGCGCGCCCCTCGGCTCGCTGTTTCCTTTTGCAAAATGCGTGCCATAGGAAATGGGTTGGATAATAAAATATGTATTTCATTTGTTTTCTATGTGTTGCGGGATGTGGCGTCCAGGGCGTCGTCCGCCCCCGTGTGACAATAATGTATTGTTCGCAACTGTATTATTCATTTGTGTATGGTCGGTGGCGCCGGCACCCCGAAGGCGGGGAGCAAGCCGACCCCTGCGGCGAACCGGGGCGCCCCCCGAGCCGGCTTCGCGGGGAAAACAGGCTAGCCGGCGGAAACGCCGTCGCCGTTGCGCGGACTGGATCGGCGCGTCGCGGGCGGGGCGCAGAATTGATACATTGTTGTATGATGTTTGATCGGTCGCTACGTTATTGTTGGGGGAGGATGGCGGGGTGGCGCAAAGGGGCGCGGTCTGGGAGGGGCTCGGGATTTAAGAGGATGCGCGCAGAAAACCATACCATCTTACGTGGTTCCGCAGTAAAATCGACATCCGCACACGTTGGGCGCACGGGGCGGTCGCACGTCTGCCGGCGCCCGCCCCGCCTTGGGAGGCATTGGAGTGGTTTTGGAGTTGTGGTGATGGACGATACGCGCAGGGAGGTTCTCCGGCTCAGCGGCGACGGTTACTGTTGCAGCCAGATCATGGTCATCATGGGGTTGGACGCCGTCGGCGACGAGAACCCGGAACTGGTGGAGGCGATGGCGGGGTTGTGCGGCGGGCTGGGCTCGGGGTTGACCTGCGGCGTCCTGACCGGCGCCGCCTGCCTGCTCTCGATGCTCGACCGGCTCAAGGCGAAGGCCGACATGATCCCCCGGCTGGTGGCGTGGTTCAAGGCGACCTACGAGCCGCGCTACCACGGCATCGCCTGCGCGGAGATCATCGACGGCAACCCCGGCAACAAGATGGACCGCTGTCCCCGGATGATGGCGGAGACCTACGAGAAGTGCCGCGAGCTGCTGGCGGAGTGCGGCCATTCCATCTGACTGGCGCGTTGGCGAATCGGCAAAGGGAGGCTCCATGGAACTGATCAAATTTTGCACGTCACTGTTGGTCTTGTCGTTACTTGCCGCATGTGCGGCGCAACCGCCCGCCGGGCAGGCGCCCCAGGCGCCGATCTCGCAGGCGACCGTCACCGGCGGCGCGGTGGAGGGCGTCGTCGCGGACGGCGTCGCCTCTTTCAAAGGCGTCCCCTTCGCCGCGCCCCCGGTCGGCGACCTGCGTTGGAAGGCGCCGCAGCCGGTCGTCCCCTGGGAGGGGGTGAGAAAGGCGGCGGCGTTCGCCCCCGGCCCGATGCAGGACACCGAGTTTGGCAAGTCGATAAACGGCGATGCGCCCGTGAGCGAGGACTGCCTCTACCTGAACGTCTGGACCGGCGCGGTGAAAACCGACGAGAAGCGCCCGGTCATGGTCTGGATCTACGGCGGCGGCTTCGGCATCGGCATGACCAGCTCCGCCGTCTATGACGGGACCAACCTCGCCAAGCAAGGCGTGGTGCTGGTCAGCGTCGCCTACCGCGTCGGCCCGATGGGCTTCCTCGCGCATCCCGGGCTGAGCGCGGAGAGCGGCCAGGGCTCCGGCGCCTACGGCATCATGGATCAAATCGCGGGGCTCAAGTGGGTGAAGGAGAACATCGCGCAGTTCGGCGGCGACCCGGACAACGTGACCATCTTCGGCGAGTCGGCGGGCGGAATCTCCGTCAGCATGCTCGCGGCATCCCCGGCGGCGAAGGGGCTGTTCCACAAGGCCATCTCCGAGAGCGGCGGCAACATGACGCCGCCCCGCGTGACGCTCGAGCAGGCCGAGGCGCAGGGAGCGGCCTACCTCGAGCGGCTCGGCGCGGACGACATCGCGGCGGCGCGCGCCCTCAGCGCCGAGGCGGTGCAGAAGGACACCAAGGGGATGGGGGGCTTCTGGCCCGTCGCGGACGGCGTGACCGTCCTCGCCGACCAGTACGCGGCCTACGAGGCGGGGGCGTTCAACGACACGCCCATCCTGGTCGGGACCAACTCCGACGAAGGGGGGATGTTCGTGGCGCAAAAGACGTCCCCCGCGGACTTCGAGAAGACGGTGCGCCGCCAGTACGCCGCCGGGGCCGCGGCCATCCTGAAGGCGTATCCGCACGCCACGGAAGCCGAGGCGACGCGCTCCAGCAAAGACCTCTTCCGCGAATCCACGTTCGCCTGGCCGACCTGGGCGTGGGCGAAGCTGCAATCGCAGAAGGGGCGGGGGAAGGTCTACGCCTACTACTTCGACCACCGGACGGCGGCGACGCCGGACGGCGCGGGCCACGCCTCGGAGCTGCCGTTCGTGTTCCACAACCTCGGCGGCGCGGGGGGCATGGGCACCGACGCGGGGAATCCCGACGACGTGGCGCTGGCCGACCTGATGAGCGCCTATTGGGTCAACTTCGCCAAGACGGGCGACCCCAACGGCGCGGGATTGCCGGCGTGGCCGGCGTTCACCGTCGAGGATCAGAAGGCGATGTATTTCGACAAGGCGCCGGGGGCGCGGGAGTACCCGAACCTGGAGCAGCTCAAGGCGTTCGACGTCCATTTCGGCAAGGCCGCCAAGTAGCCTCTGCGACAACCCGCCGTTTGCCGCAGGGGGACGCCCGCGTCCCGCGAAGGCGGCGGCGATCAAAAAAATCCCAACCCCGAAGGGGTTGCGCCAATGACGACCGTTTGATGCAGGGCGCAACCCTTACAGGGTTGGATCATTTCCCATCCCCCGCATCCTGCGACATCCCCGCGAGCCGCCAGCACCCGCCATCGTCCACGGTTTGGCGGGATGAGGGGCTTATTCCTCGCCTTCTCCCTCCAGGTCGCCGTAGCGGATGGTCGCCTTCGTATCAAATTTCCTATAGTCGTCGTAGGTGATCGTCTCCTCGATGCGCACCGTGCTGTCAACGAAGCGCAACCGCTCGTCCGCGTGCGTCCAGACCGGGAACCAGTATTTCCCGTCGATCATCTGGCGCAGGGTCTCGAACTCCGGGAACAACTGCCCGCTTGGCGACTGCGGCACCGCCTTGCCCACCGTCCGCACCACCTGCAAGTCCAGGTCGTCCACCCAGATCCTCCCCTCGAAGTAGAGCCGCCCCGACTTGATCTTCTTGGGCTTGACCGCGAAGACGTGGCAGTTGAGCTCGTCCACCCGCTCCTTCCCCTCGTATTTGAGGTCGTACAGCGGCAGTTCCGCCGTTGTCAAGGCGAACGGGTTGAGGTTGTTGATGATCTCCTCGTCCTCGCGGGTGAAGCGGAGCGACTTCAACTGCCCCCGGCGTTTGAGCTGCCGGACGTCGCGGCTGCCGTCGTCGTCGAACACCACCTCGGAGACGAGGTCCATCCACTCGTTCGAAGGGCGTCCGTCCTTGGAGCGGATGCGGATGTTGGCGGTCTGCCTGTAGGTGTAGTTCATCCAGGCTTTGTAGAACTCCGTCTCCTTCTCGGTGAACTGCTTGATGATCTCCTCCGGCGTCGGCTCCTGCGCCACCGCCTTGCCCCCCCCGGCGCCCCTTGCGCCTGCGGCGGTGGATTGCGCGCGCGCCCACACGCCGGCGGCGCCCGCCAGCAGGAGCGCCGCCAATGCGATCCGGACGGTTTCCTTGACGACTTTCACGTTTGCACCTCCCGAATGGAACGACCGGCGGCGCGCGTGTCCCGCGCCCGCCCCGACCAGCCCTTTAGACCCGGTTCGTGGAAAATTGTCTCACATCCGGCGGAAATATTTGAGATGATACCTGCCTATGTCGCTCGATAACGTGGTCGTCATCTTGGTCGGGACCAAACACCCCGGCAACATCGGCTCGGCGGCCCGGGCCCTCGCCAACATGGGCGTCAAGCGGTTGGTGCTGGCAGCCCCCCGCTGCGAGGTCAACGAGGAGTCGCAACGCCTCGCGAAGGCGGGGGCGGACGTGCTCGCCTCGGCGAAGGCCTACCCCTCCTTGCGGGCGGCGGTCGCGGGGGTGGGCCTGCTGGTCGGGACCACCGGCAAGGAGGGCGGCTACCGCGCCGGGGCGGCGACGCCGCGCGCGCTGGCGCCGAGGATCCTCGCCCACGCGGCGGGGCAGGACGTGGGCATCGTTTTCGGCCCGGAGGACACGGGGCTGGTCGATGAAGACCTGCGGCTCTGCCAGCTCCTCGTCCGCATCCCCACCGACCGGGACGCCCGCAGCCTCAACCTCGCGCAGGCCGTGATGATCGTCGCCTACGAACTGATGCTCGGGAGCTTGGCGCGCGAGCCGGGGCGTGCGTTGAAGCTCGCGCGGGTGGAGCAGGTCGAGGCCATGTACGCGCAGTTGGAAGCGGCGCTGCTGGAGATAGGCTTCCTGCAGCCGCAGAACGCGCAGCACATGATGTTCGCCTTGCGCAAGCTGCTGGGGCGCGCCGGGCTGGAGTCCTCCGACGTGGGCGTCCTGCGCGGCATCGCCCGCCAGATCGGCTGGTGCGCGAAAAAACAGGGGCGAGCCTCTAAAAACCCCTAAAACCTCGCAGACGGGGCGCGACGCGGCGTCCGGGGTCCTTAGATGCCCCCAGGGGCGCCCGTAGGCGCCTCGCCCCGCTACCGCCGCAACAGCTTGTCGGCGGGGAGGCGGAAGCCGGGTTGCGCCTTGGCGTCCCTCCACGGCACGCCGTAGGAATCGACGAGGAACCGCTCGGTCGGCGCCTGCGCCTCGCCCTTGAGGTCGGTGTATTGGAAGTTCGCCATGCGGTAGCTGGACATGGCCACCAGCCCCCCGCTCCGCTCCGAGCCGTAGGCGCCGATGAAGGAGCCCGCCAATTCCCCGTCCTTGAGGTAGACCGGCAGTCCCGCGAGCGACCCCTCCGGCAGGAATTTCAGCAGCGAGTTGGAGAGCGGCAGGAGCGCCAGCCCCTCGTCCTTCTCCTTCACCAGGAAGACCTGGGCGTAGGGGAGCGCATGGGCCGTGAGCGCCGCCTCGACCGCCGCCTCCAAGTCCTCCGGCAGCGCCCGCGCCTCTTCGCGTATCTTGAGCAGCTCCGCCGCGTGGCCGTCCCAGTCCACCAGGTCGTGCGCGGGGTTCACGCAGTTCTCCACGTCCTTCCACCCCCCCATCTTCGCCTTGCCCGAGGGCTTGAGCTTGCAGGGGAACCGCGCCGACGCCTCCCCGTAGGCTTTGGCGACGACGGCGTCCACCTTCGCCGTGAGCTCCTCGCGGGCGTTTTGCGCGGAAGAGGGCAGGGCGATGCCGAGCCCGACCGCCAACGTTAAAAGGGAAAACATGGACTTCGTCATCTCCTGCACCTCCAGGGGCGCGCCCTGCGCCCGCCGCATCGGGGTCGTGTCTTGCGCAACCCGCAACCGCGCCTTGCGCAACCCGCGCCCATAGGCCAAAATACTTGCACAATTCGGCGACGGGGGCAAGGTTCTGGACGGCGGGGGCGCAGGGCTACAGTCGGTATTCGTGATTCACCGGCATCGGACGGGCAGGACGCACTACGACCTGCGCATCCTGTTCCCGGACGGCGCCCTGCGCTCCTGGTCCCTGCTCAAGGATCCGCCCGCGAGGAAGGGGGAGCGGCGTCTGGCGATCGAGCGGGAGACCTTCGACGAACAGGCGGTGGCGGCGCGCACCATCGAGGAGAAGGCGTTCGGCAGCGGCAGGGTGTTCGTTTGGGACGGGGGCGAGGCGTCCATCCGACGCCTCGCCCCCGACGCCATCGCCGTCACGTTCCAAGGGCGGAAGGTCTCGGGCGCGCACGAACTGCGCCGGATGAAGTGGTATCCGGGCAACCACTGGCTCTTGGAGAAGAAGTGACCTGCGTCGCGCGCGCCGCGCAGGCGCAAACCACAGAACACATACTACAGGACACAGACCACTTTTGGCTTGACAGGGCGGGGCTTTCCATTAGAACCTAGTGCCAATCCGGCCCGCATGGTTACACGGGTCGCAAAGGGACGCAGTGCGCGGGTTTTCCGGGCGCCGTTTGGAAGTTTTGCCGGCTTTCGCCCCCGTCCGCCGGGGTTCGTCGGGCGGAGACGGGACGCGGGTTGTTTGGATTTTCATTCAGGAGTGTGCCATGACTCGAAGAATCGTCAGCTTAACGATGGGGGTTTTGCTTGTATGCGCGGTCGGCGGTTTCGCCCTGCAGAGCGGAGTCTCCCCCCTTTCCAACTTTCAACTGAGGAACGACTACAAGAAGTACGAGGAGATCAGGAAAGAAGCGGACGTGCAGAAGCAGGCCGAACTGTTGCTCGCTTTCCTGAAAGAGCGCCCGATCAACCGGCTGCTCACCGACGCCGACTACAAAGACTACGTCTTTGGCGGCTACCAGGGCGCGATCCAGGCGCATTGGCAGACCAAGGATTGGGACAAGGCCGTCGCCTTGGCGGAAAGCCTGCTTGCCGCGTTGCCCACGGACGACGCCATCGACAACGACAACGACATCCCGCCCGACCTCCCCGCCGAGGATCCCGCCAGCGCGCCCTTCTATAAGAAAGGGCTCGCCGAGTTGCGCCAGAAGGTGAACAGCCTCGTCTTCACCACGTACTACACCGCCGAGAATTGGCCCAAGGCCACCGAGGTCGCCGAGAAGCTTTACGCCGCGGCCCCCAGCGCCCCGGTCTTGAACGCGCTCGCCGACCTCTACCTGAAGGTGGGGGACGTCGAAAAGTACCTGGACGCGGACAAGAAGATCCGCGCGGAAAACGCCGGGACCCCGGTCGGCGTCTTGGCGTTGCAGACGATGAACGCATACGTCCAGAAGCAAGACCTCCCCGCCGCCGTCGGCCTGTACGCGAAGGTCGTGGACAAGCTGGACAAGGACACTCAAGAGACCAAGGTGTTCCAGGCGACGGCGGTGTCCCTGTTCACGCCCACGGTGACCGCGAGCGAAGGCACCCCCGCCGGCGTGGACGAGGCGCAGTGGAAGCACGTGCGCGCCCTCTCCTACGAACTGACCGCGCAGGGCGCGTATGCGCAGAAGGACTATCCGAATGCGCTGGCGGCGTTCGACAAGGTCGTCGCCCTCGACCCGTCCAACGGCGACGCCTGGTACTACATCGGCTTTTGCAAATGGCAGATGAAGGATCCGGACGGCGCCATCGAGCCTTTCGCCAAGAGCACCGTGCTCGGCAAGGCGACTGCGGAGAGGGCCAAGGGGTACCTCGAGCAGATATACAAGACCCGCCACAACGACACGCTCGACGGCTTGGATGAGGTGCTCGCCAAGGCGAAGGCGGACTTGGGGCTTTGATGGAGCGGGTGGGCGGGCGCATGCCGCCAGCTCCGTTTGCGAGCCGGCGGCATGCGCCCGCGCCCGCCAAACCTAACCGGGACGGGTGCGCCGGTCGGCTGGAATGCCGCGCCGCGCCCGCCCCGCCCCCTCCCGGCAAAGGGCGGAGCGCACATAAAGAGCAGGGCGAGGAAAAAAATCTGGCAATTCCGTCCGAGTCGTTTTAGAATCCTTTTTTCCACAGGTCGCGATTCGCGCGCAGTACCTGCACCAACATGAAGGGCATCTCTTTAAAAGCCCGCAGGCGAGGCGTCACCACCGCTTGAATGCAGGAGTCCGCCAAAGTGTACGGGCGTTTCCGGGCGAAAGGCGTTGGCGAGGCGTCCCGGGGTTTTAGAGGCGCCCTTGATCTCATTACGAAACTACAGGTGTCCGATGGCAGAGAAAGATATTCGTTCAAACAACGTTCCCCCGGCTTCCAACGATGCTTCCCCCGTCGCGCCCGCCGGCGCGCCGCCCACCCCCCCCGGCGACAAAAAACAGCCGGTTGCGGAGCCCCCCGGCCGGGACGGCAAAGACGCCAAAGAGGACGAGCAGCTCCACATCAGCGAGTTGCAGGCGATGAACATCAAGGACTTGGTGCGCATCGCCAAGAAGTACAAGAACGTGGAGACCGGCAACAAGAGCAAGCAAGACCTCATCTTCGCGATCTTGCAGGCGCAGGCGGAAAAGCACGGCCTGATCTTCTCGGAAGGGGTGTTGGAGGTGTTGCCCGAAGGCTACGGCTTCCTCCGCTCCCCCGATTACAGCTACCTGCCGGGCCCGGACGACATCTACATCTCCCCATCGCAGATCCGCAAGTTCGACCTGCGCACGGGCGACATCGTCTCCGGCCAGATACGGATGCCGAACGACGGCGAGCGCTACCTGGCGCTGGTGAAGGTCGACGCCGTCAACTTCGAGCCGCCCGAGGAGGCGCGCCGGCGCATCTTCTACGACAACCTGACGCCGCTCTACCCGCAGGAGCGGATTCGCCTGGAGACCACGCGCGAGAACCTCTCCGCGCGCGTCATGGACATCTTCACCCCCATCGGCAAAGGGCAGCGCGGCCTGATCGTCTCCCCGCCGCGCACCGGGAAGACGATGCTGTTGCAGAGCATCGCCAACTCCATCAGCACCAACCATCCGGAGATATACCTGATCGTGCTGCTGATCGACGAGCGGCCCGAGGAGGTCACCGACATGGAGCGCTCCGTCAAGGGCGAGGTCATCAGCTCCACGTTCGACGAGCCCGCCTCGCGCCACGTCCAAGTCGCCGAAATCGTCATGGAGAAGGCCAAGCGCCTGGTGGAGCACAAGAAGGACGTGGTGATCCTGCTGGACAGCATCACGCGCCTGGCGCGCGCCTACAACACCGTCGTCCCCTCCAGCGGCAAGGTGCTTTCGGGAGGCGTGGACGCCAACGCCCTGGAGAAGCCCAAGCGCTTTTTCGGCGCGGCGCGCAAGATCGAGGAGGGGGGGAGCCTCACCATCATGGCGACCGCCCTGATCGACACCGGCAGCCGCATGGACGACGTGATCTTCGAGGAGTTCAAGGGCACGGGCAACATGGAGATCATCCTCGACCGGAAGCTGGTGGACAAGCGCATCTTCCCCGCCATCGACATCAACCGCTCCGGCACCCGCAAGGAGGAGTTGCTGGTGGATCCCGTCGACTTGAACAAGATCTGGGTCTTGCGCAAGGTGCTGAACCCCCTGTCCATCGACGAGGCGATGGATCTGCTCCTGGACAAGCTGAAGAAGTCCGACAGCAACGGCGAGTTCCTGACCTCGCTGAACAAGGGCTAGTCCCGGACGGCGCCCCGGCGCCAGGCGGCGACGGTTGCCTCCAACCTACTCCCCCGGAGGCCGCGCCTCCGGCCCCGTCGTCGTCGGTTCCGTCGGCGGCGCGGCGGCGGGGGGCGTGCTCGCGTCGGAGGCGGCGTCGCCGCGCCCCGCCTCTTCGCGCAACCGCTCCAGCTCCAGCGGATGCTCTTCGGCCATCTCCTTCTCGGAGATCTTGCCGGTGATCCACGCCGTGTTCATCGGGTAGATGCTCGGGTTGAAGATGACGTAGTAGAAATGCCACACCACGATCGCCAGCGTCGCCAGAAGCGCCTCGTAGAAATGGATCGTCCGCGACACGTCCCACGCCAGCTTGGTGAAGTGGTTGATGAAGAAGTTGTTGAACCAGAGGAAGACGCCCGTCGCGAACATGATGACCATCCCCCAGACCAGCGCCCAGTATTCCGCCTTCTCGATGTAGCCGAAGCGGTCGAAGCGCGGCTTGACCTGCGACCAGCCCGAGAGGTAGCGCACGTTGATGAAGAAGTCCTTCACGTCGCGCCACTTGGGGAAGAGGTCGACCGCGAGGCGCCGCCCGTGCCGCGTGAAAACAAGGACTATGACGTGCAGCAGGCTGAACGACATGATCGAGACCGCCGCCGCGCGATGCACAATGCCCCGCACTTCGAAGAACTGCGGCCAATACGCGCGGATGGCGTTGACCCACCAGGCGTCCGGGAAGCGGAGCATGAAGCCGGTCATCGCCAGGAGCAGGAAGCTGACGAGCAGCCCGGCGTGTTGCAGGCGGTCGAGCGCCGTCATGCGCACGTACTGCGCCGGACTGTAGCGGGAAAGCGGCCGGCGGCCCCAGCGCACGTCGAAGCGCCGTTTGGTGCGCTTGAGGAAGTCGAGCAGGTTGTGGATGAACATCAGCCCGATCACGACGGCGATGAAGGCGAGGTAGCCCGTCCGGATCCAGAACAGCACCCCTTCGCGCGTCTCCCCCGCCTCCTGCACGTGGACCAGGCCGCGCGCGAAATTCTCGTTCGCCCCCGGATGGCAGTTGCCGCAGGTGGTCGTCAGGTTCTTCGCGCTGATGGTCGAGTCGGGGTCGGACGACGGTTTGATGTTGTGGACTCCGTGGCAACTGGCGCAGTTGGCGACCTCCAGCGAGCCGCCGCGCGACGCCAGGCCGTGGAAGCTGTCGGCGAACGAGGCGAAGCGGTCGGCGGCGATGCCGTACTTCTGGCTGAGCTTCACCGAGTTGTGGCAGTTGGCGCAGACCTCCTCGGCGATGTTGGCGCGCGAGACCGTGGAGCGCGGATCTTGCGGCGAGTAGATGTGGTGGTCGCCGTGGCAGGATGTGCAGGTGGGCGACTCGGCGCTCCCCCGCGCCACCGCCATGCCGTGCGTGCTGTCCTTGTAGGCGGCGGCCTCCTCCGTGTGGCACTTGCCGCAGGTGTCCGCCAGGTTCCACTTGTTGATCCTGGATGTGGACTCCCGCACGTTCTGCTCGTCATGCACCCCGTGGCAGTCGCCGCAGGTCGCCGCACCCAGGTTGCCGGCGGCGAGCGCCTTGCCATGCACGGTGGTGAGGTAGCCGGACATGAAACGCTCGGAGAAGCCGACCTGCCCCCGTATGGCGGGGTCGTTCAGATGGCAACCCAGGCAGAACCCCGGCTCGTTCTTCCGGTTGAGGGGCGACGCCTCGTCCTGGACGGCGACCACCTTGTGCGAGCCGTGGCAGATCACGCAGTTCGGCGACTGGGGCGCGTCCCGGTCCAGGAAGCGGGCGTGTTCGGAGACCTTGAACGCCTCGGCCTCCGCCGCGTGGCATTTGCCGCAGGTGGCGGCGACCGTCATCCGGTTCACTCCCGAGCGCGGGCTTTTCACCGGGACGACGTCATGCGCCCCGTGGCAGCTCTTGCAGGTCACGGCGCCGCCCTGCGCGTGGACGCTCCGCCCGAACCCCTTGATTTCGTCCGTGGCGTGGCACGACTCGCAACGCACCTTCTGGACGGGCGCGGCGTGGGGGATGGCGCCGGGGTTGAAGCCCTTGTGGCAGGCGGAGCAGGAGAGCGCCCCGTGCGCCGACGCCTGGAGCTTCGCGCCGTCCACGTAGAGGGGGATTTTGCGCCCTTGCCGGGTGGCTGTGAGCGTCTTGACGCCGTGGCACATCGTGCAGGCGGCGTCGGACGACTGCCCGTGGAGCGTCGCCACCCCACCTGCGGCGTACACGGACGCGCACACGAGGAGCGAGGACAGGAGAACCGGAAGGAAACCCGCACGCGACCTTGAAGTCATATCCGCAACCATCCCGCCATCGGCAAACGGGTGTGATTCTATCACGAAGGGGGCGTGCCGCAATGTGGAAAAACGTCCGGCGCGCCAGCCTCTCGCGACGCGCCAGCGGCGGGCGCCCTACGCCACCTTCTGCAAGATCGCCCGGCGGATTTCCCGGTAGTCGACGACCTCGCTGATGGTGATCTCGAACGGGCTGGAGTTGCCCCTGGCGGAGCGCGTCCCGCCCGCCGTGCTGATTCCGATGCTGGCGGTGTCGATCAGTTGGCTGAGCAGCCCGCGCCGCACCTCGGCGTCCGTTATCCTGCCGTAGGGCACGAACCGGGAATGCTTGAACAGCAGGCCGCCGATCGAATAGACGCCGCTTTGCGTCAGGACGAAATGGAAGCTCCTGAAACTGGCGGTGAAAAGCGGGACGGCGACCAGGGAGAAGACTAGGAACAGGGGGATCCCCCGGGAGGGCGTGTCCGTCGGGCTGGTGCTCGCGAATTCCTCCGCCGGGCGGGGGCTGAGGTCGCCCGTCGCCGAATGGTCGAATTCGTTCATCACCGAGGCCGCAGGGAAGATGGCGGCGTGCAGCCCGATCAACTGCACGCATAGGAACGCCGCGCACGCCGCGAGGGGCAAAGCCGCCGCAACGGCCTTCACCCAACACATCTTTTCCGCGGTTTGCGTGTGCGCGACGCTCCGGTCTCCAGGCTTCAGATGGCTTCTCCAGTCGTTGTTCATGAAATCCAGCACAGATCTCCCCCCGTTGCGGCATCTTGTCGAACTTGTCGAAAATCGTCGAAAATCGCGTCGTGGCGCGCCCCCCGCCCTGCGTCGAAACCCTGTGCGCCGTCGTTCATATCGGCAGCTAAATCGTTCCACATCATCGTTTTCGTCGCCGATGCGTCCCCGCCTGCGACTGCCCCCTTTCCGCACACCGCGTGTGAAGATTCCTTACGCCTCCGCCCCCGCCGCCGCCCGCAACCCCTTGAAAGGCAACGACGCGTCTTTGGCGCGGCAATTGCATGGAAAAGATGTTCGCAAATCGTGTGGGGAGGATCATGAAAGAGAGCCTGGCAACCGCAGCACGCAATTCCACCGCGCCCGCCGCCGACCCGTCGGCGCCCCTGCCGACCGAGCTGTCCGGCGACCCGTCCAGCATGCAGGATCGGACGCTGATCAGCCGGACGAGGGACGGCGACCAGGACGCCTTCGAGGAGCTGGTGCGCAAGTACCAGCGCCATTTGCTGAACCTCGTCTGCTGGCACGCGGGCCCGGCCGCCGACACCGACGACATCCTGCAACTCATCCTCTGCAAGGTCTATTTCTCCCTGAAGAAGTTCGACCTCAACCGGCCTTTCTACCCCTGGCTGCGCCGCATCGCCGTCAACCGTTGTTTCGACGAGCGCCGCCGCCTGCGCCGCCGCAAGGCGCTGACCTTCGCCGAGCTCGATTTGGATGAGGGGGGCGTCGGGATGGAGGCGCCGGCCGCCTCCTCGAACAACCCCTTTGCGGAGGAGAACCGCAAGGAGCTGGGCGACATGTTGCGGACGGTGCTGCTCCGGCTCCCCGACGACTACCGGGAGATACTCGTCCTGCACCATCTGGAGCAGCTCCCCTACGAGGAGGTCGCCCCCATGATGCGGTGCACGGCCCAGGCCGCGCGCGTCAAGGCGTGCCGGGCGCGGGCCGCGTTGCGCCGCCTGCTCCTGCGCACCTGCGAGGAGTCCGCCATCCCCTTCTCCCCCTCCGACCTGACGCGCATCCTGGACGCCTGTTGCCGGCAGCCCGGCGCGGCGGGGGGGCGCGGCGCACCGCCGCGGGCGCCGCAAGCGTCGTTGGGCGGGGGCTTGGTGTTCTGCAACGCATAGGGGAACCTCAAAAAAAACCGGACGCTGCGTTGCGCCTTGGGTGAAAAGCGGAGTTCGCCGAGGCGGATGGGCGTTTTCGACCTGCGGCGACGCCTTTTCCGCGAGGTTTTTAGAGGCTCCCATAAGGGGGGCGGGGGCGCGTCGAGGGGCCGAGGTGCGGCGGTCGCCGGCGCCCGCCGGTTCCGGCCGGCGCGACGATTTCGAGGCGGCGGTTGTTTATGCGACGGCTTTTTAATGTTATAAAACATGCCATGAAAACGCACCGGTTGCCATTGTCGCTGTCTTTATGCGCTTGCGGGCTCCTGGCGGGGCTCGCCGCCGTCGCTGCGGCGCAGTCGCCTGCGCAACAGCAGCAGGCCCAGGCCAAGCCGCCCGACCCGTGGCCGGGCGCCAAGATGGCGTGGCCCAAGCCGTCCGACTGGCTGGAGGGCGCGATCAAGCGGTTGGAGAAGATGCGGGAGCCTCGGCAGGGCGGGGGGCAGGCGCGGCAGGAGGAAGACGCCGACCGGCTGCTGGAGCGGGCGGCGGACGTCTTGGACTTGGCGCGGGCCGTCGCGAAGAAAGGCGCGGGCTCGACTGGAGCGGGCGTGGCGGGTGCGGACGGCGCGGCCGCCACGGCGGCAGGCGCGAACACCGGCGACCAGTTCCGCTACGGACGCTACATCGCCGCCGCCGGGTCGTTGATGGACGCCGCCGACCGCGTCCGGTGGGCGCGCCGCGGCGAACCCAAGCCGGAGGAGTTCGATTTCTGGGGGGCGGGCTTCATCCTGCAGGGTTGCTATTTCCGCGTGCGGCAGGCAAATTATTTCGCGGACATGAGCGGCGCGAGGAAGTCGGAGCAATATGTGGAGCTCGCCAGCAGCCTGTACCAGCAGGGGCGCAGCGCCTATGACGCGAAGGAGTACAGCCGGGCGCGCCTGTACGGGGACGCATCCTCCTCCGTGGTCTTCGCCCTGGAGTGCCTGGCGCAAGCCGCCACGCCCGATCCGCACATCTACAAATAGGCGGAGGCGCCGCCCCGCCGCCGCCGTAGGAGCGTCATAGGAAATATGCGTCTGCCGGCCCCCGTGAGTTTCCGATCCCAGGCGTTCATCATCGGCGCCGCCGCGTTGGCGGTGTTCGCGCTGGCGGCGTTGATCGTCCGGGACGCGGTCTTCACCACCGAGGGGCGGTTGATCGGGGACGCCCGCCGCCGTTGCGCCGCCGCCGCCCTGGAGATCCGCAAGCAGTACCTCGACCGCATCGCCTACGCCGACGACCCGCTCCACGAGCTGCCGCCGCACGCGCAGGACGTCTCCCTGAAAGGCATCACCTCCACCGTGCTCCTCGCCTATCCCGGCATCAAGGGGGGGCTGTTCATCCCCGCCGGGGGGGCGGTCCTCGGCTACTCGTTCCCCGCCGAGGCGCAGGGCGGGGCGCAGGACGCGCCGCTCACGGACAAGGAGTCCGAGGCCGTCCGGCTGCTGGCGGCTCAGGCCGCGGGGGCGGACGGGCCCGTGACCTACTGGACCTGGTGGGACGCCGACCTGATCGTGGGGGCGGCGGCCGAGGGCGGCGAGGCGGTCGTCTGGACGCTGCACCGCGCCCCGGCGCCGCGCTATCCGATGATCGGCGCGAACCACTGGCTCCTGGCAGCCCTGGTCTTCTCCAGCCTCCTCGGCGTCGGCGGCATCATCTCCATCTGGTACAGGCTCCATTCCGGCGTCGTGTCGATCCAGAGGGGGTTGCACCGGCTCGAGACCGACTTCTCCTTCCGGCTCCCCTCCATCCGCGGCGACCTCGGGCGGGTGGCGCTGGACATCAACGGCATGGCGGAGCGGCGCATGGCGCTGGAGGAGAAGCTCCGGCAGCAGGACCGGCTGGCTGCGCTCGGGCGGGTGGTCGGCGGCGTCGCCCACGAGGTGCGCAACCCCCTGAACTCCATCAAGCTCACGCTGCAACTGCTGGAGCGCCGTTTGAAGAAAGGGCTCGCCGCCTCCGGCGAGATCACCGAGTGCATGGAGGAGATCGACCGCCTGGACGCCATCGTCGGCAGGCTCCTGGCGTTTGGCCGCCCCGCGATGGCGAACCGCAAGCCGCAGGCGATAGCCCCCGTCTTCGACCAGGCGCTGCGCATGGTGCACGAGCCGGCGATGGCGAAGGGGGTCCGGCTCGAAAACCGCGTCCCCGCCGCAGTGAACGCCGCCGTCGCGGACATCGACGCCCCGCAGGTCGTGCAGGTGCTCATCAACCTGCTCTTGAACGCCGTCGAGGCGTCGCCCGCCGGCGGCGCGGTCGCCGTGTCGGCGGCGGTCGAGCCTCCGCACCTCCTGGTCAGCATCGCGGACGAGGGGGGGCGCATCCCGGACGAGGTGCGCCCGCACGTCTTCGACGCCTACTACACGACCAAGCCGGAGGGCAACGGGCTGGGGCTCGCCGTCTCGCGCGAGATCGCGGTGAACCACGGAGGCAGGCTGGAGTTCGAGTCGGAGGACGCGGGGACCGTGTTCAAACTCACGCTGCCGCTGGAAAGGAGTTCCGCCGATGCCGCCTAAAGCGTCCGTCCTGGTCGCCGAAGACGAGGCGCAGGCGCGCGAGGCGTTGCGCGCCCTGCTCGAAGACGAGGGGTACCGCGTCGTCACAGCCGCCGACGGGGCGGAGGCCTCCGCCCTGCTGGCGCAGTCCGCCGTGGAGGCGGCCATCCTCGACATCAGGATGCCGCGCAAGGACGGGCTTGAGCTGCTGCGCGAGGTCAAGTCGCTCCCCTCGCCGCCGGCGGTGCTGGTCATGACCGCCTACGGCACCAGCGCCGCCGCCATAGAGGCGATGGCGCTCGGCGCCTTCGACTACCTGACCAAGCCGCTGAACTTCGACGAGCTCCTCATCCAGCTCGGGCGCGCCATCGACAACCGCCGCCGCGCGGGCGAGCTGGAGGAGTATCGCAGCGAGGAGGACTCTTGGCAGGGGGCGGAGATCATCGGTTCGAGCCCCGCGATGCAGCGGCTGTACAAGCTCGTCGGGCAGGTCTCCGCCACCGACTCCACCGTGCTCGTCCGGGGCGAGTCGGGGACGGGCAAGGAGGTGGTGGCGCGCGCCATCCACAAGCACAGCCTGCGCGGCGGCAGGAAGCTGGTGAAGGTCAACTGCGCCTCGATCCCGGAGACGCTTTTGGAGGCGGAGATGTTCGGCCACGAGCGGGGCGCGTTCACGGGGGCGGCGGCGCGGCGCATCGGCAAGTTCGAGTACGCCGCCGGGGGCACGCTCTTCCTCGACGAGATCGGGGAGCTGCCCCCCTCCACGCAGGCGAAGCTCCTGCGCGTCCTGCAAGATCACGCGATCGAGCGGCTCGGCTCGAACATCACCATCCCTCTCGACGTCCGCATCCTGGCGGCGACCAACTGCGACCTGGAGGCGGCGGTGCGCGAGGGGCGTTTCCGCGAAGACCTCTACTACCGGCTGAACGTGGTGACGGTCGCCATCCCCCCGCTGCGCGAGCGGCGCGAGGACATCCCCGGCCTGGCGGCGTTCCTCCTGCGGCGCAGCGCGGCGCGGCTCAAGCTGCGGGTCCCCGCCATCTCCGCAGACGCGATGGCGGCGCTGGAGTCCGGCCCCTGGCCGGGCAACGTGCGCGAGCTGGAGCATTGCCTGGAGCGGGCGCTGATCCTGAGCCGCACCGGCGTCATCCGGCGCGAGACGGTGGAGACGCTGGAGGGCGCGGGCGCCGGGGATCCGCTGGACGCCGTGCCCCTGGAGGAGGGGTTGCACGCCGCCGTGGCGCGCCTGGAGCGGCGGATGGTCGAGCGGGCGCTCGCCGCCGCTTCGGGCAACCGCACGCGCACCGCCGAACTCCTCAAGATCAACCGGAGGCTCCTGTACGACAAGCTCAGGGAATACGGGTTGGAGTAGGGTTGGGGTGGCGGACGGTGCCCCGTGTTTGCTATCATGTTCCCCGCTTCGACCACGATCACGATTTGCCGGAGGACGCATTACGAATGACCGAGCGCGCTGACGCAACCGTTTCCGCCCCCGTCCCCCCGACGCGGCAGAAGACCTTCCTAGGGCATCCGCGGGGGCTGTTCGTCCTGTTCTTCACCGAGATGTGGGAGCGGTTCTCGTACTACGGGATGCGCGCCCTGCTCGTCCTTTACATGACAAGCTACCTTGTCAAAGACCCGGAGAAGGCGGCGACGGTCTTCGGCTTCGAAGCCTTGCGCAAGCTGCTGGAGATGGGCTTCGGCCCCTTGGACGTGCAGCCGCTGGCGTCGCAGATCTACGGCCTGTACACGGGCTTCGTCTACCTCACGCCGTTTTTCGGCGGCATCCTCGCCGACAAGGTCTGGGGGCAGCGCAAGACCGTCTACATCGGCGGCATCCTCATGGCGGTCGGCCATTTCCTGATGGCGTTCGAAAGCCTCTTCCTGCCCGCGATGTTCTTCCTCATCCTCGGCAACGGCGCCTTCAAGCCCAACATCTCCACCCAGGTCGGCACGCTCTATCCGCAGGGGGACTCGCGACGCGACGGTGCCTTCACCCTCTTCTACATGGGCATCAACCTCGGCGCGTTCTTCTCCCCGCTCGTCTGCGGCACGCTGGGACAGAAGTACGGCTGGCACTGGGGCTTCGGCATGGCGGGCGTCGGGATGATCGCGGGGTTGTGCATCTACCACTGCGGCCGTCGGCTGCTCCCGCCCGATCCGCACGAGGCGCTGGAGGCGCAGCAGGCGTCCTCGGTCGGGCAAAAGACCGTGCAGGTCTCGAAGGTGCTGGGAGGGCTCTTCGGGGTGGTGGTGCTTTTCTTCGCCATCCTCATCCTCCCCGGCGTTTGGAAGGCCGCCATAGGGATTTTGATCGCCGCCGGCGTCGTCTTCGCCATCTCGCGCGTCCGCGGGGAGGACAGGCACCGGGTGATCATCCTCTGCCTCGTGTGCCTGGGCGCGGTCGCCTTCTGGTCTATCTTCGAGCAGCAGGGGAACACGCTCCAGCTCTGGGCGGACGAGAAGACCGACTGGCATTTCTTCGGCTTCGACGTCCCCTCCACCTGGTACCAGGCGTTCAACCCGTTTTTCATCTTCGCGTTCGCCCCGTTGCTCAACCTGCTCTGGAGCCTGCGCGCCCAAAAGGGGAAGACCTCCAGCTCGGTGCGCAAGATGGGCGTCGGCTGCGTCCTCTGCGGCCTTGCCTACGTCGTCATGATCTTGGCGGCGCGGGTGGTCGGCGACGGGCCCGAGCGGGGGAGCCTGCTCTGGCTGGCGGGGACGACGTGGGTGTTCACGATGGGCGAGCTGTACCTGTCCCCCATCGGGCTGTCGTTCTTCTCGAAGATATCGCCGCCCCGGATGCTGTCGATGATGATGGGGGTGTGGCACCTGTCCTCGTTCTTCGGCAACTACATGAGCGGCTACGTCGGCTCGTTCTATTCCAGGATGCCCAAGGAGGATTTTTTCCTGATGCTCTGCGTCATCGGCGTCATCGTGGGCGCGCTCTTCTTCGTCGCGGAGTTCAGGATACGGAAATTCATCGGCGACGTGTGAGGCGTGTGGCGTGTAGAATGTAAAACCGTTGTTTACGACAAACCTAACGGAGGGTTTTATGGTATCGATTCGCAGGTCGTTGAAATCTCCCCACCGGCTCCCCCTGTCTGCGGCGGTCGCCGCAGTCGCCCTCGCGCTGTTCGCCTCGGCGTGTTCCGCGCCGCAAGGGGCGGCTCCCGCGCCGGCGGCGCTGGCGCCGGAGGTGCAGGCGTTGCTCGACAAGGATCAGATCGGAGACCTTTTGACCGACTACTACACGCAGCTCGGCACGGGCGGCAAAGGGTTCGGCGACTACTACGTCCAGGACAGCGTCCTGGACGTGAACGGGCAGATCGCCCAGGGGCAGGAGCAGATCGAGGAGCTTTACAAGCGGGCGGGGGAGGATTCCGTGGCGCGCAAAGGCACCTTCCGCATGATGCTCACCAACATCACGATCGACGTCAAGGGCGATGCGGCGACCGCCGACATGCTCTGGACGGGGGTCAACTCGGAGACGGTCGAGGCGGCGCCGGTGTTCATCGAGCAAGGGCGCGAGCATGACGAGTTCGTCAAGCGCGACGGCCGCTGGTATTTCAAGCACCGCATGATCACGAGCGACGGCGGCCTCTCCGGCATCTTCAAGGAGAAGTACCAGCCCCGCTAGGCGCCGCTTTTGCGCGGGGCGCCTGCGCGCGCGGCGGCAGACGGCTGCCGATGCGGGGATCGGCGGGACATGGGCGGGACGCAGATGGACGCAAACGACGACATTCGCAAGAGGGAGCACCTCGGTTCCCGGCTGGGCTTCATCCTGCTTTCGGCGGGGTGCGCCATCGGCCTGGGCAACGTCTGGCGCTTCCCCTACATCACCGGGCAGAACGGCGGCGCGACCTTCGTCTTGGTCTACCTCGTGTTCCTGGTCATGTTCGGCGTCCCGATCATGTCGATGGAGTTCGCGGTCGGCAGGGCGAGCCAGCGGAGCGCCGCCCGGTCGTTCCAAGTGCTGGCGCCCGCCGGGACGCGGTGGGGGGCGTTCGGCTGGTTCGCCATGGCGGGCAACTGCCTGCTGATGATGTTCTACACCACCATCAGCGGCTGGATGCTGGCGTACCTCGTGAAGACGGCGCGCGGGGACTTCGTCGGGGCGACGCCGGGGGAGATCGACGCCGCGTTCGGCGCGTTGACGGGGGACGGCGTGCAGTGCGTCTGCTGGATGCTCGTCGTCTGCGCGATAGGTTTTTCGATCTGCCGGTGCGGCTTGCAGCAAGGGGTCGAGCGCGTCGCCAAAGTCCTCATGGTCGCGCTGCTCCTGGTCATGGTGGCGCTCGCCGTCCGCTCCGTCACGCTTCCGGGGGCGGGGGCGGGGTTGCGCTTCTACCTGATGCCGAGCCTGGACGGCATCAGGGAGCGCGGGCTCTGGAGCGTCGTCTACGACGCGATGGGGCAGGCGTTCTTCACCCTCAGCCTCGGCATCGGCTCGATGGCGATCTTCGGCTCCTACCTGAAAAAGGATCGGAGCCTGTTCGGCGAGAGCGTCAGCATCACCGTCCTGGACACGTTCGTCGCCATCGTCTCGGGGCTCATCATCTTCCCCGCCTGCTTCGCCTATGACACGGCGCCGGGCGCGGGGCCGGGGCTCATCTTCCTGACATTGCCGAACATCTTCGCCGGGATGCCGGGCGGGCGGCTCTGGGGGACGCTGTTCTTCGTGTTCATGTTCTTCGCGGCGATCTCCACCGTCATCGCGGTCTTCGAGAACATCGTCGCCTTTGGGATGGATCTGGCGGGCTGGGGCCGGAAGGCGTCGGTGGCTGCGGGCATGGTCGCGGTGCCGTTGCTGTCGCTCCCCTGCGCCCTCGGTTTCAACCTCTGGTCGGGCGTCCAGCCGATGGGCGCGGGCAGCACCATCCTGGACTTGGAGGACTTCGTCGTCTCCAACAACCTGCTGCCGCTCGGCAGCCTGGTCTACCTGCTCTTCTGCCTGCACGGGAAAGGCTGGGGGTGGGGGAACTTCCTCGCGGAGGTCGATGCGGGCAGGGGCTTGCGCTTCCCCGCCCGGTTGCTGCCCTATTACAAGTATGTGCTGCCGCTGTTGATCCTCGCGGTCTTCGTCTTCGGTTACGTCGAGAGGCTCGCGGGCTGAGCCGCAGGCTCTATTCGTAAGCCTTCAAGGCGAACTCCATCGACGTGTCGGTCGGCAGGTCCGCAGTCTCGGCGAACTGCTTGATCGCCTCGCGCGCCGATGCCGTCTCCACCACCAGGCGGATGTTGAGTTGCAGCTTGTTCAGGTGGTTGATGAAGTCGATGAACTTCTGCGCCGTGGCGATGTTGGAGAGGAAGCCCTCGCCGATGTCGATGATCAGCCCGGTCTGGCCGTCCTCCGCCATCTCGTCGATCTCCTTGGCGACGGCGCCGTTGAGCGCTCCGACGAACGTGCGGTGCTTCGGGTTGCGGTCGCCGGGGCAGTGCAGGATGCGGACGTCGCCGCTGGACTCCAGCCACGCGCCCTGCTTCCCGGACGACGCCGCCATGACCCGTCCCAGGGCGGCCGCGGCGTCGGGGGCGGTGAAGGGCTTGTACAGGACCGCTTGGATGCCGAAGCCGAACGCCTTGTTGATGTCCTCTTCGGCGGTGCGCAACGTCATGACGGCGACTTTCTTGGGGCTGCCGTCCTCCTTCCTGAGGTTGATGTAGGTGCCGAAGATGTCCGCCCAATTCGCGTCGGGCATGCTCAAGTCCAGGAACAGGTAGTCGAACTGGTACTGCTTCATGAGCGACTCCGCCTCGGCGGCGGTCATGGCGGGGATCACGTGGACGCCTTCGCCCAAGTGCTCTTGCAGCATCTTCAGGATGTTCTCCTTGTCATCGACGGCCAGCACCACCGTCTTCCCCTCGCTCCCCGGATGGGGCGCGGGCCCCGCCTGTGCCGCCGCGCCCGCGTTCTGCGGCGCGGGAGGCGTGTCGCCCTCGTAGAGCGAGAGGATGGGGTTGATCTTCTTGAGCAGCAGCTCGCGGGTGAAGGGCTTGGCGACGAAATCCTTCAGCCCCAGCTTGATGAGCGCGATCACCGTCTCCTGGACGGTCTCCGTGGTCAGCATGATCACGGGGATGGGCTTGGTCTCGGGGTTGTTCTTCAACTCGATCAGCGTGTGCTGCCCGTCCATCACGGGCATGTTGTAGTCGAGCAGGATGAGGTCGGGTCGCCCCTCCTTCGCCTGCGCCACGCCTTGCTCGCCGTTCTCCGCCTCGATGACCTCGACGCCGAACGGCACCAGGTGCTTCTTGATGATCATGCGCACGGTCTTGCTGTCGTCAACGGTCAGAACCTTCTTGCCCATACCAGGAAATCCCCAATCGCGAAAATTTTTTCAAAGCCGCCAAAGCCGTCCGGGACGACAGCGCCGTCCCCGGCTGCGCCCGCCCTAGCGATGCTCGGTGACGACCAGTTGCATCGTGAGGCGCGAGTCGAGGGCGCTGACCCCCATCAAGAGCTGCTCGGCGTCCTTGGGCGTGTGGGTGGAATAGTCGCGCCCTTGGACGATGGTGGGGACGGAGATGGTGAACAGCGTGCCGCTCCGCCCGACGTATTTCTTGAGGCTGCCCCCCACCATGTTCGCCATCTCGCCCATCGCGTCGCAGACGATGTCGTCCACCTCCGTGTAGGCGTCGCCCAGCATGTTGCTGGCGATGGTGCACGCCGCCTTGGGGCTGGCGTGGATCGCCAAGTACCCCGTGATGCTGCCGCTCAGGCTGATGATCGCCGACAACCCCCGCGACGCCTCGTCCGGGGGGATGAGCTCGGGGCGGACGGCGAAGGTGGTCACGAACACCTCCTCGACCGCTTCCGACAGGCTCCTCTTCAATTCCGACATCACGGAACTCTGCAAGTCAGGCATGGGACCGCTCCAGGTGGAACAGGCGCGTCCGAACGAAATCCCCGAAGGAGGCGGCGCACCGTCGCTGCTTGCCGCTTATCGGCATCCACCGGCCGCCGCATTACAGATAATCGATGGTCGCCGCCGGGCGCCATTGCTCCTTGGCGCCCGGGGATTTCGTAGTAAAATCCATGCTGTTTCCCACTCGTTGGGCGGAGGGGCGTTGGCAATGGACGGCAGGAGAGGCAGGCATGCGGACATCGACAAGCTGATCGCCCTCGTCGCGCGGCTGCGCGGCGAGGGCGGGTGCCCGTGGGACAGGGAGCAGACCCGCGAGACCTTGAAGCCGATGCTCGTCGAGGAGGCGTTCGAGGTGCTGGACGCCCTCGACTCGGACGACCCGGCGGACTTGAAGGAGGAGCTGGGCGACCTGCTCTTCCAAGTCGTCTTCCACGCCGAGATCGCCCGGGAGAAGGGGGAGTTCGACATGGGCGACGTCATCGACCGCTCGCACGAGAAGATGACGCGGCGCCACCCCCACATCTTCGGCGACGCCGACCTGAAGACCTCCGGCGACGTGCTGAAGAACTGGGAGGACATCAAGGCGGCGGAGAAGGGGGTCGCCTCCCCGTCCCGCCCAGAATCGGAGCGCTCGCTCCTGGATGGCGTGCCCAAGAAGATCCCCGCCCTCTACCGCGCCTACCAGATGACCGCCAAGGCGTCGCGCGTCGGCTTCGACTGGTCCCGGCTCGAAGACGTCCTCGACAAGTTGCGCGAGGAGTCCGCCGAACTGCTCGACGCGGCGCGGGATCCTGGCGGCGACCCCGGGCGGGACGACGCCGCGCGCGCGCGGATCGCCGACGAGATGGGCGACCTGCTGTTCGTGGCGGTCAACGTCGCGCGCTTCCTGGGCGTGGATCCCGAGACGGCGCTGGAGCGCAGCAACGGGAAGTTCGAGCGCCGCTTCCGCCACGTCGAGACCTCCGTCAAACGCCAAGGGCGCGAGTTGAAGGATGCGTCCATGGCGGAGATGGACGCCCTCTGGGACGACGCCAAGTCCCGCGGCCTCTGACCCGCCGCATCCCCGCCTCCGGCTCGCGCCGGCGCCACCTCGCTTCCGCCCCACCCCCCCCGCCATGTGGATGGGAACCTCTGAAAACCCCGGACGCTGCGTCGCGCCTTGGTCGAAAACGCCCATTCGCCTTGGCGAACTCCTCTTTTCGACCTGCGCCTGCGAGGTTTTTGGAGGTTCCCAGATGTTAATTCCCACCGGCCTTTTTGACGATCTGTAAGTCAGACAAAGGCGAGCCGGGGGGCGCAGCCATGCCGCGCCTCCCCGTCCCCCCGCCAGGGCATGGGGAACGGGCGTCGGCGAAAAGCCCGGGCACCACCCCCATCCCTCTCTCAAAGGAGGCCTTGCATGAACAAGACCGTGAAGCTCATATTGCCGTTCGCCGTCGGGGTGGCGGTGTTCCTGTCGTATTTCGTGTTGTCGCCGCAAGGGCTGGGCTTGCCCGCCTGGCTCTTCCTGAGCATCTTCGTCGGCATGGTGGTGGGGCTCATCCTCGAACCCATCCCCCCCGCCTACATGAGCCTCATCGGCTTGGTGCTGGCGGTGTTCCTCAAGGTCGGCCCGCCGCAGTCGGGCGACGCCGCCGCGACGGTCTCCTCCGGGGCGGCGATCAACTGGGGGTTGGGAGGCTTCTCCAACAGCACCGTGTGGCTGATCTTCGCCGCGTTCTCGATCGGGCTGGGGTACCAGCAGAGCGGCCTGGGGCGGCGCATCGCCCTCGGGTTGGTGCAGGCGCTGGGCAAGAAGACGCTGGGGCTGGGGTACGCCATCGCGCTGACCGACGGGATATTGGCGCCGTTCATCCCCAGCAACACGGCGCGCAGCGGCGGCGTCATCTACCCGATCGTCAGCACCATCCCGCCGATGTTCGGCAGCAAGCCCGACGAGAACCCGCGCCGCATCGGCGCCTACCTGATGTGGGTGTCCCTGGCCGCCACCTGCGTCACCAGCTCCATGTTCCTGACGGGCCTCGCGCCCAACCTGCTCGCCATCGAGACGGCTGCCAAGTCGGGCGTGGCGAAGATAGAGTGGGTGCAGTGGTTCGTCGCCTTCGCCCCCTGCGGCCTGATCCTGTTCGTGCTGACGCCGCTCCTGGCGTACTGGCTCTATCCGCCCGAGGTCAAGGGCGCGGGGGCGGAGATGGAGCGCATCAAGGAGGAGTACGCGAAGCTTGGGCCGCTGCAGGGCCGGGAGCTCGCCATGATCGGCATCTCCGTGCTGGCGCTCGTCCTGTGGATATTCCCCGACCTGGGCGGGCTGACGGGCGGGCTGGGCGAGGTGAACAGCACGACGGTCGCGCTCGTCGCCATCTGCCTGATGCTGGCGTTCCGGGTCTTCGCCTGGAGCGACTTCTTGAAGAACACCGCCGCGTGGAACGTGTTGATGTGGTTCGCCACCCTGGTCACGATGGCGGAGGGGCTGAAGAACGTCGGCTTCCTCGAATGGCTTTCCGGCAGGATGGAGGCGTACCTGCAGGGCATGTCGCCCACGGCCGCGCTCGTCGGCCTGGTGCTCGCCTTTTACCTGATCCACTACTTCTTCGCCTCGACCACGGCGCACGTCTCGGCGCTGCTGATGCTCTTCATCTCGATCGCGCGGGCCATACCGGGCGTGGACGTGTACCAGGCGACCGTGCTGATGATGCTGTCGCTCGGCGTCATGGGCGTCCTCACGCCCTACGGCACGGGCCCCTCGCCGGTCTACTTCGGCTCGGGCTACGTCAAGGGGCCGGAGTTCTGGAGGCTCGGCACGATATTCGGGCTGGTCTACCTGGCGGTGTTCCTGCTGGTGGAGATCCCCTGGGTCACGATGGTCGCCAAGGACTGGATCCTGCCCGCCGTGAAGTAGGGGAGGCTGCGGGGGCGCTCACTCGTCGCGGCAGCGCCCCGGCTCGCCGGGCAACTCGCCCGCCTCCAGCAGCTCCAGGTTCACCTGCGGTTGCGGGTAGCCGGGGTCTCGCCGGACGGCTTCCTCGAACGCCTGCCGCGCCTCGTCGGGGCGGCAGGCCAGCGCCTCGGCGTAGCCGAGGTTGTTCCACGCCCGCGCGTTGTGCGGCGACTTGGAGACGACATCCCTCCAGAACGACACCTCGGTCGCGTACACGCGGTTGCGGCTCGCCGTGCCTGCGGCGAGGAGCGCCGCCAACGCCGCCATCGCCGCCAACTCGCCGCGCGACACCCCCCCGGCCGTCCCGGGCGCCGCCTTGCGCCCTAGGCGCGCGACGGCGTGCCCCAGCAGCCATGCCGGGCCTGCGAGCGCGAGGTAGAGCTGGCGGTCGTTGGCGACGTCGAGCCGCGCGAGCAGGGAGTTTGTGGGGGCGAGCCAGAGGAAGAACCAGAGGATGGCGAAGGCGGGCACGGGATGGCGGCGCAGGGAGAGCGCCGCGCCGACGCAGACGGCCGCCAACGCCGCCGCCGCTGCCGCCGTCCCCGCCGTCCACTGCGCGGCGGGCTGCAACATCGGGTCGGCGTTCAGGCGCGACCAGTCGAGCAGTTGCCCCACGAGCCAGGGGACGCCTTGCGCCTGCGCCGCCAGGTTGTCCAGCGGACTGCGGACGCCGAGGCTGGTGTCGAGCAGGTGGCCGTAGGGGAGGCGTCGCCACGCCGCCGCCAGGAGCGCCGCCTCCAAGGCGAGGAGCGCGAGCGGCAGGGCGAAGTCGCGGAGCCTGGGCATGGCCGGCTCCGCAAAGAGGCACAGCGCCATCCCGAGCGGCAGCACCGCCGCAGTCTCCTTGCCGGCGAGCGCGGCGACGAAAGCCAGCGCCGCCAGCGCCGGCCACCATCGCCCCGCCCCCGCCTCGCGGCCTCGCAGCCACGCCAGCGACGCCGCCAGCACCCCTAGCGTGGCGAGCGCCCCCGAACGGCCTGCGATGTAGGTGACCGTCTCCGTCTGCACCGGATGGAGCGCGAACGCCAACGCCGTCACCGCGCCGACGACCCGGGCCGCGCGCTCATCGGCCCGTCCCAGCCGCTGCGCCAGCTTCTGCGCCAGCATGTACAGCAGGGCGGTGTTCAGGGCGTGTATCAGGATGTTCACCGCCCGGAAGCCCGCCGCGTCGCCGTCCGCCCCGGCGCACGGCTCGCCGCACACCCCGTGGTTCAACGCATAGGTCAGCTTCAACAGCGCGCGCATGCCGGGCATCGACCGCCACCACGCCGAAAGCGAGAAGACGCGCTCGTCGCCCAACACCGATTGCCAGTCGTCGAATTGGAAGCTCGCCGGCAGGGATGGCAGGTAGACCGCGACCGCCAGCAGCGCGGCGAGCCAAGGCCAGGTGCGGGGGGGGATGCGTGGCGTAGTCATCGCGGTTCCTCTGTAGGGGGCCTCCAAAAACCCCGGACGCTGCGTTGCGCCTTGGTCGGAAATGCCCATCCGCCTCGGCGAACTCCGTTTTCGACCTGCGGCGACGCCTTGTCTGCGAGGTTTTTAGAGGCCCCCTGGATGCGGAGGCGCGGGGCGTTCAGTCGCGGGGCGGCGCCACGGGGCCCAGCGCCTCGGCGAGCATGCCGGTCGCGTCCCACCAGCGGTCGCTCGTGGCGCCGAGCAGCACCACCAGCGCGTAGTGTCCGGAGCGCTCGGCGAGGGCGATCACGCACCGCCCCGCCCCGGAGGTGTAGCCGCTCTTGAGCCCGGTCGCCTCGGGGGCGCGGCCTATGAGCGCGTTGCTGTTGTCGAAGTCCAGCTTGCGCCCCGCCTCCGTGCGGATCGTGGCGCTCGTCATGCCCGCCCGCCGCTTGATCTGCGGCTCGGCGCGCGCCGCCTCGGCGAGGCGCAGCAGGTCGCGCGCCGTCGTGTGCTGTCCGGGCGCGTCCAGGCCGCAGGGGTGGACGAAGTGCGAGCCGCCCATGCCGAGCGCGGCGGCGCGGCGGTTCATGCGGGCGGCGAACGCGGTGCGCGTGCCCGCCGCATGCTCAACCAGCGCGAGGCAGGCGTCGTTGCCTGAACGCACCAGCATCCCGGTGAGGAGGTCGCCCGCGCGCAACCGCTCGCCGCGCCGCAGGCCGATGCGCGAGCCTTCGACGGCCGCCGCCGCCGCGCTGACCGTCACCTGCGCCTCGGGGTCCCAGCCGGACTCCAGCAGCACCAGCGCGGCGAGCAGTTTCGACAGGGACGCCGGTTGGCGCCGGAGGTCGAGTGCGCCGCCTTGGAGCAGATCTCCGTCCACCGCGACCGCATATGCCGCCGCGACGCCGGGATGGCCGTCGGGTACCGGCGTCGCGACCTCCGCCGCCGCCGCGCCCGCGAGCGCGAGCGCCAGCGCCAACAACAACGCGCCGAGCGCCCGTGGCGCGGGCGTCGCGACTCCTGCGGAGGGGTCTTGTGTCTTTCCGGCCATGTCTCTCACAGCGTCCCGCCGCGCGGCTTCCGCCGCGAAAGGACGGGGGGGGAGGGAAGCCGTCGGCGGATGCGGGTGAAGCCTGGTTTCCACAAGCCGTCCGCGCCCGCCGGGACGCCGCCCCGCCCCGCAAAGTCGCGGCTCAACGGCCCAGCAAGCCGCGCAGCCCCTTCTTCGCCTTGTTGATCGTGTCGTTGACGGGATCTTCGGCGTCCTCGGCCTCGGCATCCTCCTCGACCTCCTCCACCTCGACCGCGCGCCGCTTCGACTTGGCTTTCGCCTTGGCTTGCGGACGCTCGCCATAGCCGACGCAGAGGTTGCGCTCCGCGACCTCCTCGGTGCACCCCGCCGCCGCCAGCGCGTCACGGCGTCGCCCGCCCGCCAGCGCCGAGCCGTAGTCGCGGCACAGGCTCGCGTACCGTTTCGCGGCGTTGGTGAAGCTGCGCCCCGAGCATTCCTTCTTGGCGGTGGCCGCAAGCGCCGTGTAGGCTTCCTCGCCGCCGTAGCGCAACTGGTACCTCCAGAGCCGCTCCTTCTGGGCTTGGCCGAGCAGCTCGTCCTGCAACGCCGCGATCGACTCGTCGTCGGAATCCAGCCCGCAGGCGTCCAGCGCGTCGATGAGCGGCCCTTGGCTGGCCCTCCGCTTCGACGTGGGCTCGGCGGTGTCCAGGCTCATGAAGCCCGCCGGCGTCTGCACCGCGTCGCAGAACTGGTCGAAGGTCTCGTGCTTCTTACAGCTCACCTTCTTGCCGCCGTTCATGTAATCGACCTGCGGGGTGAGGAACACCTCGAGCTGGTCGGCAAGGTCCCGGTCCTTCACGCTGTCGTACGCCATCTGGCAGGCGTCCATGTCCGGCATCGCGGGCATCTGCGGCGTCTGAGGCGTTTGGCGCGCCACCTTCGGCTGGCTCACCTCGCACGCCGTGCCGAGCCGGGTGACCTCGGACTGCATCTTCATCGCGCCGGCGGAGGTCTTCGCGTCCATCGTGCTGCGCATCGTCTTGCCGACGGTCTCGACTTCCAGGTGGCCCGTCATCGCTTCCTCGCCGGTGCACTTGATGTCGGCGGAGAACTTGTTGCCGCTGTGCTTGACGTTGCTGATCTTGCAGTTGTCCCCGCCCTGCCCCTGCTGCAGTTGCTGCATGATCGTCGATTCGTCGTCTTGGCCCGCCGGGATGCAGATCTCCTGCGTCTGCGACGGTATCGACATGCCCTGCATGTCTATCGAGGATTTCACGCGGATCTTCTCGCCCGCGACCTGCTGCGTCTTGACCTTCTGTTGCGCCATCGCCGCGCCGCAAGCCAGCGCGACGCAAACCGCGGCGGCCGTGGCGACGCCGGGGAACTTCAAAGTATGTCTCATCGCAACTCCCATTTCGATAGGGTGCGCCAAGGGCGGGCGGTGAGGCTTCGCGCCCCGCCCCGCCGCGTCTTTGGCGACCGACAACCATGTCCGGTGCAATTCCGGTTTCCGGGGGGCGCCGGAGGCCTCGCCGCGCCCGGAGTCCCGAAATCCTAGACGATAGTACGGCAGGAGCCCATGGGCGCGCAACGGTTTTTAACCGGAAGTTTTCCTTGAACCCCGCCGCCGTCGCGCGCATCCGAATGTTTTGCGAAATGTGCTATCTTACAAGACGGCGGGGACGCCGGAAGGGGGGCGGGAAGGGATGCTCGAAAAGACGAGGGGGGTGCCGAACCAGGAGGATGCCTCATGCCGACGCGGCCGGCTCGCGGTCTTTTTAACCGCCCTGTGCCTGCTGACACCCGCCTTGGGCGTCCTGCGGGACGCCCGGGGGCAGGCCGAACAGGAGGGGGGGGGGACGCGCGAGCTTTTCGAGGCCGCCATCGACGCGATGGGCGGGCAGGCGTACCTCGACGTGAAGGACATCACCTCCGACGGGCAGTCGTTCTTCTTCAACAACCGCGGCGAGTCCTCCGGGCTCATCAAGTTCACCGACTACACCAAGCTCCCCGACAAGAGCCGCTTCGAGTTGGGCAACAAGAAAAAGGAGCGGGAGGTCACCGTCTTCGACCTTGAGAAGGGCGAGGGGTGGATCCTCGAAGGCGATGGCGAGGCGAAGCCCGCCACCCCCGACGACATGCGGGACTTCCGCGCCGCCGCCGACCACAGCATCGACAACATATTCCACTTCCGCTGGAAGGATCCGCAGAACAAGCTGTTCTACCTCGGACCGGGCAAGGGCGCCGACGTCGCCTACGACATGGTGCAGATGCTAGACCCGGTGAACGACGAGGTGGTCGTCTATTTCGACCGGGCGTCCAAGCTGCCCGCCAAGATCGAGTCGTGGCGCATAAACGAGCGCGGGATCAAGGTGCGCGACACCGATGAGTACAGCCAGTGGCATCGCATCCAAGGCGTGTTGACGCCCCTGCGCATCGACAGTTACACCAACGGCCGCCGCCGCGCCCAGCAGTTCTTTTTGAAGGTGGCCTACAACAGCGGCATCAAAGACGACTTCTTCTCCAAGCCGGTCTACAAGAAGAAATGACGACGCTCATCGACATCACCCGGCGCCTGGGCGAAGGGCTGGCCGTCTGGCCCGGCGACCCTGAATTCCGCCGCCGCCCCGTCTGGCGGCTGGAGGACGGCGCCCCCGCCAACGTCGAGGAGCTGCGGATGGGGACGCACGCCGGGACGCATCTGGACGCGCCGAGGCACGTCCTCGCCGACGGCGCGGGGCCGGAGGCGTTCCCCTTGGCTGCGCTCGTCGGCCCGGCGCGCGTCTTCGACCTCGCCGCCACGCTGCCCGGCGCAAGGCGTGTGCGCGCCGCCGATCTGGGCGCGCTGGATTTCGCAGGCGTGAGGCGGGCGATTTTCAAGACCTCGCCGACCGCCCCGTCCGGAGGCGGCTTCGAGTCCGACTACGCCTTCCTCGGCCAGGACGCGGCGGAACGCCTGGTCGCGCGGGGGATCCTGCTGGTGGGGACGGATGCGATGTCGGTCGATCCTGCCGGGGCGCGGGATTTGCGCGCCCACCGCAGGCTGCTGGCGGGCGGCGTGGCGATCTTGGAGGGCCTGGAGCTGGGGGGCGCGCCCCCGGGCGACTACGAGCTGCTCTGCCTGCCGCTGCGGATAGATGGCGTCGATGGCGTCCCGGCGCGCGCCGTCCTGCGGCGTTTTCCCTAGCCGTCGTTTCCGTGTGCTAGAATACGGTCGTTCGCCGTCGCGTGTTTGGCGGGGGCGCGAGGGGGGGGGAGGGCGAAGTGAGCGATGTCCGCGAGAAACTGATAACGAAGGTTGCCGACCGTCTGGCGGGGAAAGACCGCAAACTCGCCTTCTTTCCCGGCATGACCAAGGACTGCCGGACCGGGTTGCCGTCGCGGGACGTGTGCCTGGACGTCATGCGGCAACTCCGCTCCATCCTCTTCCCGGGCTACTTCCAACTCGCCGAGTTCAGCGGCGAGGGGATGGTGTTCCACATCGGCGCCATCCTGGATCGCGTCGCCTTCGCCCTGCAAGACCAGATACACCGGGGCTACTGCTTCGCCTGCGGCGGCGAGGACGGGGCGACGGGCGACGGCGACAAGCAATGCGAGTCTCACGCCGGAGAGCTCACCGACGCCTTCCTGGGGAAGATCCCCGAGATCGCCGCGTTGCTGGAGGCGGACGTGCAGGCGGCATACGACGGCGACCCGGCGTTGCAAAGCCCGAGCGAGGCGATCTTCTGCTGCCCGGGCATCTTCGCCATCACGAACCACCGGGTCGCGCACGAGTTCTACAAGCTGGGCGTGCCGATCATCCCCCGCATCATCAGCGAGAACGCCCACAGCGTGACCGGCATCGACATCCATCCCGGCGCGCGCATCGGCAAGAGCTTCTTCATCGACCACGGCACGGGCGTGGTGATCGGCGAGACCTCCGTGATCGGCGACGGGGTGCGCATCTACCAAGGGGTGACGCTCGGGGCGAAATCCTTCCCCTTGGACGGGAACGGCGTCCCCATCAAGGGCATCGACCGCCATCCGATCATCGGGGACGGCGTGGTCATCTACGCGGGCGCGACCATCCTGGGGCGCGTCACCGTCGGCTCGGGCTCGGTCATCGGCGGCAACGTCTGGTTGACGCGGAGCGTCCCGCCCGGCAGCTTCATCTCGCAGGGGCGGGAGCCCAACGGCAAAGACGTGTTCCAGACGCCGGGGGAGCAGTCTTTCATATGAGGGGACCTCTAAAAACCTCGCAGACAAGGCGCAACGCCGCGTCCGGGGGAGGCGTCGCCGGGGCTGTCCGCGCCGCGTTGCGGGAGCGCATCGACCCGGAGAAGGCGGTCGTCCTGCCGCGCTTTTTCAAGACCGGCCCCGGCCAGTACGGCGAGGGCGACAAATTCCTCGGCGTCGCGGTCCCCGGCGTCCGTCAGGCGGTGAAACCCCACTTGGACGCGCCGGAGGCGGACATCCTCGCGTTGCTCCGCTCGGAATACCACGAGGAGCGGCTGGCGGCGCTCGTGATCCTGGTGGGGCGATACCGGCTCGCGCGCAGGGAGGGCGATGCGGCGCGGCAAGAGGCGGTCTTCCGCTTCTACCTCGCGAACACGGGGCGCGTCAACAACTGGGATCTGGTGGACTTGAGCGCGCCCCACATCGTCGGGGCGCACCTTTTCGGGAAAAGCACGGCGCTTTTGACCGAGCTGTCCGCGTCGCCCAGCGTCTGGGAGCGGCGCATCGCGATCATCGCGACGCACCATTTCATCCGCGAGGGGGACTGCCGCGAGACCTTCCGCATCGCCAGGCGGCTGCTCGGCGACCGGCACGACCTGATCCACAAGGCGGTCGGCTGGATGTTGCGCGAGGCGGGGAAGCGCTGCTCGCTCGAAGCGGAGCTGGCGTTCCTCGACCGGCACCGCGCCGAGATGCCGCGCACCGCGCTCCGCTACGCCATCGAACGCTTCCCCGAAGGGTTGCGCCGCGCCTACCTCGCCCGGTGACCGCGCCGCGCCGACGCCTGAGTCCTTGCGAATCCGGACATGGTCATCTTCTGCGTCTGAAAGTCTCCACGTTGAACGCCACCTCGATGACCAGCTTCAACTCCCTCGGCGGCTTTGCGAAGGGGGCGCTCGAACGCGCCGACTTCACCGCGCGCTCATCCAACGAGGAGTAGCCGCTCCCTTTGCGCACCTCGACGGAGTTGCCCTTGATGCGCCCGTTCTCCGTCACCGTGAAGGCGATGGTCACGACCGCCTCGATGCCTTTCTTGCGCATGTCCTCCGGGTAGATGAGGTTCGCCTGCAGGCGCCGCGCCACCATCGCCGTGTATGCGGAGAGCTCGTCGCCGCCCCCGCGCCGCCCGCGCCCCAGCGACGTCGCCTGTTGGTTGACGGCGTCCGCGCCGCCGCCCCCGCCCGTCCCCGTGCCGGTCGCGCTGGTCACGAGCGGGACGGACGCGCCGCCCCCCGCGCCCGTCCCTGCGGCTGCGTTGGATGCGACGGCGGGCAGCGCCACCTCCGCCACGGCAGGGGCTGGCGCCGCCACGACCGGTGCCGGCGCAGGCTCCGGCGCCGGTTCCACCGCCGCGCTTTCCGGGAGCGGTTCTTGAGGCTCTTCCGGAGGTGCCGCCGGTTGCGGCGGCTCGGCTTCCGCCGCCGGTGCCTCCGGCGTCGGGGGGGCGGGGGGCGCGGGCTCCCCCGCCATCACCTTCTCCTCCTGTTGCCGGTCGGACACCATCCCGAACAGCTCCATGTCGAGGGGTGCGACCCTCGGAGGCGGCTCCACGCGCAACGTGGTGAGCGCCAGCGGCGCCGCCGCGACCGCGTGAACCAGCAACGAAATCCCCACCCATTTGTAGAAACGCATGTCTACGGCGAATCCCCCGTGAAGCCCCGCGAACCTGGCAATCCTGCCGCTGGCGGCGTCCTGCGCCCCTCAGCGCCCGCTTTTCGTCTGCACGGCGACCTTGGCGAACGACATTTGCTTGAGCAGGTCGGCGACGTCCACGAACCGCTGGAGCGTGATGCCCTGGTCGGCGCGGATGACGAACGACGTGTCCTTCGCCAGGGGCGCGAGCGCCGCCCGCAACTCGTCTTGGGCGACCTTGCGCCCGTTGAAGTACACATCCCCGCCGAGGTCGATCTCGATCGTCACGTTCTTATCCGCCTCCGTCACGCTCTTGGAGGCTTGCGGCAGGTTTACGGGAATCCTCCCGCTGGCTATGAAGCTCGACGTCGTCAGCACGATCACCAGCAGCACCATCATGATGTCAACCAGCGGGATCACGTTCATCGTCTCAAACGGCTTCTCGTCCATCGGACGCCCCTCCTATTCGCCGCCGGCGGCGGACGGGGCGCCCCCCCCGGCGTTCTTCCGGGCGGCGATCTCCCATGTCAGCATCAGCACCTTCACCTTGCGCAGGAGCGCGTTGTAGATCACCACCGACACCAGCGCCACCACCAGCCCCACCGCCGTAGCCTTCAAAGCCAACGCCAGGCCCGTCATGATCGTCCCGGTGTCCAAGGACGCCGACTGCCCCATGTTGTAGAAGGTCAGCATGATCCCCAGCACCGTCCCCAGGAGGCCGAGGTAGGGCGCGTTGCTCCCCACGGACGCGACGATGGACAGCTTGCCGGTCAAAACCAGCTCCAGCTCCTTGATGTCGCCGTACTGATCGAGCCGCACCTTGCCGTAGAACGAGCGCCGCTCCAAGCCGACGGCCACGACGACGACGCTCAACGCCGCCAGAAGCCCGATGATCCCGTAGTCGATGAGTCCAGACAGCCATTCCATGGTTCCCCCGCCCCCCCTTGTCCCGCGACTTCCATCTGTTGCGCGACGCACCCCAATGCGGCGGGCGGCGGTGAGCCGCCTCGCCCCACAGGCGTCGCAGGAAATCCTTTTTACTAGACCGTGCAATTTAAAAGCGCACAGGTGCTTTGTCAATAGTTGTTTCTGGAAAATGGCAGACGCGAAAGGCATCGAGCGCGAGGGGACATTTCTATCGAGGCTTGACATCAAGCGCGAAAGTAGCGAAAGAAAGTAGCGAAAGTAGTTGACAAACGAAGCCTTCAATTTTATAGTATTCCCGTGCTGACAACAATCTCATAAATTCAAAAAATGCTTCCCACTTGGGTGGGGGGCGATTCCCACTGGGCGGAAACGGCGAAGAACGCCCCGCTTGGGAAGACGGACGGTCATGCCAAGGACGTCCCTTGGCATGGCTTTGCGCGA
>JAISUT010000040.1 GCA_031271905.1 Acidobacteriota bacterium
GCGGAGGGGCTCCACCCGTTCCCATCCCGAACACGGAAGTTAAGCCCTCCAGCGCCGATGGTACTGCGCCGGCGACGGCGTGGGAGAGTAGGTCGCCGCCGGATCATATCGAGGGGGGGCCCGACGGACGTCGGGTGCCCCCCTTTTTTTTCCCTCCCCCCCCTCAACCGCGAAGGGGTTGCGCCCCGTGTCGAACGGTTGTCCTAGGCGCAACCCCTACAGGGTCGGATTCTTCTCTATCCCGCAGGCGTCAAGGGAACGCGGCGTGATGATTAGGTGGTCCTCGCAATATGCGGGGGCGAACGGCTCGTCCGTGGCGAGGCGCACCGCGCCCTGCGGCGGTCTATGCGCCGAAGCGCCCGACGCGCACCTGGGCGGGTCGCAGGAGCTGCCCCTGCATGGTGTAGCCGGTCTGGAGCTCCTCCACCACCACGCCGTCCCTGTCCGGCTCCGTCACCGGCGCCATGCCGACCGCCTGCCCGATGTTCGGATCGAAGGGCTGATCCAGCACGGGGATCGCCTCCACGCCGATGGCCTGCAGCTTGGAGAGGAACAGGTGCGCCGTCATCCCCACCCCTTCCAACAGGCTCTCGACCGATCCGGACTGCCTGCCCGCGTCCATGGCGCGTTGCAAGTTGTCCAGCACTTCCAGGAACGGCAACGCCAGCTTCTGCCTCTCGATGTCCAGCTTGCGCCCGTAATCCGCCTCCAGGCGCGCCCGCGCCCTGCCGATCTCCTCGTCGATCTGCTGCTTCTTCTCCTGGAACTGCCGCTCGGTCTCTTTCATCCGCGCCGTCAGCTCTTCCACATAGGTAGGGTAGCGCGGCTGCTCCTCCGGCACCTCGCTCATGTCGAGTTCGTCCAGGTTTGCGAATTTCCTTTTGTCCACCACTTGAAATTGCGGAGTCTCCTCCAGCCTCTCCTTGTCCATTTGATGATTCCCGTTTTTGATGAGACAAGGCGGGACGGCCGTGCCGCGAGCGCCCCGCCGTTGAAGATCGCCTGTCACGAATCAGTCCCCGACCCCTGCCGGCGCCGCTTTTCGGATGGCGAACTCCGAATCGGCGTCCCCGTCGAAGTCCAGGCGGAGCCGGTCTCCCGGCACCACTTCGCCGTCCAGCAACATGAGCGCCAAGCGGTCTTGGATCTTCTTCTGGATGACCCGCTTGAGCGGCCGCGCGCCGTAGACGGGGTCGTAGCCCTCCTTGGCGAGCTCCTCCAACGCCCCTTCGCCGATGTCGAGCGAGAGATCCCTCTGCGCCAGCAGCTTGTCGAGCTGGCGGACCTGTATGGCGACGATGTTTTTGATCAAGTCCTGCGTCAGCCGTCGGAAGACGATGATGTCATCGACCCGGTTCAGGAACTCGGGGCGGAACGTCGCCCGCAGGGCGTCGCGCAACTGCGGCGCGTCGGCGTCCAGGTCGCCGTCGGCCTCGCTGATGGCGTGGCTCCCGATGTTGGAGGTCATGATGACGACCGTGTTCTTGAAATCGACCGTGCGCCCCTTGCCGTCGGTGAGCCGCCCGTCGTCCAGGATCTGCAACAGGACGTTGAACACGTCGGGATGCCCCTACTCGATCTCGTCGAACAGGATCACCGCGTAGGGGCGCCGCCGCACCGCCTCGGTCAGGTAGCCGCCCTCATCGTAGCCGATGTATCCGGGAGGCGCGCCGATGAGCCGCGACACGGAGTGCTTCTCCATGTACTCGGACATGTCGATGCGCACCATCGCCCGCTCGTCGTCGAACAGGAACTCCGCCAGCGCCTTCGCCAGCTCCGTCTTGCCAACCCCCGTGGGGCCGAGGAAGATGAAGGAGCCCATCGGCCGCCGCGCGTCCTGCAACCCCGCCCGCGCGCGCCGGATGGCGTTGGACACCGCCTCCAAGGCCGTGTCCTGCCCGACCACGCGCTCGCGCAGGCGGTCTTCCATATGGACCAGCTTCTGCATCTCGCCTTCGAGCATCTTGCTGACCGGGATGCCCGTCCATTTGGCGACGACCTCGGCGATGTCCTCCTCGTCCACCTCCTCCTTGAGGAACTTCTTCTCGGACTGGAGTTCGGCGAGCTTCTCGTTCTGCCCCTTCAACTCGTTCTCCAGTTGTACCAGTGTCCCGTAGCGCAGTTCGGCGACCTTGCCGAGGTCGCCCAGCCGTTCGGCGTTCTGCTCCTCGGCGCGGACCTTCTCGATGCGCTCCTTCGCCGCTTGGATGGCGCCGATGATGTCCCGCTCCTGCTGCCACTGGAGCTTCATGGCCGCGCTGCGCTCCTTCAGCCCGGAAAGCTCGTTGTCCAGCGCCTCCAGCCGCTCCAGCGACGCCTTGTCGGTCTCCTTGGCCAGCGCCTGCCGCTCGATCTCGAGCTGCATCTTGCGCCGCTCCACCTCGTCGATCTCCTGCGGCATGCTGTCGATCTCGATGCGGAGGCGCGAGGCTGCCTCGTCCACCAGGTCCACGGCCTTGTCGGGGAGGAAGCGGTCGGCGATGTAGCGGTGCGAGAGGACGGCGGCCGCGACGATGGCGGAGTCGGTGATGCGCACCCCGTGGTGGACCTCGTACTTCTCCTTCAGGCCGCGCAGGATGGCGATGGTGTCCTCCACCGACGGCTCGCCGACGTAGACTTGCTGGAAGCGCCTCTCCAGCGCCGCGTCCTTCTCGATGTACTTCTTGTACTCGTTGAGCGTGGTCGCGCCCACGCAGCGCAGCTCGCCACGCGCCAGCGCCGGCTTCAGCATGTTGGAGGCGTCGATGGCGCCTTCGGCGGCGCCCGCCCCCACGAGCGTGTGCAGCTCGTCGATGAACAGGATGACCGAGCCCGCCGATTCTTCGATCTCGCGCAGCACCGCCTTCAAGCGGTCTTCGAACTCGCCCCGGTACTTCGCCCCGGCGAGCATGCCGCCGAGGTCGAGCGACACCAGTTGCTTCTTCTTCAAGGTCTCGGGGACGTCGCCCGCCACGATGCGTTGAGCCAGCCCCTCGACGATGGCGGTCTTGCCCACGCCCGGCTCGCCGATGAGGACGGGGTTGTTCTTCGTGCGACGCGACAGGACTTGGATGACGCGCCGGATCTCGTCGTCGCGCCCGATCACCGGGTCGAGCTTGCCGCGCCGCGCCAGCTCGGTCAGGTCGCGCGCGTAGCGCTTGAGCGCCTGGTACTTGTCCTCGGCGTTGGGGTCGGTGACGCGCTGGCCGCCGCGCACGGAGGCGAGCGCCTTGAGCAGTTCCGCCTTGGACGCGCCCTGTTCGCGCAGGAGCTTGCCCGCGAACCCGTCGGCGTCGGCCATCGCCAGCAGCAGGTGCTCGGTCGAGATGTACTCGTCCTTGAACTGGTCGGCATCCTTCTCGGCCTGGCGGAACACCTCGTCGAGCTTGGGCGAAAGCGCGAGGTCCGTCCCCCGCACCTTGGGCTGGGAGGCGAAGTGCCTGTCCAGCTCCGCGCGGACGGCGTCCGTCGGGACGCCGAGTTTTTTCAGCAGCGGAGAGACGAGGCCGTCCTCTTGCTCTATGAGCGCGTACAGCAGGTGCTCGGGCTCCATCTGCGCGCCCGAGAGCGACTCCGCCTTCTGTTGCGCCTCTTGCAGCGCCTCCTGCGCCTTGATGGTGAATTTGTCCAACCGCATTTTCCGTGTCCCCCCCTGGGTCAATGATCTGCCGAGGTCTCCATCGACATGGAGAATTCATAGTATCTGGGCGGCGGATTGTCAAACCCCGGGCGTTGCGGCTGTCGGCGTTGCGGCGTCCCGCCGCCGAGGGGGGCGATGCGGGCGCATGGAACGGCAGACCTTGGCGGGGTGCGGCGCGGAACGCCTTTGGGGCGCGCCGCCGCACCCCGCCGGGAAAAATCAACGGAACAGCATCGGCGCGAACTCCGACAGGTAGATGCGCCAGTTGCGCCAGATGTGCCCCCCGTCCGTCTCGCGGTACGTGTAGGGGAATTTGCCCGCGTCGAGCTTCTTGCGGAAGTCCACGTTGGCCTGGTACAGGAAGTCGGTCTTGCCGATGGCTATCCAGTACAGCTTGGGTTTTTTGTCGAACTGCGCCTTCAGCTTGGCGTCCAGGTCTTGGTAGACGGGCGAGGCCCCCCCCTCGCGCGGCATGACCGCCGCCGAGAACAGGCCCACGTAGTCGAACAGGTCGGGGTGCTCCTTGGAGATCTGCATCGAGTGGAAGCCGCCCATCGACAGACCGCAGATGGCGCGCCCCGCCTTGTCCTTCCGCACGCGGTAGCTGCCCTCGACGAACCTTACGATGTCGGGGAACGACGCCTCGTAGGCGCCGTCCATCATGCGGGCGCGCATCATCGACGGACGCTCCTCGAAGCCGAGGGACGACTCGCCCGGCGCCGCCTCCTGGTCGGCGTTGCCGTTGGGCATCACGACGATCATCGGCTTCGCCTTGCCCTGCGCGATGAGGTTGTCCAGGATCTGCGCCGTGCGCCCGAGCGACACCCACGCCTCCTCGTCGCCCCCCGCGCCGTGCAACAGGTACAGCACCGGGAGCGCGTCCGCGCCCGCCTCGTACCCCGGCGGGGTGTAGACGGTGATGCGGCGCGCCTTCCCGAGCGCGGGGCTTTCGTACCAGCGCCGCGTGACGCTGCCGTGCGGCACGGCGTTGACCTTGTAGAGGTCGGCGCGGGCGTCGCCCGCCCCGCCCCCTATTATGAAGACGCTCGTGACCGACGCCACGTCGCGGATCATGTAGACGTTCGCCGGGTCGGTCACCTTCACGCCATCGACGAGGAAGGAGTAGCTGTAAAGCTCCGGTTCGAGCGGCGCGGGGGTGGTGTACTCCCAGACGCCCTTGGCGTTTTTGACGAGCGCCGCCACACCCGGCCCGTCGGACGCGCCGGAAGGCGTCTTCGCCTTCTGCGGCGGCAAGAAGTCCCCCGTCACCTCGACCTTCGCCGCCTGCGGCGCCGACAAGCGGAAGGTCACCGCGCCGTCGGCGCGTATTTCGGGCGAGACGACCTCCGGGCCGCCGAACAGCGCCTGTTGCGCGTGCAAGCCCGACGCCGCCGCCAGCGCCCACATGAAGACCAATGACAGACCCGCCACCAAGATGAATTTGTTCACAGACGCCTCCCGTCGTTCCGCTGGTGAAAGAAAATGGGGCGAAGGTCGCTTCGCCGCCCCATATTCCTACAGCATTTCCGGCTTTTATTACAAGGGCAAATCCTCTTTGCGCGGGGAGGTTGCGCGGGACGGTTGCGTTTTCACCGCTCCTGAGTAAGAATGTCTTGCGCTTTTGACCGTATGACGGGTCGCGAAGGGCGTCGGCATCGTTTACTGAGGTGGGTCATGACAGATCGTATGTGCAAGTGGGATGGTCGCATCGGGAAGTTATCCGCGCGCGGCGCGCTCGCCGTCCTGGCGGCCGCCGTGTTGCTCGCCTCGGCGCAGACCGCCTGTTCCAAGAAGACGAGGGTCGCGGTCGAGGACTCGGGGCCGGTGCGCGTGGTCGTCCTCCCGTTCGCGTTCGCAGTGGACGAGGGGCTCGACGGGAAGTCCGGCGCGATGAAGCCCGCCGACATGCAATGGATGGCGATGGCCGCGCCCGCGCTCCTGCTGAAGGCGAGCCGCCAATACCCCGACCTCGACATGGTGCCGCTCCCGGATGTGATGCCCACCGCCATCGCGGCGGCGCAGGCCGCGCGCAGCTTCACGGACGAGTCCGCCTCCTCGCTGGCGAACTGGGTGAGCGCCCAATGGGCGGTCGTCGGGGAGGTGCGCCAGGTCAAGCGGAACTCCTATTCCGTCGTCGTGGACTTCATCCCCGCCAAGAGCACCGACGTCCCTTTCCGCCACATCAAGAGCCGCAAGCTGGAGAACATCGGCATGAGCTTCCAGGGCGGGTTGCGGCAGTGGTTGCGCTACACGACGGGCAAGCGGATCCCCTTGACGCGCGCCAAGCAGCCCGGCCTGGACAAGATGAAGCCCTTGGGCGAGGCGCTGGACAGGGAGTACGGCTGGCTGGTGTCGGCGGAGCCGGGCGCCGCGAAGGAGTCCGTGGAGGCGGCGATGGCGGAGGACGAGGAGTGGGCGAAGCTGCTCTTCAGCCCCACGATGTATCCGCAACTGGCGCCGGCGAAGTAGGGGGCGGGCCGGCGGGGGACGCCGACGGCGCGGCTACATCTCCACCCATTTGCCGTGCCCTTCCCAGATGCGCAGGGTGAAAGGGAAGGGGATCCCCTCAGCCAGCTTCGCCTTGACCGCCTCGCAGATGTTCTCGACCGATGGGAACTCGATGATCTCGTTCAGCATCTTGTGGTCGAAGTGCGCCAGGCCGGCCTTGATCGATTTCTTCAACTCGGAGAAGTCGATGATCATGCCCGAGGCGTCCTTCTCCCCCTCGATCACGACCTCGACCTTGTAAGTGTGCCCGTGGACCTCCCCGCATTTGCCATGCCCGGGGATGTAGTGGGCGCAGTCGATGTAGTCTATCACCCCTAGCTTCATCTCGTCCTCCCCCCGCCCTCCGCGGCTCCCCTGCCGGGCGCGGACTCGTCCGGCGCGGTGGGATAGAGCCGGTAGACGTCGTTGATGGCGCTCACGCCGCCGGTCTCCTTCGTCACCCAGAGCTTCCGCGCCTTGCGGAAGCTGAGTTTCTCCGCGCCCGGCGACGGCGCGGCCTCCCCCCTGCACAGCAACAGCGCCCTGTCCTTGGACCAGCAGGTGTAGCCGTCCTCCTCGAACTCCTTCAGGCGGCGCGTGACGCAGTCGGCGATGGAGTCCGAGAGGTCGAGCCTGCCCAGGGTCTCAAAGAAGTCGTAACACGCCCGTATGAAGTCGTAGGAGGGCTTGAATTCCTTGCCTTGGTAATAGTAGTGGAGGTCCGGGGTGCGCGACACCTGCCCGGGGTAGTAGGAGACCACCGGCGTGCGCACCTCGAACTCGCCGGCTCGCAGGCGTTGCTCCAGCGTCCCGCCCCGGGTGTTGAACACGCTGACGGAAAGCATCCCGTCCCTCTCCTTCACGGACATGAAGAAATCGTCGGTGGCGACCCGCCCCTTCCCGGCGCCCAGCAACTTCACCACTTCCTGTTCATAGAATTCCATAGGCGTCCATGCCTCTTCACAAGTGGGGGGGCATGGGCTCCCGCAGCCCTCCCCATCATCTCCCCCATCGGTTCAAAGCGTCGTTAACCTTACTATGAATTTCCGATGGTTGGAATATTGTAATTGCATAAAGGGGGCTCTAAAAACCCCGGACGCTGCGCTGCGCCTTGCCTGCGAGGTTTTTAGAGCCCCCCATAAATCGATGGGATGTGGGGTGGGCGCGCGTCTGCGGCGGCTCGGACGCCGCAGGACGCCTGCCTTATTTTTTCGGCGCGTAGTATCCGGGGCGGGCGCTGACCACGACGCCCTTCCCCGCGACGCCGACGTCGATCTCGCGATAGGAGCCGTCTTTCTTGGCGTTGGTGGAGATGTAGCCCAAGGTGTACTGGTTGCGCAGCTCCTCATCGACCTCGGCGTATATCTCGTCGAGCTGACCGAAGTTGTTCGGGTAGAGCACGCGCCCCCCGGTGTCATGCGCCAGGCGGCGCAACACGGCGTCGGCGCGGGCGAAGATCTCGGGCGGGATGCCCCGGTCGGGGTCGATGTAGTCGCGCAACGCCTGCGTCTTGCTGACGACGTATATGGCGACCTCCGCCTCCACGGCCGCCTTCACCGCGTCGGAGTATCCGACCAGACTCTGGTTGTCCAACCCGTCGCTCATGATGATGATCACCTTCTTGCCGTCCCGCCCCTTGAAGACCTCGGTGGAGACGACCCAGATGGCGTCCCACAGCTTGGTGTTGCCCTTGCAGTAGACCGAGGTCAGCACGGGGCTGACGCGGGCGATGTTGCGCCCCCAGTTGACGCGGAGCCTGATCTCGTCGTTGAAGGTGGTCAGGGAGAAGTCGTCGTCCGGGCGCAGATGCTCCAGGAACCGCTTGGCGGCGTATTTTATCGAGCCCCACTCGTGGTTGACGCTGCCGCTGATGTCCAGCACCATGGCGACGTGCGTAGGCAACCCCTCCTGCGCGAAAAAGACGATCTCCTGCGGCACGCCGTCTTCCAGGACCTTGAACGATTTCTGCTTCAACCCCTTGATGAAGCTGCCGTCGGACTTGCGCACCGTCACGGGGACGGAGACCATGTCCACCGCCACGCCGATGCGGAACGAGGAGAGGTCTTCCGCCTCGTCGTCCGCGTCCGCCCCCTCCGCCGCGCCTTCCGCCACCTGTCCGGCGGACAGGGCGGGGCGCTCCGCGCCGTCCGGCTGCTGTCCGCCGAGGAACCCCGGCGTCAGCGCCGCCGCGGCGAGGAGAACCATCGCCGCATAGATCAACTTTCGTATCTGCATGTCCCCCTCCGCGCCCCGTCCGGCGCCAACGCCGCCCAAGGCCGCATGGAATCCCGTCCCCCGTGGCAAGGGGCGGGGCGGCGAACGCCACGCCCCCCCACGCTTATACGCTTCCGCCGCCCCCGCGTCGCATTTTCACCGCCCGTCGCCGCATTTCCATCTCATCGCGACCTGGCCCGCAGGCGGGCGGGCAGCTTCTCGTAGATGCCGTCGAAGCCGCCGTTGGACATGATGACGACCAGGTCGCCCGGCCGCGCCTCCGCGCCCACCTTCTCGGCGATCCCGTCCGCCGAGCCGAGGCTCCACGCCTGCGCGCCGCGCGCCCGCAGGTCTGCGACCAGGCGCCCTTCGTCCAGCCGTTCGGCGGCCGGCACCTTCTCGGGGCGGAAGAGCGGCGGGAGCGCCACGCAATCGGCGAGCGAGAGCGCCTCGGCGATCTCGCCCTGGAAGACGTTGCGGCGGCTGGTGGCGGAGCGGGGCTCGTAGACCGCCCAGAGCCTTTCGGGGCGGAAGGCGGCGCGCACGGCCGCCAGCGTCTCGCGCACCGCCGTCGGATGGTGCGCGAAGTCCTCGTAGACGCGGACGCCGTCCACCTCGGCGCGCAGTTGCAGGCGGCGGCGCACCCCGGCGAAGGTCTCCAGCCCTTTGCGGATGTCCCCGGCGGGGACGCCCAGGCGGTGCAAGACCGCCGTCGCCGCCAGGGCGTTGCGGACGTTGTAGTCCCCGAACAACCCCATGCGGGCGGAGATGAACCCCTCGCCGCGATAGGTTATGGCGAAGTCGCAGCCTCCGGCGTGCGCCCGGATGTCGCGCGCGCCCCAGTCGGGCGCCCCCCCTATGCCGAAGGTCTCCATGTCGCAGAAGCCGTCTCGGCACACATCCAGCGCGCCGGGGCTGTCCGAACCCACGGCGAGGAACCCGCTCCGGGGTATGAGGTTCACGAAGCGCCGGAATTGCAGCTTCACGGCGTCCAGATCCCCGTAGATGTCGGCGTGGTCGAACTCGACGTTGCCGACGACCGCGAGCCAGGGCAGGTAGTGGAGGAACTTCGGCCCCTTGTCGAAGAACGCCGAGTCGTACTCGTCCCCTTCGATGACGAAGGGGGCGCCCTCCCCCTGGGCTGCGCCCAGCCCGTAGCTCGACTGGAAGTTCTCCGCGATGCCGCCGACCAGGAAGTCCGGCCGGCGGCCGGCGGAGGCGAGCCCCCAGGCGATCATGGATGTCGTGGTGGTCTTGCCGTGCGTGCCGGTGACGACGACGGGGGTCCTTTCGCGCAGGAAGAAGGTTTTGAGCGCCTCGGGCAGCGACATGAGGGGGATGCGCCCGTCGAGCGCCCTCTCGACCTCGGGGTTGCCGCGGGAGAGGGCGTTGCCGACCACCACGAGGTCGGGCGCGGGGCTGAGGTTCCCCTCGCCGTACCCTTGGCGCACGTCGATCCGCCTTTGCGCCAGGAAGTCGCTCATCGGCGGGTAGACGCCCTCGTCCGAGCCGGTGACCTCGAAGCCGCGGTCTTTCAGCATCGCGCCGAGCGACGCCATCGCCGTCCCGCATATCCCCGCCAGGTGAATCCGTCGAACCTTCCCATCGTCCATGAGGCAACCTTCGATGCGTAGGGGCGCGCCGCCCCTACTTGTATTTCAGGCCGGTGATCTCCAGCTCGACGCGCTTGGGGTTCCAGTAGTATTCCACCCCCTCGATGGCGATGTTGAAGGTGCGCCGCTCCAGCGGCTCCATCGGCTTGGGGTTGAAGCCCACGCCGGGGCGCACGGCATACGCCGTCTTCTCCTTCGAGAGCTTGTCCCACACGTCGTAGAGCGTGACGTGCAGCTCCAGCGCCTCCAGCTTGCGGTCGCCGTCGTTGAGCACCGTGCCGGCGACCATCGCGATGCGGGCGTTGTTGTAGTTGAGCCCCAGGCTGGCCTTGACGTCCTCGATGCGGACTTTGCCCTTGTAGTATTCGAAGTTGGTGTCGCCTGCGCGCAACACGTCCGGGATGACGACCGTCGCGGCCGGGCGCGGTTGCGGCGGGTGCTTGCGGACGTAGAGGGCTATGCCCGCCACCAGCGCGAGCAACACCGCCACGGAGACGAGCATGGTCTTGGAACGCGAGGTCTGCTGCGGTTCGATTTTGAATTCGGCCATCGTCTTCACCCTCCGGCAAAGACGGATTATAGCAGATCCGCATCGCCCGGGCGCAACCTGCGGCGGCGGGCCGACGCGAGCCGCCGCCCCCCCCGGCGGACGCCGAAGCGCACAGCCTGCGACAAGACCTCCCCTTCCCCCCGGCGATGTAGTAGAATCCCAGTTCGCAATCGGCGCCTGCGGAGGCGTTTCGCAGGCATGGCCCATGAATCGGAAGCGGTGGCATAACCGCGAGGAAGGCGAGATGCGGTCTGTTTTTCCCCATTGGTCGAGGTGGTCGAGGCGCGTGGCGGCATTGCTCCTGTTGGTGTCTGCGGTCGGCGCGGCGGGCGTCCAGGGCGCGGCGCAAGGCGACACGCCGGCGCTGTCCGGCAAGCGCCTCCTGAACGACCTCCAGGTCACGGTGGCGCACTCGAAGGACTTCGGCGACGCGATGGCGCTGGGGCTGGTGTTGCGCTACGGGTCGGCGTTCGACCCCGAGGGGAAGGGCGGGCTCGCCCACCTGGTCTCCCGCATGTTGATGAAGGCGACCGAGGACCGCTCGGCGGCGGACATCCAGTCGGAGCTGGAATACCTGGGGGCGTCGGTGGAGGTGCGTTGCGACTGGGACGGCGTGCGCATCCTGTTGCACGCCCCGGTCGCCAGCTTCGAGCGCGCGTCGCTGTTGCTGTACCAAATAGTCGGGGAGGCGCGTTTCGAGGAGGACGACTTTGCCGCGGCGAAGCAGTCGGTCTTGGACGAGTTGCAGGCGCCGCCCGACCCGCGCCAGCGCATCCGCAGCCAGTTCGAGGCGATCCTGTTCCAGGGGACGACCTACGCCCGCCCGCTGATGGGGACTGCGGAGAGCGTGGGCGCCCTGACGCTGGGCGACGTCCGCTACTTCTACCGCCGCTTCTTCTCGCCGAACCAGGCGGCGTTGGAGGTCGTGGGGGACATCGACCCGGCGACGGCGCACCCGCGCATCGCCCGCATCTGGGGCGTCTGGGTGCGCAACGACGAGGTGCCGTTCACCTTCACCCGCCCCAAGAGCCCGGCGGGGCGCGAGGTCTACGCGGAGAACGACCCCGGCTCCCCGGCGGCGCAATTCGTCATCGGCGGCATGTTCCCGCGCCACGAAGACCCCGAGTACGTGAACGCGCTCCTGGCGATCCGCATCCTCGAAGACCGGATCAACCAGATCCTGCCCACCTCGCTGCTGACGGTGGGCGCGGAGGGGCGGCGCCTCGCCAGCCCGTTCTACATCCAGGGGCAGGCGGCGGCGGAGCAGGCTATCGAACAGGTGCGCGCCATCCACGCGGCTATCGACGAGATGAAGCAGTCGCCGGTGACCGAGGAGGAGCTCGCCGTCGCGCGGCGGCGGCTGACCGACGAGTTCGCCGGGCGGCTGGGGACGGCGTCCGGCATGTGCGGCGTCCTGCTGGACGCCGAGCTGTACCGCCTGGGGAGCGACTACGCCGGCTTCTTCCTCGACCGGGTGAGGCGCAGCGACGCCGCCGCTGTGCAACGGGCGGCCAACTCCTGGGTGCTCCCGGGCGGCGAGGTGCTGCTGATCCGGGGCCCGATCCCCGTGCTGAGGGGCGGCTTGGAGGGCATGGGCGCCGTGCGCCCGCTCGCCCCGTGACGCGCCCGTGCGTCGGCGAGGCGTTCCGCGATGTGATGTCGGGAACCTCTAAAAACCCCGGACGCTGCGTTGCGCCTTGCCTGCGGGGTTTTCAGAGACCCCCTGTTATGACTTGACATGGCTACAGAGGTGATTTCATGGACGTGCCCCTGCTGGATCTGCGGGCTCAATACGAGACGATCAAGGACAAGGTCAAACCCGTCATCGACGAGGTCTTCGAGACCCAGCGCTTCGTGCTGGGGGCGCACGGCGCGGCGCTGGAGGAGGAGGTCGCCCGCCATTGCGGCGTCTCCTGCGCGGTCGGCGTGGCGTCGGGGACCGATTCGCTGCTCCTGGCGATGAAGGCGCTCGGCGTCGGGCGCGGGGACGCCGTCGTCACGACGCCCTTCACCTTCTTCGCCACGGCGGGGGCGGTCGTCAACCTCGGCGCACGCCCCGTCTTCATCGACATCGAGCCGGACGGCTTCGAGATGTGCCCCCGGGCGCTGGCGGCGTTTCTCGACGACGAGTGCGAGCGCGACCCGGCGACGGGCGCGACCGTCCACAAAGCCTCGCGCCTGACGGTCAAGGCGATCCTGCCGGTCCACCTCTACGGCCAGTGCGCCGACATGGACGAGATCAACGCCCTCGCCGCGGGACGCGGCATCCCCGTGGTCGAGGACGCCTGCCAGGCCATCGGCGCGTCCTACAAGGGGAGGAAGGCGGGGGCGCTGGGGACGCTGGGCTGCTTCAGCTTCTTCCCTTCGAAGAACCTCGGCGGGGCGGGGGACGGCGGCATGGTGGTCACGTCCGACAAGGGGCTGGCGGACCGCGTGCGCCTGCTGCGCGGACACGGCGCGCACCACCGCTACTACCACGACGTCGTGGGATTCAACAGCCGCTTGGACGAGTTGCAGGCGGCGGTGCTGCGGGTGAAGCTGCCCCACCTGGACGGCTGGTCCGCCAAGCGCGCGGAACACGCCGGGAAATACGCGGAGGCGTTCGAGGCGGCGGGGCTCCTGGGAGAGGTGACGCCGCCCGCCACCCTGCCCGGCAGGACGCACATCTTCCACCAGTACGTCATCCGCTGCCGCGAGCGCGACGCGCTCCAGGCGTTTTTGAAGGGGTCGGGGGTGGGGTGCGAGGTCTACTACCCGGTGTCGCTGCACGAGCAGGCGTGCTTCAAAGACCTCGGCTACGCGCCCGAGGACCTGCCGCAGTCGCGCCGCGCCACGCAGGAGGTGCTGGCGCTGCCGGTCTACCCGGAGTTGTCCGACGCCCAGCGCGACTATGTGGTGGAGCGCATCAAGGCCTTCTACAAGAGATAGGGAGCCTCCAAAAAACCGGACGCCGCGTTGCGCCTTGGCCCGGGAGGGTTTCAGAGGCTCCCGACAGGGAGGGGCGGGGCGTGGCACCGCCCGCCCCCGCCCGCCATGCGGCGTTGCGCCTCTAGCGCGTGGCGCGCCACGACCCGCCCCGGGCGCGCGTGCCGGAGATCGCGCCGCCGACCACCTTGCCGGTGAACTCCTCGCCCCCCGCCTCGAAGCGTATGACGTCCCCGTCCAGCTTGCCGACCAGATCCGACGTCTTCCCGCCGACGGTGATCTTGCCGGTGACCTCCTGGAACGTCTGGCGCAACGACAGCGCGCCGCCGTCCAGCTTCCATTCGCCGTCCACCTTCGCCGGGACGATCCAGAGGTAGGCGGTGCACCAGCCTGCGCAATCCTCGGTGAGGGTCGTGGCCTGGTCCGCCTTCCACAGCTCCATGTCGAAGCTGTTGGAGACGACGCGCGTCCCCGGCTTCATGTCCAGGATCTTGGGGCGCAGCTCCAGGTTGATGCGCGGCAGGAGGAACATGGTGATCACCGTCGCGCGGGAGAAGTCGCTCTCGAAAAGGTCGGCTTTGACGAAGGTGGCCTTGTCGGAGACCCCCGCCTTGGCGGCGTTGCGTTCGGCGAGCTCCACCATGTCGGGGTTGTATTCTATCCCCATCGCCGTCGCGCCCCGCTTGGCGGCGGTGATGACCGTGCGCCCGTCGCCCGAGCCCAGGTCGATGACGTAGTCTGCGGCGGTGACCTCCGCCATGTCCAGCATCGCGTCCACCAGGTCTTGCGGCGTCGGCACCCAGACGACGTCCTTGCCCGCCTGCCCGACCGACGGCACGTATTCCCGCCCCTGCTCCTGGGCGAGGGCGCCTGCGGCCGCAAGCGACAGGCACGCGGCGACCGCCAACAGGAAAACAAAACGACTTCGCTTCATCTCAAGTCCTCCTCCAGACACCGGGCGCCTGCGAAAACCCGCAGGACGCCCCGTCGATGTTGACAGCCGCCCGCGACATCCCGGCCCACGCCGGCCGCCGACGCCGGGCCGGATGATTATAGTTGCACCACCCGGTAAATACGAACGGCAATCGCGAACTGTTTTCCCGCCGCCGGCGTATTTATTTTTGTTGCAGGCTCCCGGGGAAGCCGTTTGGCGTCCCGTCGCCAGCCGTCAAATGGAACCGCCGCCAAGGAGGGGCACCGATGATCAGCCGATTCGCAGCCTTGTTCGTCGCCTTGTTTTTCTCCGGACACGCCGTCTTCGCCGCCACCGCTTGCGGGGACTTGCGGTCGCTCTCCGACCCGGGGATGCGGGTCGCCGCCGCCGAACTGGTCCCGGCGGGGTCGCCTGCGCCGACGGCATTCCCCGCCGCCCCGGCGGGCAAGGCGGCGACCTCCGCGACGACGCTGCCCGCCTATTGCCGCGTCGCCGCCGTCCTCACCCCTTCGGCGGACTCCCACATCGAGATGGAGCTTTGGCTCCCCACGGAGACTTGGAACGGCAAGTTCCAGGCGGTCGGGGGCGGCGGCTGGGCGGGCGGCTTGAGCCTGCCCGCGATGGCGACGGCGCTCGGCGAAGGCTACGCCACGGCGTCCAACGACACCGGGCACAAGGGGGGCGACGCCCTGTTCGGCATCGGCCACCCGGAGAAGGTGGTCGATTACGCCTACCGCGCCGTGCACGAGATGACCGTGCGCTCCAAGTCGCTCATCGAGGCGTTCTACGGGGAGAAGGCGCGGCTCTCCTACTGGAACGGCTGCTCCACCGGCGGGCGGCAGGGGCTGATGGAGGCGCAACGCTATCCCGAGGACTACGACGCCATCGTCGCGGGCGCGCCCGCGAACTACCACAGCCACCTGCACGTGGCGGATTTGGCGCTGACCGTCCCGGTGATGGGGGACGACGCGCTGAAAGTCCCCGCCGACAAGCTGGACCTGCTGAACCGGGCGGTGCTCGATGCGTGCGACGCGCTCGACGGCGTCAAAGACGGCCTTTTGCAAGACCCGAAGCGGTGCCGGTTCGACCCGGCGGCGTTGCGCTGCGCGGGGGGCGACGCCCCCGGCTGCCTCACGGCGGGGCAGGTCGAGACGCTCAAAAGGGCCTACGCCCCCGTCACCACCGCCTCGGGCGCGGTCGTGTTCCCGGGCAAGGCGCACGGCGGCGAATACGCCTGGAGCATGCTGTCCGGCGCCCAGCCCTCGCCCGTCTCCGTCGGGACGATGCTCTTGACCACCCAGGACGCGAAATGGGATTGGCGGACGTTCGACCTGGAGCGAGACCTCGCGGCGGCGGACGCCAAGACCGGCTTCATCAACGCCATCGACCCCGACCTCGGGGCGTTCCAGGCGCGCGGCGGGAAGCTGCTCCTCTACCACGGCTGGGACGACATGGGCATCGCGCCGGAGAACACCGTCAACTACTACGAGCAGGCGAAGTCCGAGACGGGCGCACAACCCGACCGATGGATGCGGCTGTTCATGCTCCCCGGCGTGGGCCATTGCAGCGGCGGGCGCGGCCCGGACCAAGCGGACTTCATGGGGGCGCTGGAGCGCTGGGTGGAGGCGGGCGAGGCGCCGGAGCGCGTCATCGCGCACCGCGTCTCCGGGGGCAGGGTGGTGATGTCGCGCCCGCTCTGCCCCTACCCGCAGGTGGCGAGATACAAGGGGGTGGGCAGCGCCAACGACGCCGCCAACTTCGAGTGCAAGGCGCCGTAGCGCGGCGGGCGGCGCCCGCAGTTCCGTCGGTTTGCCGCTTTTGCCTGCGACGCGACCTTGCCGGAGGTTTCCCGCAGGTGATAAAATCGCCGTTCGCATTTCCAGCCACCGGCTAGATTGCGGGAAAACGCGAGAACGTATGAGCTGGCTCCTGACGGCGACCATCGTGCTGTACATCCTGGGCCTCCTGCACTCCATCTTCGGGTTCTACAGGAAGCGGCAGGTGTTCGTGCGCCTCGCCCTCGGCATGGTGTTCGCCGGGTTCGCCTGCCACACCGCCTTCCTCACGCTGCTGGGGGGCGCGCGCGGCCACTTGCCGATCACCAACCTGTCCGAGTCGCTCTGCTTCTTCGCCTGGTGCGTCTCGCTCGCGTTCATGGTCGCCAACGTCCGCTACCGCATCCACGCGCTGGGGGCGTTCGCCCTGCCGCTGGTCTCCGCGCTGACGATCCTCTCGCAGCTCGCCTGGGACGAGCAGCACACCATCCCGCAGTTCCTGAGGAGCGGATGGGTCTATTTCCACGCAGGGGCCGCGTTCGTCGCCTACGCGGCGTTCTTCCTGACCTCCGTCGCCGGCGTGCTGTACCTGGTGCAGGAAAAGGAGCTCAAGGGGAAGAACTTCCACTTCCTCTATTTCCGGCTGCCGCCGCTCCAGGTCTGCGACGAGCTGATGCGCCGCTTCCTGTTCACGGGGTTCGTCGCCATGAGCCTCACGATCATCTCCGGCGCGATCTGGGCGCAGCAGGCGTGGGGGCGCTTCTGGGGCTGGGACCCCAAGGAGACCGCCGCGCTGGTCACCTGGGCGATCTACTTCATCCTCGTCAACTACCGGCTCTCGGCGCGCTGGCGGGGGCGGTGGGCGGCGTGGATAAGCGTCGTGGGGTTGACCTCGGCGCTGGCGACCTTCGGGGTCAACTGGGGCTTGCACCGGTATTTGTAATCGGCTGTTTGTGGCCGGCGGGGCGGGTGCGGCGCGGCCGGCCGCCGCCGAGGTCACCTAGGGTTCGCAGAGACTGTCATGGAGCATCTTGTCTTAATCGGCTTGAACCACCGCACGGCGCCGCTGGACGTGCGGCAGAAGGCCGCCTTCGGCGCGGAGCGGCTGGCGGGGGCGTTGCGCGCGTTACGGGCTTGCGAGGGCGTCGCCGAAGCCGCCATCCTCTCCACCTGCAACCGCGTGGAGCTGGTGGCGACGGTGGAGGAGCCGTCTGCGGGCGTCGCCGCCATGGAGGGCTTCCTCGCCGAGGGCAGCGGCATCGGGCGCGGGGAGTTGCGGGACATCCTCTACCGCCACCACGGCGACTTCGCCATCCGCCACGTCTTCCGCGTCGCCAGCTCGCTCGACTCCATGATATTGGGCGAGCCGCAGATCCTCGGGCAGGTGAAGTCGTGCTACGGCGCGGCGGTGGAGGCGCAGACCGTCGGCAGCCGCCTCAACGGGCTGTTCCAAGCCGCATTCCGCGTCGCCAAGCGGGTGCGCACGGAGACCGGCATCGGCGAATACCCGGTCTCGGCGGGCTCCGCCGCCGTGGAGTTGGCGCGGAAGGTCTACGGCGACCTTGGCAGGAAGCGCGTCCTGATCGTGGGGGCGGGCGAAATGGGGGAGGTCGTCGCCCAGCACTTGGCGGACTCCGGGGTCGGCGCCATCGAGGTCACCAACCGCAGCTATGCGGCGGCGCAGGAGCTGGCGGGGAGGTTCCACGGCACCGCCCACCCCTTCGAACGGCTGCGCGACGCCCTCGCGCGCGCCGACATCGTCCTGACCTCGACCGGCGCGGCGGACATACTGGTCGGACGGGAGCTGGTGCGCGAGGTCTGGAGGGATCGCAAGAACGAGCCGATGGTGTTCATCGACATCGCCGTGCCGCGCAACGTGGACCCGGCGGTCTCGGAGATCGACGGCGTCTTCTGCTATGACGTGGACGACCTGTCGAGCGTCGTGGAAGCCAACCTCGCCGAGCGGGTCAAGGCGGCGGCCGCCGCCGAGAAGATCATCGACCATGAAGTCCGCAACTTCAGCAACAGGCTGCGCGCCACGCGCTCAGCCCCCGCGGCCATGCAGATACAAGGGCGCATCGAGGAGATCTGCCGCGCCGAGTTGGAGCGCTGTCTGCGCCGCATCGGGCCGCAGGACGCCAAGGCGGTCGAGGAGATGGAGGCGATGGCGGCGCGCATCGCCGCGAAGATCGCGCACCCGCTGCTCATGGAGTTGCGCGACAGCCAGAACTCGCCGGAGGAGCATGCCAGCGCCGCCCTGCTCATGCGGCTTTTCCAAGCAAAGGACGCCAAGTGACGACCAGCGGACGGCACGGCGGCGACGGCTCGCCCTCGGCACCCACGCGCGGGCGACGCCTCGTCATCGGCTCGCGCGGCAGCGCCCTCGCCTTGGCGCAGACCCGCTTCATGCAGGCGGAGTTGCGGCGGCTGGCGCCGGAGGTCGCGACCGAGGTGAGGATCATCAAGACCTCCGCCGACAAAGACCAGGCGACGTCGCTCCGCACCCCTGCGGAAACCGCCGGCTCGTCCGGCGCCGGGGTTTTCGTCAAGGAGCTGGAGCAGGCGCTCCTCGGCGGCGAGATCGACCTCGCCGTCCACAGCATGAAGGACGTGCCGACCGTCTTGGCGCCGGGGCTGTGCATCGCCGCCGTGCCCGAACGCGAGAGCGCGTTTGACGCGCTCGTCATCAACAAGCCCGCGCTTGACGCGCTCGTCATCGACAAGCCCGCGCCCGGCGCGCGCACGCCCCTTGCCATCCTCCCCCCCGGCGCGCGCGTCGGCACCGGCAGTTTCCGGCGGCAGGCGCAGTTGCTCGCCCTGCGCCCCGACATCGAGATCCTCGACATCCGCGGCAACGTGGACACCCGCATCCGCAAGATGGAGGCGGGGCAATACGACGCCGTCGCCCTGGCGTGCGCGGGGCTGCGGCGGCTCGGCTTGCAACGGTTGGTCTCCTACGCATTCCAGCCCGCCGAGATGCTCCCCGCCCCCGGACAGGGGGCGCTGGCGGTCGAGACGAGGGCGGACGACGACTTCGCCCGCAGCGTCGCCTCCAGGCTGGACCACCCCCCCACGGCGATGGCGGTGGCGGCGGAGCGCGACTTCCTGGAGCGGCTGGGGGGCGGTTGCAACGTGCCGATCGCCATCTACGCCCGCGTGACCCGTTCCGGGGGCGGGGGCGTCATCGAGATGGACGCCGTAGTGGCATCGCCCGACGGTCGGCGCGTGGTGCGCGACGCCCTCTCGGGCCCGCCGGGGAGGGGCGCGGAGCTGGTCGCCGCGCTGGCGGCGCGGATCCTGGACGCGGGGGGGCGGGAGATCCTCGATGAGTTCCGACGCTGAAAGGGAGACGCCCGTCCCGCCATACGCCTCCCCCGCCCTCGGCGCGCCCGGCGCCCTCGCGGGCAAGGTCGCGCTGGTCGCCGCCAGCGCCAAGCTGTCGCCGGGGCTGACCGCCGGACTTGCGGCGATGGGGGCGCGGGCGCTCCCCGTCCCCGTCCTCGAAGCGCGGGAGGTCGCCGACAAAGCCGCGCTCGACGGGGCGATCGGGCGGCTCGCCCGATACGACTGGATCGTCTTCACCAGCGCCTGGGGCGTCGCGTTCTTCGACGAGCGGTTGCGGGCGTTGCGCGGCGGCGCGCCTCACGCACACGACACCCCAAAAGCCTGCGCCATCGGGCCCGCCACGGCGGCGGCGGCGCGGGAGCGGGGGTTCCACGTGGAGTTGACCGCCGGGAAGTTCGTCGCCGAAGGGGTGTTGGAATCGCTGGAGCGGCGTCACGGCGGCGGGGGCGGGTTGCAGGGTTTGCGCATCCTGTTGCCGCGCGCGGCGGAGGCGCGGGAGTTCCTGCCGGAAGCGCTTGCCGCCGCAGGATGCGAGGTGGACGTCGTCCCCTGTTACGAGTCAGTCCGACCCGCGCCGGACGCGGCGTTGCGCAAGTCGCTCGGCGCCTCGGCGCCTGATCTGCTCGTATTCACCAGCGCGGCGGCGGTGCGGAACTTCCTTGCGACCGCCGCCGAGGCCACAGGCGGCGGGGACGGGGAAGGGGTGCGGCGCCTGCTTTGCGGGTCTGTCGCCGCCGCCATCGGGCCGGTCACCGCCGCCGCGCTTGCGGAGCGGGGAAAGATCGCGGAGATCGTTCCCGCCGCCAGCACCGTCCCCGCGCTGCTGGACGCCATCCGGGGCTTCTTCTCCACGGATTGACGCGACAGGCCTGCAACGTGTGCGACAAACGGCGGTCAGCGGATGACCACCCCCGCATAGGCGACCACGTCGGAGAAGTCGCCGCTGGCCGCGCCGGAGTTGGTGTAGCAGACCGTCTCGCCCTTGGTCGCGCCCAGGTCGCGGCACGCGACGAGCACGGCGACGGCGGGGGCGAAGCCGCACATGGTGATGTCGTTGCCGACGACAGTCCTGTAAAGCCCGCGCGGGTCGAGCGCCTCGACGTGCGCGAGCGCCATCCTGTCTTGCCGCTCGGCGACGCCGGCGGTGACGTAATGCGTCATGTCGGAGCTGATCACCGGCAGGACGTCCACCCCCGCCTTGGCCCGGGATGCGGCGGCGACACGCGCCAAGGCGTGCCCCAGCGCCTCCAAGGCGCCGTAATCGACGGAGCGGACGCAGATCGCGGAAAAACGGAAGCCGGGGCGCAGCACTTGCAGGAAGGGGAGTTGCACCTCGATGGCGTGGTCGCGGCGGTGCGCGGCGGCGTCCTCTTTGAGATGGGGGCATTCCTTCAGCAACGCCGCGTTCATCTCCGCATCGACCTCCGCCAATCCCAGCGGCGTCTCCCACGCCCCGGCGGGGGCGAGCGCGAGGGGCGCGCCATCGCCGGTGTGGTTGGGGCAGAGGATGGCGATGCGTTGCGGCAGGCGCACGGAGGCGAACACCTCCCCCGCCGCCGCCCCCGAGTAGACGTAGCCCGCGTGCGGGACGAGGACGGCCTTTGCGTCCACCTGCGCCCGCCCCGCCGCCTTCCGGGTGAAGGATTCGACCGCCTTGCGCAGATCCCCCGCCTTCCCCGGATAGAACCGCCCCGCCACCGCCGCCTTCCGCACGTCCATGCCCATATACGCCTCCCGCGCCATCGGCCAGGCCTCCCGCATTCTAGGCTGTCGCCGGGTCGGCGATCAAGCGCGCAACCCCGGCGCAGCGCAATCTTTCCCTGATGCATGCCGCGTCGTGGCGGGCGGCCGTCGCGAAATCACGCGCCCTGCGCGCCGACTGAGGAAACCGGCGTCCGCCGACAAGACGGCGACGGGGCGCGGGCTCCAAAGGCGGATGGCGTCGGCAGGGGAGCCCCCCGCCGGTCGCAGGCAAGGCATGGGCTTGCGCCGGAGCCAGGCGGTAAGCCGAATTCTGTTCCTCCGCCCGGGGCGCACGGGGCGCGGGACGGAAGCGGCAATCATTCATCTAGCCGCAGGGTCGCCCCTGCGGTCGAGCATTCTACCCAAAAGCTTCGGACGGGCCGCCCTTATCCCTTGCGGGAACGCTTTTCTATTTGAACTTGCTCCGTGTGGGGCTTGCCATGCCGTCCCTGTCACCAGTGACGCGGTGCGCTCTTACCGCACCTTTTCACCCTTACCCCGCCGCCTCGGGCGAACCCGCGGCCTGCGGGGCGGTATATTTTCTGTGGCGCTTTCCGTAGGGTCGCCCCTCCCTCGCGTTACGAGGCACACCGCCCTGTGGAGTTCGGACTTTCCTCGAACTTTTACAAGCTCGCGATTGCCTGCCCGGCTCCGGCCCCGAAATATTAGGCTGTTCGCCCGCGCCGCGCAACCCTTTGCAGTGATTGAGGCCCTGCACTTCGGGTTTTTGCGTCAGCCGTCCCCCCCGCCCACTGGCATCCCGGCGGGAAAGATACTAATATCATTTCTGTTTTTTGAACGTTTTCGCCGTCGCGCACGTCTAGTGTGGAAAGTGGGGGGGGCTTATGAAGAGGAGTTCGAGGGGGATCGCAGCCTTTTTCCTGTCCGCCGCCTTGGTCGCGGCGTGCGCGCCGTCGGCGCTGGCGCGCAAAAACGACGACATCGAGAACATCGGCAACCGCAGCGTCTCGGGCGGGCGCGTCTACGGCATCTTCCCCAACATGGTCTCGCTGGAGAAGGAGATCGAGCTGGGGCAGCAGGCTGCCGCCGAGTTCGAGCAGACCGCGCAGATCCTGGACGACCCGGTGGTGAACGAATACGTGGACCGCATCGCGCAGAACATCGTCAAGCACTCCGACGCCAAAGTCCCCTTCCACGTGAAGGTGGTGGACACCGACGAGGTGAACGCCTTCGCATTTCCCGGCGGCTTCTTCTACGTCAACAAGGGGCTGATACTGGCGGCGGACAACGAGTCGGAGCTGGCGGGGGTCATGGCGCACGAGATCTCGCACGTCACTGCGCGACACGCCACGGCGCGCATGTCCAAGGGGCAGTACCTGCAACTGGCGGCCATCCCGGCGATGATCTTCGGCGGCTACTGGACGCAGATGGCGATGCAGAACGGCCTGGGGCTGGGCATCAACCTCGAATTGCTGGGGGTGACGCGCGACTCGGAGCGGGAGGCGGATCAGCTCGGCATCCAATACCTCTGGAACACCGGCTACGACCCGAACAGCTTCGTCTCGTTCTTCGAGAAGTTGCAGGCGGAGGAGAAGGACAAGCCGGGGCGGCTGGCGGGCTGGTTCCGCACCCACCCCTCCACCAACGACCGCATCGTCGCCGCCTTGGACGAACAGCGCCACCTCCCGGAGAAAGACAACTACATCGTCAACACATCCGAGTTCGACCGCGTCAAGGCGCGGGTGCAGGCGTTCGACACCGCGCAGAAGGACGACGCGGAACGCGACCCGAACGAGCCGAAGCGCCCGACGCTGCGGCGGCGCACCGAAGACGGCGCGCCCAACCCGGACGACCCCGATGGCGGCGGCGCGGGCGAGGAGCCGTCCCGGCGGACGCGGCCGACGTTGCGACGCCCCGGCGACGAGACGCCGGACTGACGCCGCACCTCTTGGGGGCGGGGACGGGGCACGAAAGCGGCGAAGGGCGCGACTGAGGGGTGCCGGAGGGGCGCCCGTGAAAAAAGCCGGCGCCGGGAGGCGTTGCCACAAACCGTCACCGTCGCCTTCGGCATCCCCGGCGGGCTCCGTCCCCACCGCACACATACCGGATCTCCCCTCAACCTCCGGGCATGGTTTCCGTGCGCGGTTTTCAAACCGGCTAATGGAAAATGCAGAATAAATCGCATTTTCCATATTCACGGTTGTCCGGGGGGGAGGGGACGTGGACAAGGCTGGGGGCGGGGGCTTCCGCTCCCGCCCTGCTTTCGTGCAGATTTGCTCGTGGGCTTAGTGTGCGGCTTCGGCGGGTTCGCCTAGCAGCTTGCGGATCTCCTCCAGCAACTGCTCGGGACGGACGGGCTTGTCCAGCATCTTGTCCACCACCACCCACGACTTCGCCTCCGGGCTCTGCGCCTCGAACTGCAAGCCCGTCACCCCCCGCGCCGCCGTCAGCAAAAGCATCGGCGTGCCGGGGTATAGCTGCTTGATCTCGTGCGCCAAGATGAAGCCGGAGTCCGGCTCGTCCACGATCAAATCCATGATCGCCAAGTCCGGCTTGAAGCCCAGAAGCGCCTCTTCCGCAGCCGGGCGGCTCTCCGCCGTCCGTACCTCGTACCCCGCCTTCTCCAGCGTCTTCCCCAGCAGCTCCAGCAGGATGAAGTCGTCGTCCATCACCAGTATCTTCTTCTTCATTTCCAATCTCCTATAAGGGATCCTGCGAAAAAACCCGGATGCCGGCGCCAGCGCCTTGGTCGAAAACGCCCCTTCGCCGCAGCAAACTCCGCTTTTCGACCTGCGGCGACGCCTTGTCTGCGAGGTTTTTGCAGGCTCCTATAAAACCTCGCGCGCCGCATACTTCGTGTGCAGGAGGTGATGGCTCTTCTCCCCCAGGGGCTTGCCCAGGAACTCGTCGTACAGCCGCTTGACGTAAGGGTTCTTGTGGCTGACCCGCAGCTTCGCCGTCTCGTCTATCTTGTACAACGCCGCCATGCGCGCCTTCGCCGCGTCCGGGTCGATGCCGATGGGCTGACCGCCGCCGTTGATGCAGCCGCCCGGGCAGGTCATGAACTCGATGAACTGCAAATCGCTGCGCCCGGCGCGGATCTCGTCGAGCATCTTGCGGGCGCCGGACAGGCTGTTGACCACCGCCGCCCCCACCTCCAGGTCGCCGATCTTCGCGCGCAGCTCCTTGCGCCCCTTCATGCCGCGCACCGGCAGCACGTCGAGCTTGGGCAGCTCCTCGCCCGTCAGCAGGAAGTTCGCCGTGCGGATGGCAGCCTCCATCACGCCGCCCGACGCGCCGAAGATCTTCCCCGCCGTCGAACGCTCGCCGAAGGGGTTGTCCGCCGTCTGCGGCTCGATGCCCATCAGGTTGACGCCGAACATGCGCAGCAGGCGCCCCAGCTCGCGCGTCGTCAGGACGTAGTCCACGTCCGGCGTGTGGTCGCGCCCCATCTCCGGCCGCCCGCTCTCGAACTTCTTCGCGGTGCAGGGCATGATCGAGACGCTGACGACCTTCTTGGGGTCGAGGTTCTCCTTCTCCGCGAAGTAGCTCTTGATGATCGCCCCCATCATCTGCTGGGGGCTCTTGCAGGAAGAAAGGTTGGGGATGAGGTCGGGGTAGAACTGCTCCACGAACTTGATCCAGCCTGGCGAGCAGCTCGTGAACATCGGCAGGACGCCGCCGCTTGCGATGCGGTGCGCCAGCTCCGAGCCCTCCTCCATGATGGTCAGGTCGGCGGTGAACGAGGTGTCGAACACCCAGTCGAAGCCCAGCAGACGCAACGCCGCCACCATCTTGCCGTCTACGTCCTGCCCGGCGGGGACGCCGAACTCCTCGGCCAGGCTCACCGAGACCGCCGGGGCGTGCTGGGCGATCACCACCTTGTCCGGGTCGGAGAGCGCCGCCACCACCTCGTTCAGGCAGGAGTGCTCGGTCAGCGCCCCGGTGGGGCAGGCGACGATGCACTGCCCGCAGTTGACGCAGGTCGAGACGTTCAACCCCTGGTCGAACGTCGTGCCGATGTAGGTCTTGCAACCGCGCCCGACGAAGTCGATGCAGCATATCCCCTGCACCTCCTCGCAGACCCGCACGCAGCGGCCGCACAGGATGCACTTGTCCGGGTCGCGCACGACGGCGCCCGAGACGTCGTGCGGCCGGTGGTTCTTCGCGCCGCGCAACGAACGCTGGCGCACGCCCATCGCCTCGGCCAGCCGCTGCAGCTCGCAGTTGCCGCTTCGCACGCAGTAGAGGCAGTCGTCGGGGTGGTTGCTGAGCAGCAGCTCGACGATGGTCTTGCGCGCATTCAGGACTTTGGGCGAGCGCGTGCGCACCTTCATCCCCGGCGAGACCGGATAGGAGCAGGAGGGGAGCAGCGCCCCCGTCCCTTCCTGCTCCACCACGCACATGCGGCAGGCGCCGCTCGGCGGCAGCCCCTCCATGTGGCACAGGGTGGGGACGTGGATCCCCTCCCGCTTCAGGGCGGCGAGTATCGTCTCGCCCTCCCCGGCTTCAATCGTTCTTCCGTCCACCTGCATCTCGATCATCGTCTTTCCCTCGGCTTCTCAAGGGAACCGCTAAAAACCCCGGATGCCGCATTGCGCCCTGTCTGCGAGCTTTTAAGGTTCCCTCGAATCTAAAGTGCTTCCCGACCGCATCCCGGCCGCAAAGGCGGGGCGTCGCGCAAAGCCGTCAGCCCACCCCGCCTTGCGCCGGCTCGACCGCCTACCTCGGTTGCGTGAACTCCAAGTCGCAGCGCGCGCAACGCAACGCCTCCGCCTTGGCACCGGCTTCGTCGGGCGTCAGCTCCACCTCGGCGAACCCGCCTTTGCGCTGCGCCGCCGTAAGGACGGGCAGCTTCAAGCGGAAGACCTCGCCCTCCTCGCCGCCGTCCCCGTCCCCTGTGGCCACAGGCGCCACGTAGACCGTGGGGAGGACGACCTTGGGCAGCTCCCTCATGAGCTTGCCGGAGAGGTAGCGGTCGATCATCACCGCCGCCTTCTTGCCCGCCGCGACGCCGCCGATGACGGTGCTGGGGCCGGTCACAACGTCGCCCCCGGCGAAGACGCCCGCGACGTTGGTCGCCAACGATTCGGGCGACACCTCCACCGTCCCCCATTTGCTGAGGGCCACGCCGTCCATCCCCGCCGTCTCCGGCTCCTCGCTGATGGCGACGATCAGGGTGTCGAGCGGCACTTCGAACTCAGACCCCTTGATCGGCACCGGCGTGCGGCGTCCCGAGGCGTCGGGCGCGCCCAGCTCGTTGCGCAACAGCGTCAACGACGCAAGCTTGCCGTCCTTCCGGCCGACGGCCACCGGGGTCGCCAGCGTTTCCAAGGTTATGCCTTCCTCGATCCCCGCCTCGATCTCCTCCTCGAACGCCGGCATGCTCTCGCGGGTGCGGCGGTAGAAGACCGTCACGCTGTCCACCCCCGGCTGGCGCAACGCCACGCGCGCAGCGTCCATTGCGGAGTTGCCGCCGCCGACGACGCCCACCCTGCCCTTGGCGAGGTTTTCGCCGCGCAGGTTCCATGCCTTGAGGAACTTGATGCCGGGCATGATCCCTTCGGCGTCCTCGCCCTCCAGGTCGAGCTTTTTGCTGGCTTGCGAGCCGGTGGCGACGAAGACCGCCTTGTAGCCATCCTTGAGCAGCGCATCGACGGTGAAGTCCTTGCCCAGCGCCTTGCCGTACTCGATCTTCAGGTTGTCGTTCAAAAGCGACGCGATTTCTTTTTCAAGGATGTCCTTGGGGAGCCGGTATGCGGGGATCGCGGCGGCGAGCATGCCGCCCGCCTTCTGCTCGCGCTCGAACACCGTCACCCGATGCCCCTTCAGCGAAAGGGCGTTGGCGGCGGCCAAGCCCGCCGGACCCGCGCCCACCACCGCGACCCTCGCGGCGTCCTTGTTGGCGGAGACCGCCGCGGGGGCGGGCGGCTCGGCGGAATCGACCACGAAGCGCTTCAGGCTGCGGATGGCGATGGGCTCGCCCCCGGTCGCCCCGGCGCGGCAGACCTTCTCGCACGGGTGGTTGCAGACGCGCGCGCAGGCGGACGGGAAGGGGTTGGCGTCGCGGATGACCTTGTAGGCTTCCGCGTACTCGCCGCGCCCGACCAGGGCGACGTAGCGCCACGCCTCGGTGCCCACGGGGCAGCCGCTTTGGCAAGGCGCGCCCGTCAGCTCCTTGCAGGAGCCTGCGGGACAGCGGCGCTCGTACAGGTGCGCCTCGTACTCGTCGCGGAACCACTTCAGGGTGGAGAGCACGGGGTTGGGGGCGGACTGCCCCAGCCCGCACAGGCTCGTGGAGCGGATCATCTCGCCCAGCTCCTGCAGGCGCATGATCCCCTGCACGCGCAGGAGCGGGTCGATGCCCGCCTCCTTGTGGCGCGGGCGGGTGAGGCTCGTGAGGATCTCCAGCATCCGGCGCGTCCCCTCACGGCAGGGGATGCACTTGCCGCAGCTCTCGGACTGGATGAACTCCATGAAATACTTGGCGAAATCGACCATGCAGGTCGATTCGTCCACGACCACCAGGCCGCCGGAGCCCATGATGGTGCCGAACGCCTTGAGCTTCTCGTAGTCGGTCTGGATGTCCAGGTGCGCCGCCGGGACGCAGCCGCCCGAGGGGCCGCCGATCTGCACCGCCTTGCACTTCTTGTTGTTCGGGATGCCGCCGCCGATGTCGTAGACCACCTCGCGCAGGGGCGTCCCCATCGGTATCTCGACCAGGCCCGTGCGGCGCACCATGCCGGACAGGGCGAAGACCTTCGTCCCCTTGCTGCCCGCGGTGCCCATCGCGGCGTACCACTCCGCGCCGCGGTCCAGGATGACCGGCAGGTTCGACAGCGTCTCGACGTTGTTGATGATGGTCGGCTTGCCGAACAGCCCCGACGCCGCCGGGAAGGGGGGGCGGGGGCGCGGCATCCCGCGCTTGCCTTCGATGGAGTGGATGAGCGCCGTCTCCTCGCCGCAGACGAAGGCGCCCGCCCCCATCTTGAGCTTGATCTCGAAGTCGAAGCCGCTGCCGAGGACGTTCTCGCCTATCAGGCCGCAGGCGCGCGCCTGGGCGAACGCCTCGTTCAGGTGCTTGATCGCCAGCGGGTACTCGGCGCGGATGTAGATGTACGCCTTGGTCGCGCCGATGGCGTAGGCCGCTATCAGCATCCCCTCCAGGAGCCGGTGCGGGTCGCTCTCGCAGACGGCGCGGTCCATGAACGCGCCCGGATCGCCCTCGTCGGCGTTGCAGATCAGGTATTTCTGGTCGGCGACGGAGGCGCGCGCGAACTTCCACTTGAGCCCGGTCAGGAAGCCGCCGCCCCCCCTGCCGCGCAAACCGCTCTTTTCGACCGCGGCGCAGACGTCCTCCGGCTTCATCGTCGCCAAGACCTTGGCGATGGCGCTGTAGCCGCCGCGGGCGATGTACTCGTTGATGTCGCGCGGGTTGATGATGCCGCTCGCGCCCAGCACCACGCGCACCTGGTTTTTCAGGAAGGGGTGGTCTTCGAGGAGCGGCACGCCGTCCCACGGCTGCGCGCCCTTGACGGCGTACTGGCCCAGCACCAGCCCTCCGGGGACGGCGCCGTCCACGAGCACCGCTTCGAGCAGGCCGGCGGCCTTGTCTTCCGTGACCGGCCCGAAGCTGACGCGCGCGCGGCCCGGCATCTGGATGTCCACGATGGGCTCGTCCGAGCACATGCCGTTGCAACCGACCTCGATGACGTCGGCCTTGATCCGGCGCTCCTCCAGGAACTTCTTGACGGCGGCGATGGTCTTGGCCGCGCCCGCGCCGAGCCCGCAGGTGCCCGCGCCGATGAAGACGGCGGGCTGGGCGACCGTTTCGCGCCGCAGGGAGGCCAGCAGCTCTTGGACGGCCTTCGGGCCTTTCTGGCGCGCGCCGACGAAGGGCTCCGCCTTGAGGGCTTCGAGCAGGCCGCCGGAGACCTCGTTGAACCCGACCCAGCACTTCCCGCTGGGCTCGACGACTATGTTTTTAGCTTTGCTTCCAGTCTTAGCGGCCATCGCCCCCCTCCGTTTCCCTGCATTCCTGAATGATTTTCACCAGCTTCTGGGGGGTCACCTTGGCGTAGAACTCGCCGTTGAGGTTCATCACCGGCGACAGCCCGCATGCGCCCATGCAGGCGACCACTTCGAGGCTGAAGAGCCGGTCGCGCGAGGTCTGCCCCGGCTTCAGGCCCAGCTCCTTCTCGGCCGTCTCCAGCACGCGGTTGGAGCCTTTGACGTGGCACGCCGTCCCGCGACAGACCATGAAATGGTACTTGCCCTTGGGCTGGAAGCGGAACTGGTTGTAGAAAGTCGCCACGCCGTATATCTTGGCGGTCGGGATGCCGAGGTGCTTGCCGATCTCGGCGATCGCCTCGCGGGACAGGTACCCCTCGTCCTCCTGCACCTCTTGCAAGATGGGGATCAGGGCGTCCCGCCCCGCTCCGGGGTGTTTTTTCAAAACGGACTCCACAGCGCTCATGTGATCATTCTCCTCCAAACGATTACGAACGGCGCACGCGCCATCCGACTGCAACCTGTAAAACCCTTTCGCCTTGCCGCGACCCTCGCCCGCCCCGCGACTCTGCCGCTTCGCGACGCATTTAGGGTGCGCGGCGCTCTCCCGCCCCCCCGCCTGCGCCGCAGGCGTCTTGCGCATTCTGTGCATTCTGCGCGTCCTGCTCGGACTGGCGCGCCTGGCGCGCGAAGAACGCCACCCGGTCCATCGACATCGCCAGGTCTATCTCCTCGACGTAGACGCTCTCCGGCGTCTGGAGCGGCGTCCGGGCGAAGTTCATGATCCCCCGCACCCCCGCCTCCACGAATATGTCCGCCACCTCCTGCGCCTCACGGTCGGGCACGGCCAGGATGCCGACCGTGATGTCCTGCCCCCGGATGACCTCGGCGGCTTTTTCTATCGGGTAACAGCGGCAGCCGCCGATCACGCGGTCGAACTTGTCCGCGTCGGCCTCGAACGAGGCGACGATCTTCAGCGTCGGGCGCCGTCCCGAAAAGAACTTCAGGAGCGCGCGCCCGAAGTTGCCGACTCCGGCGAGCGCCGCCTTCTGCTGGTTTTCGGGGGCGGGGAACAGGAACGTCTCGATGTGCTCGCGCAACTTTTTGACCTCGTAGCCGCGCGCCGGCGTCCCGGTGTAACCCAGAACCATCAGGTCGCGGCGCACCTGGGCGGCGGTCACCTGGGCCTTTGCGGCCAAGAGGTGTGAATAGATGTGCGACTCGCCTTCGGCCGCAAGGTCACGCAGGGTGCGCCAGTAGCGCGTCAACCGACCTATCGTCCGATAAGGTGCTATCTCCACCGAGAACTCCCCGTTAAAGGATTAGCATTGTGAATTGATTCACGTCGATTGTCAAGGCATGAATCAAGAAAAAATTTCACTTGTCGTCAAATTGTTGTTTATCAACGGCTTGATTCTGTGATTGATTCTTTGGGCTTACGGCATACGCCCCCCACTCGATGCGCCACTCGATGCGCCCCGCGTCTGGCCCTTGGGCGAAGATCTGTGTTATCCTTGCCGCTTGACTCACAGCAGGAGGACATCGGTCATGGGAAAAAACGTGCTTGTGCTCACAGGCTCGCCGCGCAAAGGCGGCAACACGCAACTCCTCGCGGAGGCGTTTGCGCAGGGTGCGCGCGAGGCGGGATGCGAACTTGCCATCATACATGCTGCGGAAAAGCACATACGCGCCTGCCTCGGCTGCAACGGCTGTTTCGAAACCGGCGGCGTGTGCGTCCAAAAAGACGACGACATGGCGCCCATCCTGCAGTCTTACCGGGAAGCCGACGTGGTCGTTTTCGCGACGCCCGTGTACTTCTTCGGCGTCACCGCCCAACTCAAACTGCTGATCGACCGGACTTATGCGCTGCTTCCGGCCGGAAAGCAGAAAAAGGACGTGGTGGTTCTCGCCACCTGCGGAAACGGGGATGCGGCCGTATGCGCCCCGACGGTCGCGATGTTCCGGGAAATGATCCGTTTTTCCGGCGCCACGGAAAAGGGGCTGATCCTCGCGGCGGGGCTCCACGGGCCCGGGGAGATCGCCGGACGCCCGGAGCTGGAACAGGCCAAGGCGCTCGGGCGCTCCTTGGGCGTTTGAGCCGCAAGACGAATAGCCTGGGGGGGATCCATCCGCCGGAGCGCCGGCTCGTCACCGCATGGACGGCGGTGCCGTCGTTCCCGGCTCGCTTCCCGGCGCAGGAGGATAAGAATGAGAATTGCGACCTCAGGTTCGGTCAGCCAAATCGACAAGCTCGAAACAGGCCTCGAAGCACATCGGCTACTACGAACGGTTCGGCTTCAAGGAAATCGCGCTGACCAGCTACCTCGGCGGGGACGAGACGAAAGTCTACGAGGCGGGGACGATAGCCGTTTGAAAACCGGGCGCGCCCCGCGCGACGCGAAAACCACGCAGCGGTGCAAGGCGACGCCCGTCTGGCGGGGCAAGATCGAAAGCGGCACCCCTTCCTCCAGGTCATTTTTTTGTTGAAAAGCCCTCCCGGTGTTCTGGTATGCTCGTCCTTTCTCGCTCGAATGGTTTGTGTCGCAATATAAAACAATCGTTTGCCAGTCAAAGGCTAAGGAGCGCTCTCCCATGCACAGGAAGATCCCGTTTCATCCCTCGGAACTCAAAATCGCCTATGAGGCGACCCCTCTTTTCGGGCCGCCCCAACCCATCCGCTCCCATCCCGCCTCCATGCGCGAGAACATCCAGGCGATGTTCTACGAGAAAGACCCGTATTGGTTCCCGACCAGCGCCGAGATGGCGATGTTCGTGCCGGACGTCTACAACAACAACCTCGGCCGCGGCAGCTTGGACCTGCCCGACGGCGCCCTGACGCGGGACGCCTTCGGCATCGACTGGCAATTCGTCGCCTCGGCCGGCGGGGCTATCGAGCGCCCCGGGCAAGCCCCCCTCCTCGCGGACGCGAACGAATGGAAAGACAAGATCAAGTTCCCCGATGTCGATGCCTGGGACTGGGCGGGCGCGGTGGACGCCACCCCTCCCAACATGGCGCAGTCGTTGCAGACCAGCCTGATCAACGGCTTCTGGTTCGAACGCCTCATATCCTTCATGAGCTTCATGCCCGCAGCCATGGCCCTCATCGACGAAGAACAGCAGGACGCGATCAAGGAGCTGTTTGAGGTGACGACCGACCTCGGGATCAAGATCGTGGACAAGTTCGTCGAATACTTCCCGCACATGGACGGCTTCAACATCCATGACGACTGGGGCGCCCAGAAGAACCCGTTCTTCTCGGAACAGGTTGCCCGCGAGCTGTTCCTGCCGTACATGAAGGAGCTGATCGGTCACATCCACGCCAAGGGCAGGTATGCCACGCTGCACTCCTGCGGCAACATCGAAACCCGCTGCAACATCTTCGTGGAAGCCGGTTTCGACATGTGGGATCCGATGCCGATGAACGACACCCACAAGCTCTACGACGACTGGGGCGACAAGATCGTCGTCGCCGTCGTCCCCGACAAGTTCGATCCGGAGACGACCCCGGAAGGCGAACAGCGCAGAAGGGCGAGGGAGTACTGCGACCGTTTCTCCGAGAAGGGGAAACCCGCGATCCTCGGTTTCTATGGCGCGTTCGCCATGACGCCGGCGTTCCTGGACGAGCTGTACGAGTATTCCAGGAAAAAGTATTTCGCGCGGTGACAACGGCAGGGGGGCCTCTAAAGACCCCGTAGACAAGGCGCGACGCGGCATCCGGTGTCGTTGACGGCGCACTTTAGGGTTCGGTCGGGGCGAGGTTTGTCGGGGTTTGTCGGAGAAAGGTCGTTTCCATGCATGACAAGGCGAGTGCGGGGCCGGGCCCGGCGGAGGGGTTGCGGACGTTGAAGGAAGGCAATAAGCGTTATGCCGAGGGTTTGGCGGCGCATCCGCGCCAGAGCGTCGCGCGGAGGAAGGAATTGACGTCCGGGCAGCATCCGCTGGCGGTCGTGGTCGCCTGCTCAGACTCCCGCGCGCCGGTGGAGCTGCTCTTCGACTGCGGAATCGGCGACCTGTTCGTCATCCGCACGGCGGGGCACATGCTGGACGAGGCGGCGCTGGCGAGCGCCCAGTACGCGGTCGAACACTTGGGGACGCGCCTGGTCGTCGTCTTGGGCCACACCGGCTGCGGCGCGGTGCAGTCCGTGGTGGATGGCGCCGCCGCCGACGGGCATCTGGGGGCTGCGCTCGGGAAGCTCGATGCGATCATCCCAGCCGCCGCCGCGAGGGCGGGCGCGGGGGGAGACCTCGCGGCTGCGGCCGTCGATGTGAACGTCGAGAACGCCGTGGCGACCATTCAGTCGCTCCCTTGGGCGTCGGGCGCGGATGTCACGGTGGTCGGGATGCGTTACGACCTGCACAGCGGCATGGTCGAGGAGGTCGGTTGAGCGGCCGCCACGGCGCGCCGCAGGTTTTTGACGACGGCGGGTGCGGGGCGGGGAAGGGGGGCGCCGCGCCGCGTCCCGCCCCGCAGGGCTATCCGGGCGACCCGCCGCCGTGTTCGTGGACGAAGTCGGCAAGCGCCTTCACCGCGTCCTCCGGCGTCTCGGGCAACAGCCCATGCCCGAGGTTGAAGACGTGACCCGGCACCCCCCCCGCCTCGTCCAACACCGCCTGCGCCTCCTTCCGCAACACCTCCCACGGCGCCAGCATGGCGACGGGGTCGAGGTTCCCCTGGATGCCGCGCACCTCCGCGCCGCCGACGGCGCGCCACGCCTCGCTTAACGAGATGCGCCAATCCGCGCCGATGACGTCGCCCCCCGCCTCCGCCATCAGGGGGAGCAGCCCCGCCGTCGCCGTGCCGAAATGGACGGTGGGGACGCCCTCTTCCGCGAGCGCCGCGAAAATCCGCCGCGAGTGCGGCAGCACGTAGCGCCGGTAGTCGGACGGGCTCAGGCACCCCACCCAGGAGTCGAACAACTGCACAGCCTGCGCCCCCGCCCGCACCTGCGCCCGCAGGAATGCGATGACCGTGTCGCAGAGCTTCCCCATGAGTTGATCCCACGCTTCGGGTTCGCGGTACATCAGTTGCTTGGTGCGCAGGTGGTTGGGCGAGGAGCCGCCTTCGACGGCGTATCCCGCCAAGGTGAAGGGGGCGCCGGCGAAGCCGATGAGCGGCAGCTTGCCTTCGAGCTCCGCGCGCACCCTCCGCAGGCTTTCCAGCACGAAGCCGAGGTCGCGCTCCGGCTCGGCGACGCGCAGCGCCGCGATGTCGGCGAGGGTGCGCACGGGGGCGCGCATGACCGGGCCGCGTTTTTCCTGGAACTCGAAGGCGACGCCCATGCCCTCGAGCGGCAACAGGATGTCGGCGAAGATGATCGCCGCGTCCAGCGCGAAGGCGCGCACCGGCTGGAGCGTGACCTCGGCGGCCAGGTCGGGGTCTTTGAACATCTCCATCAGCCCATGCCGCTCGCGCACGGCTCGGTACGACTTCATGTAACGCCCCGCCTGCCGCATGAACCACACGGGGGGGCGATCGGTCTTTTCGCGGCGGCAGGCTTTCAGGAATCGGTCGTTCATAGTTGGCGGCTCGCAGTCAGGTGTTTTCCAATTGCTCCGTTGCCGGAGGCGACCGGGCATTCTACCAGACCGGCTGGCGACCGCCCTAACCATAAAAGAGGTGATGGCGGAAAATGCCGGCGTCCCGCCACACCCCTCCCATCCTTTGGCGACCGTCTTTTTTGCGCGACTCCTTGCCTGGTGGGCGCCCTTGACTCGACGGGGGGGCGCGCCTATAATTTTGGAGGTTTGGAAATAATTGCAAACAAATGATTTGCAGTATAAATGACTCGTAGGCGGCAGGGAGGGGCATGTCAAGGAAGAAAGCTGTTCTCGTCGCGCTGGCGGCGGTCGTCGTCGCAGGCGCTGTCATTTGGGCGCTCAAGGGAGCCGGGTTCCCCGGACACGGCAAAACCCTGTCGGGCATGGCGTCGTCGCGGGAGGCCGAAGGCCGCGCCGAGCTGGGCGCGTTCCTCGACCGCTACCGGAAGGTGATCGTCCTGCTCGCCGACGAGCGGGAGCAGCCGGATGCCGACCGGCGGGCCTCCGACACCGTCGCCCGCATGTTGTTCCACGAGAACTTGGACTTGGCGGAGAAGTTGCAAGGGCGCGTCGCCGCAGCGCTCGCCGCGAAGGATCTCGGCGTCACGGAGCGCTACGCCGTCTTGGATGGATGGCTGAACTACATCGAGTCCGACGGGGAGCTTTATGACGCAGACCGTCTGGCGTTCCGGGAGTTCCTGTCGGCGATGCAATCCGGCGTCGCGACCGACAGCTCGTTGACCGCCGTCAAATTCCACAAGCGCCTCACCGAGGATCTGGAGGCGCTCGACGAGATCCAGCGCAACTACGACAAGGAGGTCTCCGCTATCTTCAGCCGCTTTGAGACGCGCGCCATCCCCCTGAAGCGGGAGCGCTGGGACGACTACGTCAGCCACCTGAGGCGAAAATATTCCCGCGAGCGGATACTCAAAGACTACGGCGTGATCGTCCCCTACCCGGAGCCCGAGTCGCCCTCCGGGGGTGCGCAGAGCCCGGAGAGCCCCGCAGGCGGGACGCCCCCGCAGAAGGCGCCGGAGAGGTTCTCGGGCCGCGAGCTGCCGGCGGGGACGGTGGCGCTCACTTTCGACGACGGCCCGCACGCGAAATACACGGCGGAGATCACCGCCATTTTGAAGCAGTACGAGGTTCCGGCGGTGTTTTTCCAAGTCGGACGCAACCTGGGCGCCGTGGACGCGGACGGGAAGGTCACGCTCCGCAAAAGCGCCGAGATCAGCCGCCAACTGGAGAAAGCCGGCTTCGTGCTCGGCAACCACAGCTATTCGCACGCCCAGCTCTCCAAGGCGACCGACGACGCCTTGAAGTCCGAGATATTGGACACCGACGCGCTGCTGCGGGCGATCGACAGCCGGCGCGCGCCGCTGTTCCGCTTCCCCTACGGCGCTTACAACGCGCAGGCGATGCGCACCATCTCCGACGCGCATCTGAAGTCGGTGCTGTGGAACATCGACTCCCTGGACTGGGCGGATCCCGTCCCGCGCTCCATCGCCGACCGGGTGATGCGCACGCTGGAGAAGGAGAAGCGCGGCATCATCCTCTTCCATGACATCCATGAGCGCACCATCTCCGCGCTGCCGTTGGTGCTCGACCGCCTGGTCGCCGAAGGCTATCGCTTCGCGGCGTGGGACGGCGCCACATTCAAGGCGGACGAGGCGGCGGCGCCGACGCTCAACCGCGCGGGCATCGGCGGCGACGTCGGCGACGGGTGGGCGCTCCTGGTCGGCATCGACGGCTACGCGAAGTGGCCCAAGCTGCAATACGCGACGCGCGACGCGGAGGCGGTGCGGCGGTTCCTGGTCGAGGAGGCGGGCTTTGCGCCGGAGAGGATCGTCAGCTTGAAGGACGAGGAGGCGACGCGCGACGGCATCCTCACCGCGTTCCACAAGCGGTTCGTCGAAGGGGGCGTCAAGCCCGACGACCGGATCTTCGTCTTCTTCGCCGGCCACGGCGCGACGCGCCAGTTGAGTTCGGGGCGCAAACTGGGCTACATCGTCCCCGTCGATTCCAACCCCGCCGACTTCTCCGTGGACGCCATCCCGATGACGGAGTTGCAGAACATCGCCGAGAGCCTGCCCGCCAAGCATGTGCTGTTCGTGATGGACGCCTGCTACAGCGGGCTGGGGCTGACCCGGGGCGTCAGCTCGGCGACGTTCCTGCGCGAGAACGCCAAGCGCGTGGGGCGGCAGATGCTGACCGCCGGCGGCAGCGACCAACTGGTGGCGGACGGCGGGCCGGGCGGCCACTCGATATTCACCTGGGCGCTGCTCCAAGGGCTGTCGGGCAAGGCCGACCTCAACAACGACAGCTTCATCACCGCCACGGAGCTGGCTGCGTACATCGTCCCGGCGGTCTCCAGCGTGTCCCCGCAGACTCCGGCGTTCGGCAGCCTGCCGGGCTCCGAGGGCGGGGAGTTCGTGTTCGCGCTGGCAGGGGGGACGGAGTTCCTGAGCGGGCAGAGCGAGCAGTTGTCCAGCGCCGAGATCGCGTTGAACGGCAGGCTGGACGCGCCGCTCGCCGAAGCGGCGGCGGCGTCCGGCGCACCGGGCGGGGAGTCGGCGCCGCTCGCGCCGATCACCATCACGGATCTGCAAGGGGAGGCGCGGCAAATCGTCGTCCCCCCGCCCGTCAAGCTCTCGCCGCGCCAATTGGCGCAGCGCGCCAACGACCGGGGCTTGCAGCTCTACCGGGAGAAGCAGTACGCGGCGGCGGCGGCGGAGTTCGCCGAGGCGTTGAAGCTGCGGCCGGACTTCGCCCTGGCCGCCAACAACCTGGGCTTCGTCTACTACAGGCAGGACAAGTTCGCCGAGGCGGCGCGCTGGTTCGAGAACGCGATCAAGATGGATCCTTCGCGCGCGGTCGCCTACCTGAACGCGGGGGACGCCTACGACCGCATGGGCGAGAAGGCGAAGGCGGTCGGCGCCTATAAGATGTACTTGGAGCTGGCGCCCACGGGTCCGGCTGCGGCCCACGTCAAACGGCAGCTCGACAAGTGACTCTGGGGACCCCTGAAAAACCCCGGACGCCGCGTTGCGCCTTGGCCGGAAATGCTCATTCGCCTCAGCGAACCCCGCTTTTCGACCTGCGGCGACGCCTTGTCTGCGAGGTTTTTAAAGGCTCCCCTGTGTTTAAAACGAACCGCTTCGGCGACGTCTTGCCGATATGACCTCCGTATGCGAACGACGTACCTGGTCTGCTATGACGTGTCGGATGAAAAACGCCTTCGTTGCGTCTATAAGGCGATGCGCGGCTATGGCGACCATTTGCAATTTTCCATTTTCGAGTGCCAGTTCACGGCGGAGGACTTGGCGCGTTGCCGTGCCGACCTCGACGGCATCATCGACCACAAGGCCGACCAGGTGATATTCGTGAACCTGGGATCGGCCGAGGGGCGGGGCGACAGGGTGATCACGGCGTTGGGCAAGCCTTACGTGCGCTTGGACAGCCCCTGCATCGTGGTGTGAACCGAGCGGGTGTTTTCGCCTGGGAAGCCAAGCTGGCTGCGAATCCGGTTGGACGATCCCGCTGCGCGAGAGGATGCTTCCATGGAAACTACAGGAGCGGCGGAATCGGCAGAAGCGGTTGCAACGACCCTCGTCCGCGAGATCCGCGAGGGCGCGCCGCACGAAACGCGGCATTCCGACCTCCCTGAATATATCCCGGCGCGGATGTTGAACGAATTCGCCTATTGCCCCCGCGTCTTTTTCTACGAGTGGGTGGAGGGCGTATTCAAGGAAAACGCGGACATCGTCGAAGGCTTGCATCAGCATAGGCGCGTTGACAGGGGCCCGACCCCCCTGCCCGCGCCAGGGGATCTGGCGGACGAGACCATGCGGTCGCGTTCCATCACCATGTCCAGCGACCGCCATGGCGTCATCGCCCGCATGGATCTGATCGAGGTGGGCGGCGGGGCGGCGACACCCGTGGACTACAAGCACGGCGAGCCCAAAAAGACGGACGACGGTCTGGAGACATGGCCGTCCGACAGAATGCAACTGGCCGTCCAGGGCCTGATCCTCCGCGACAACGGATACCGTTGCGAGGAGGGGCTGATCTATTACATGAAAACCCGCCAACGGGTGCGCGTGCGGTTCGACGACGCCTTGATGGAGGAAACGCTACAGTCCATCCGGGCGGCGCGTGCGGTCGCGGCGGGCGAAGCCATCCCTCCCCCGCTCGAGGATTCGCCCAAGTGCCCGGGGTGCTCGCTCGTCGGCATCTGCCTGCCGGACGAGACGGTCAAATTGACCGCCGCGCCCCCGCCGGGGGAAACCTCGCGCGGGATGATCCAGTTGTCGCTTTGGGCGGAGCCGCCGGCGGTGACGCCGCCCGAGCAACCGGTCCGTCGGCTGATCACGCCCCGCGACGAATTGAAGCCGGTCTACCTGAACACGCACGGCCTGCGCGTGGGCAAGTCCGGCGGCGTGTTGCAGGTGCGGGAAAAGGACGCGCTCCGGAAGGAGATACGCATCGGCGAGATTTCGCAGTTGAACCTGCTCGGAAACATCCAAGTCACGACGCAGGCCGTCCAGGCGCTGTGCCAGGAAGACATCCCCATCTGCTACTTTTCGCAAGGAGGATGGTTTTACGGCATCACCGCCGGGATGAACACCAAGAACGTATTCCTGCGCAAGACGCAGTACCGGCTTGCGGACGACGCCTGGTTCCCGCTTTCCGTGGCGCGGAAGCTGGTGGCGGGCAAGATCAAGAACCAGCGGACGATGTTGCAACGCAACCATGTGGAGCCGCGCACGCTGGTGTTGCGGCAAATGAAACGCATGGCCGAGAAGGCGGCGTCTGCGGCAAGCGTCGAAGAGCTCCTCGGCATGGAAGGCCATGCCGCCAGGTTGTATTTCGGCGAATTCTCGGGCATGGTCCGGGGCGACGGGGGCGACAAGGCGTCCGACCGGTTCAAGTTCGATTTCTCCCATCGAAACCGCCGCCCCCCCAAGGACGCGGTCAACGCGCTCCTGTCCTATGCCTACAGCCTGCTTGCCAAGGATTGCACCGTCGCGTGCTATTCCGTGGGGTTCGACCCCATGCTGGGGTTTTACCACCAGCCCCGGTTCGGCCGCCCCGCGCTGGCGCTCGATTTGATGGAGCCGTTCCGCCCGCTCATCGCCGAATCGGTGGTCTTGTCCGCCATCAACAACCGCATGGTGCAGCCGTGCGATTTCGTCTCGGCGGGGCAGGCCGTGGCGTTGACGGCGGGCGGGCGCAAGGGTTTGTTGCATGCCTACGAACTTCGCATGGACGCCTTGGTGACGCACCCGGAGTTCGACTACCGCGTCAGCTACCGGCGCATGCTGGAGATTCAGGCGCGGTTGCTGGCGCGGTATCTCCAGGGCGAGATCCGGTCGTATCCCGTCTTCGTCACGCGGTGATGCGCCCGTGTCGCGGCCATGCGCCGCAGGGCGCCGCGACGGCCTACTTGCAGACGGCTTCGTCGGGCCAGCCCATGTCCTTGCTGCCCGCGCCGATGACCGCTTGGATCAAGTCCACCTTGCCGTTTCTCATGCGGAACATGTGGAAGTCCGGCAACCCGCCGGCGAAATGCACATACGCCACCACCGTCCCCGCCTCCACGTCCACCAGGAAACGCCGCTTGCCATGGGTCTTGATGACCAGGCCCTTGGGTGAACAGTCGTGCGCCGTCATCATGATGGTGCTGTCCGGGGAGCCTGCCGTGGTCTGGAAGCCGTTCTCCCAGCGGTCGCAGGGGAAGGCGAAGGGGGTGTGGACCTCGGGCTCCTCCACGAACATGTCGTAATAGTCGTCGGCGGCGGCGATCATGGCGAGGCGGCTGCTGCGCTCGGCGGCGGGGATGACGCTCTCCCAGTCCTGATCCTTGGTCGCGAGGACGCCCTGCGCGTTGAAGGCGAACTCGGTCTCGCGGGCGACGAACGACTCGATCTCGGATATCTTCCCGTCATCGACCTTGAGCCGGACGCCGTACAGGATGGGGCGCACGACCCCCTCGGCCGGAGGCTTGGCGGCGATGTCCATGCCCAGGCCGCCCTTGGGCGCGGGGGTCTTGGGGGCTGTGTACTTTTCTTCGATGACCACGTTGGAATGCGTGCCGCACTCGAGGGTGTCGATGAGGTCGCGCTTGAGCACCACCTTGCCGGCGGTCTTCCACAACCCTTCGCCCACCGGCATCGCCACGCCGTTCTCGGTGAACTTCGCGCCGGACGCCAGCGGCAGCGTCGAGGGGTCGCGGGCCTCGAGCGCCGCGAAATATCTCCCGACCATCGCCTTCAGATCGTCGCGCTTGCACGCCTCCGCCGCCGGGGCGGAGACCGCCCACAGGCCCGCCCAAAGCGCGACCCCCGCAGCCAAAATCCAAGTGTTCGCTCGTCTCATGGGGATTCTCCTCGTAGGAAGGTTGTTTACATCAACGTTCTTAAGCAAAACATTTTCCTTTGCCACTTGTTTGATATTTGAACCGCGCCGCCCACTATACCATAAACCGACGGGCGTCCGACAGACCGGGCGGGGTTTGTGCGCACCGGGCGGTTCTTTAGGATAGCGGCTGAAATAGCAACGAACTACGGATAAATAATGGCATCCATCGGCACCGGGGATGCAATATGCCACCCCGGGGGGAAAATCACCGGATTGATTCGCCGGCTCTCCCCGCTTCCACCATCGCAGGTTCCGATCAGATTTTGAAAGATCGCCGATGCGATGAAATTTCCATACCAATATTTTTAATCTTGTAGTAGAATCCGCCATGTCAGTTTATTTTTTGACACGTTGTGCGCGGAAGTGGCGGAGGCGGTATGCACAGACCGACATCTGCCGCTCCTGCGGGCGCATTTTGTCCGGTTCCGCCCATGGCGAGGCCGGAGGAGGAAAGGAGGGGGACAAGGAAAATGCCGTCGTGCCGCCACAAGGCGGGCGACACATCACATGGTTACATACACGAAGTAAGATTTAGAAAGGGGTCTTACATCATGAGAAAGTACATGCAGTGGGGCATCGCCCTGTTGCTATGCCTGGGGCTTGTCCAGACCGGGCAGGCGGTGGCAGGCACCTACACGTTCACAGACAACATCTACGAGTTTGCCTGGAACCCTAACGAAACCGGGAAGAGCGGTATCGAGTCCAACGGTTCAAATCCTCAGATCAACACCATCACAGTCGACTGGGACAGCCAGGGGTATTTGCAGACGGTCACGGTCACTACAGGGAATAGTTTCTACTATACCAACAACCTGTACATCAACACCGACTATGTGGGGGATCTGAACGTCAACAACAACACCTACTTCACCGCGTTGCAGGATTGGGACTGGTACGTCACGACCACTTCCGCGACCAGCAGCACTTTGTATGAAGTGACCTCTGGTTTAGCGGGCAACAGCTATACCGACTATTATACGTTTGCCACTTCCGGGCGCAGCGGCCACATCAACGGCATCGACAGTGACTATCTGAATGCCGTGTATAGTCCTTCGAGCTGGGCCACCACATCCAATCCGCTGACGTTCGTATACGACTTCTCCAGCTTCAACATCAACCTCGGGTCGCAATTCGTCATCGCCTACACGGAAACGTGCGCCAATGACGTGTTTGTGGGTGCGTATGCCACGGGCGTCACGCCTGCGGTTCCCGAGCCTGCCACCCTGTCCCTGTTGGGGCTTGGGATGGTGGGGCTTGCCGTTTGGCAGTTCCGCCGCGCTTCCAACAAGAAGTAAGCTGGCGGCGTTTTTCATAGGAAAGGCAGGGACGCCTGGTCGCGGTCGTCGTCGGGAGACTTTGGGGACGACACCCGGCACCCCTGCCTTTTTTTAAACTCCCCCCGAAAACAAGTCGCTGCCGTTTCCCCGTAGGCGCCGCCCGCCCCATCCCCCTCTTTTCCCATCCGTTTGAGTTTTTTGAGTTTTTTTTGCGGGGAACCCTTTCATTTTCCTAGTGATGTAGTAGAATCATTTCAATTGGTCTCTCAATAGCCGGGTTTTATTAACTTGGAGTGGGCTGGGCAGGCGGTCTGCCGACTTGTCGCGGAACCCCCGCAATGCGCCTGGCGCCGCCGTATGTCTCGGCCGACGCCTGATCGCGCAAGCATGCCTGGGGGCGAGGGGAGCGCGGTTCGGGGCGCCGGCCTTGTGTTTGATCTATATACATAAACGGCCCATGTGGATAAAAAGGAGCTTAATATGAAAAAATACGCGCAATGGGCGGTCTCCTTGGCGCTGTGCCTGGCATTGGCGCAGTCGGGGCGGGCGCTGGCTGCCAGCGTCACCATCACCGACACCATCAACGAGTGGGGGTGGAACGACCGGACGACGGGGCTGGCGTCCCAAGATGTCAACGGCGCGCCCGACATAACCCAAATCATCGTGAGTTGGGACAACACCACGGGACAACTGCAAACGGTCACCGTGTACATGAATTATTCCAGCAACGCCTATTTCCCCCATCGGCTGTTCATCAACACCGGGTATACGGGCACCGGCGATGTGACAAACTCGGACAACTTCGCGGCTTTGCAGGACTGGGACTGGTACGCCACCACGAACGACGGCCTGTATTCGGTCGGGGACGGCTACACCTATCTGTACGCTACCTCCGGGCGCACGGATCACATCAACGGCATCGCCAGCGGGCTCACCGACGTGGACAGTTACGGCTCTGACGCCTGGCAGACCGGTCAGGCGAATTTCACGAGCAGCGGTCTGAACTATTACGTCTACGATTTCGCCATGCTCGCCTCGTTGGGCGGCCCCTCCATCTATTTGGGGGAGCAGTTCGCCATCGGCTATGTGGAATATTGCGCCAACGACGTGGTGCTGGGATATGGCGCCACGGGCATCACGCCGCCTGCGGTTCCCGAACCGGCGACCCTGTCGCTGTTGGGGGTCGGCATCGTGGGACTCGCAAGCTGGCACTTCCGCCGTTCCCCCAAGAAGAAATAGGGGGGGCTCTCCTTCGGCGTTCCTTGTCGTTCCTTGTGTTTGTTTGCCCTTGTCGCATCGTCGTCCGGCCCCCTTTCGCCACTTGGCGGGAGGGGGCCGGTTTTTTTGCAGATGTCCTACATCCTTCGAATTGGAGTTAGAAGCGAACCTCCCCCCTTTCAAAGGAGGTTCGCCTGTCCGCCACGTCTTCCGGAATGGCTTCCGGGAGGTTGGGAGGACTAACTCCGATCCCGCATCCACTCAAAGACGGACAAATTGACCGTGCCCGCCTGCGCGAGGACGGCCTGTTCCATCCGGGACAGGATCTGCGATTGGATATGGCTGGAGATTTCAACCGCCGCGCGCGGGGTCGAAATAGGTGGTTCCGTGGTTTGCAAGTGGAAAGCGTGTTGCCGCGTCCGTGCGACAAGCGTTCCCCGGCGCTGGTTCTGCATCGGGGCGTCTGGGGTGTTGCCTTGGTAATCCATTCCCATGGGAATTCCTCCGTGAATTCGATTGGGAGCCCGCTCGCGCCCTTCGCGCCCCGGCATGGGGCGGTGTCGCGAGCACATCCAGTTGCTGACGGGGTTTGCGGTTCGGCCGGCTCTAGCGTCGGCAACCGTCCCCGCCAAGGCGCCCGAGCCGCGTCCGGGATATCCTCCCCGGCCCTTTGGCGGCGCCCGGGATTCATATCGCCCCGAATGCGCCTGAAAATTACGAAAAGAAAATTATTTGTTCGCGAGGAGTTGGCACTCAAGTTGCTTTTGATGGCAAGGGCGGCATGATGCCGTCCTCGTTCCCGAGGCTCGAATATGACCCGATATTACTTAAATGACAAGGAAATCGAAACCCCTCCCGTGTTTACCTCGTTTGATCAGATGTTGCAGGCCGTCGAGGGGCGCTACCTCGCCCCCGACTCCGTCATCCGCGAGATACACCTGGACGGCGAGACGCTGACGCCGGACACGGGCGCCGACGGGGGCTGGGCGTCCATCCGTATGGAGGACTGGGAAAAGGTCGAATTCTTCACCGGCACGCTCTCCGGCATCGCCCTGGAGTCCATCGCCGGGGCGCAGGGCTATCTGGACAAGCTCGCGGAGGCGGTGCCGGCGCTGGCGGTCAAATTCCAAGACGCCCCCGCCCCCGAGGACTTTGCCAGCCTGAGCAGCCTTTGCGAGGGGTTCCTGTTCCTCAACATGCTGCTGGGGAAGCTGGCGACGGGCTACGGCATCGACTTCGACCGCGTGACGGTGCGGGGCGCCTCCGTCAAGGAGAACCTGATGAAGTTCGTCGGCGTGACCAAGCAGTTGATCGACGCCCAGGAGCACCGGGACTACATCCTGATCGCCGACACCTTGGAATACGAGATACTCCCCTTCATCCCCATGTGGAAGGAGATATTCACGGCGATCCGGGGGCTGGTCGGCCCGGCGCAGTGACCTTTCCCGGCGGCCCCGGCGCGCCCCGGCGCGGAGCCGTCGCCATGTCGGAAGAATGGCGTCCGACGGCGTCCGGCGCCAAGAAACCGGCAGGGGCAAAAAATGCCCGACTGGGCAGGAACGGCGGCGCGTCGCGCATGTGATTACGTATATTGCCGTTTTTAGGAAAAAAGGATTGTAAAGAGTTAACGCGATAGGAAAGCCTTGCCGATATAACCGTCCGGGCATATGAAGAAGCCATGATAATGCTTACGAAGATAAACGGCGCACCCATAGCTGTGAACTGCGATTTGATGCAGCACATCGAGGAGACGCCGGACACCGTGATCACCCTGAGCAACGGCAACAAGGTCGTGGTGAAGGAATCCTTGGAGGAGGTCATCGGGAGGATCGTCGGATACCGGCGACGCTTATCAGGGCTGATCGATGCGGAGTACGAGCGGAGATATGGAACAGAATAAATCGTCGTTGAACACTGCCACACTGATCGGACTCGCGGTCGCAGCCGCAGGAATCCTCGGCGGGCAGGTGTTGGAAGGCGGGCACATCGGCGCCCTCCTCCAGCCCACGGCCGCCATGATCGTGCTCGGCGGCACGTTCGGCGCGTGTCTGGTGCAATTTCCGCTGGGGATAGCCATCGCGAGCTTCAAGGCGATCTTCGGCGCATTCAAGGAACCGCAGGCCGACAACAAGAGCGTCATACGGGAAATCATCCGCATCGCCAACAAGGCGCGCAAGGAAGGGGTGATCTCCCTGGAGGCGGACGCCCAGAAGATGTCCGACCCGTTCCTGAAGAAGGCGCTGATGATGGCGATGGACGGCGTGGAATCCAAAGTCCTGCGCGACACGATGGACTTGGAGATCGCCAACATAGAACAGGAGTTCGAACATCCGATCAAGTTCTGGACGTCGGCGGGCGGGTACGCCCCGACGATCGGGATCATCGGCGCGGTGCTGGGCCTGATCCACGTGATGGACAACTTGTCCGACCCCAGCAAGCTCGGGGCCGGCATCGCCGTCGCCTTCGTGGCGACGATCTACGGCCTGGTGACCGCCAACATCATCTGCCTGCCGATGGCGGGCAAGCTCAAGATGCAGGCGCAGACGCTGATGGTCGCGAAGGAAATCATGCTCGAAGGGGTCATCGCCATATTGGAGGGCGAGAACCCGAGGCTCATCGAGGACAAGCTGAAAAGCTACCTGAGCCACAAGGAGCAGGAAGAATATGCTGGCGCAGGCGGCGGGTCCGCGCAGCGCAAAGCGGCGTGACGGATTTTAGACTTTAGAATTTAGATTTTAGTTTCACAGCGGTCGATTTTGAATTGAATGTTCGCCCGGGCGGGTTGGATCCCGCCGTGCCGCGCCCCGTCATGCTTGACGGGCGCGGCGGCGATTCCGGTTCGGATCGGCCATGGAAACCGGCGGAAGCCGGCGAAACTCGCGGTGACGGTGCGGGTGGGGCCGCCGAGGCGCAGGTGCGCCTTCGGCGGCATGCCCCGCGCACCCTCGCCCCGCCTCGCCATGCCTTCGCCCCGCCTTCGGGTCGGGTCGGGCGTGGCGTGGCGTGGCGGCGTGCGCCCGCGCCTCGCCGCGTCCCCGCGACGGGGCTCGCCGCGCACGTCCGACGTGTGCCTCCATGGGCGGTGCGGACCGGGCATTCCAGGGAGGGGATTGCCATGGCAAGGAACAAAAAGGTCGAGGAGCCGGAGAACCACGAACGGTGGATGGTGTCCTACGCCGACTTTCTCACGCTGCTTTTCGCCTTCTTCACCTGCCTTTACGCCATGTCCACGGTGGACGCGCAGAAGATGGGGAAGATGGTCGCCTCGATGAAGGAGTCGTTCGGAGGCGAGGTGTTCGAGGCCGGAGGCAGCACCCTGTCCCTGAGCGACGTCGGAGGCTCGCTCAGCTCCAGCGAGATGTTGAAGAACCCGGAAAGGGACGCCAAGCCGGACTCCGAGGGGGTGATGAACCCCAAGGACGAGAAGGGGACCTCCGGCAAGAGCGTGCTCAACGGAGATGCGGCGATGGGGCGCTTCAAGCGGGGGCTGGAGGCGATGCTGGGGGACGAGATCAAGAAGAAGATGGTGCGCATCCGCATGGAGCGGCGCGGCATCGTCGTCAGCCTCGGCGAGAACGGGATGTTCGACTCGGGCTCGGACGTCATCAAGCCCGAAGGGCGCGCGATGCTCGACTCCATCGCCACCAGCCTGACCTCGGTGGGCAACCAAGTCCGCGTGGAGGGGCACACGGACAACGTCCCCATCAGCACCGAACGGTTCCCGTCCAACTGGGAGCTCTCGACCGCGCGCGCCACGGCGGTGATCTCGCGGCTGGTGACACACTTCGGCATGTCGCCCCGGTTGCTTTCGGCGGCGGGCTACGGGGAGTACCGGCCGACGGCGCCGAACGACACCGAGGAGGGGCGCGCACGCAACCGCCGCGTGGATATCATCATCCTCAGCCCGGCGGTCGCCCGCATCGAGCCTCGCTGAGGCTGTCGAGGCTGTCGAGGCGCCGGTCAGGCTCGCGCCGCCGCGCCGCCGCGCCGGATGTAGAAGGACAGGGCGACCGCCGCCAAGAGCATGAGGACGGCGATGAACTGCGACGTGGAGAGCAGCCCGTGGAGGACCTCCCCGCGGTCGTCAGCCCGGAAGAACTCGATGCCGAAGCGCAACACCGCATAGATGCCGAGGTATTCCAGCATGACCTGCCCCGTCCGGTGCGGACGGGAGCGCCTCCACATCAGGTAGCCGAACAGCAGGAGCGTCCCCGCCGACTCGTAGAGCTGGGTGGGGTGGAGCGGGATGTTGAGCGGCGTCCCCATGTTCTCGGCGGTGTACGGGTCGGTGAAGCGGATGCCCCAGGGGCGGTCCGTCGGCGCGCCGTAGCAGCAGCCCGCCGAGAGGCAGCCGATGCGGCCGATGGCCTGCCCGATGGCGATGCCGGGGGCGGCGCAATCCGCAAGGCGCCATGCCGGGAGCTTGCGGCGGCGCATGTACCAGGCGGCGGCGGCGAGCGCCAGGATGAGCCCCCCGTAGTAGACCCCCATCGAGCGGAGCGTCGAGAGCGAGAATATATCGCGCGGGTTTTCGGCGTAGTGGGAGAAGTCGGAGACCAGCAGGAGCACCTTCGAGCCGACCAGCGCCGCGAAGAGGATCACCAGCCCCAGGTTCCAGACGGAATCGGGGCTGATGCCCTCCTTGCGGGCGTTCCGGCTGGTCGTCCAGATGCCCGCGAGGAAGGCTATGGCCAGCAACAGCCCGTAGGTGTGCATCGCCACCGGGCCCAATCCGAAAAAGTCGAATTCGAGGAGTTTCGGGTGCATGTCGGTAAAACGCTATTCCTCTTCCTGCTTCCGATCCTTGTTGGACTCCTCGATGATCTTCTGCGCGATGTTGGCGGGCACCTCGTCGTAATGCGAGAACTCCATGTGGTAGCTGCCGCGCCCGCCGGTCATCGAGGTCAGCACCGGGGCGTAGGAGACCATCTCCGCCATCGGCGCCTGCCCCTTGATGATCTGGGTGTCGCCCTTGACGTCCAGCCCCTGCAAGCGCCCGCGCCGGCTGGTCAGGTCGCCCGTGAGCGCGCCGGCGTACTCCTGCGGCGCGTAGATCTCGACGTTCATCACAGGTTCCAGCAGCACCGGCTTGGCTTCCTCCATCGCCTTCTTGAACGCCAGGCTGCCGGCGATCTTGAACGCCATTTCCGAGGAATCGACCGGATGGAAGCTGCCGTCATATAGGGTCACTTTGATATCGACCACCGGGCAGCCCGCCAAATAGCCGCGCATGCGCGACTCCTCGATGCCCTTGACCACCGCCGGGATGAAGTTGCGCGGTATGGCGCCGCCGACGATCTCGTCCACGAACTCGAAGTCGCGCCCGCGATCCAAAGGCTCCATCCGTATCCAGCAGTCGCCGAACTGGCCGTGGCCGCCGGTCTGCTTCTTGTGCCGCCCCTGCACGTCGGCCTTGCCGCGTATGGTCTCGCGGTAGGGGATCTTGGGCGTCTTCAAAAGGACTTCCACGCCGTAGCGCTTGCGCAGCTTGGAGACGGTGACCTCGACGTGGAGCTGGTCCGAGCCCGCCAGGAGCATCTGCTTGGTCTGGGGGTCGCGCGAATATTTGATGGCGGCGTCCTCTTCGAGGATGCGGGACATGGCGTTGGAGATCTTGTCCTCGTCGCCGCGGCTCTTGGGCTCGATGGCGAAGGTGATGGATGGCTCCGGGATCGTCACGCCGGAGAAGACGATGGGCTTGGACGGGTCGCACAGGGTGTCGCCCGTCGTGGTCTCCTTGAGCTTGGTGACGGCGAAGAAGTCGCCCGCGTGGACTTCCGGCACCGGCGTCATCGCCTTGCCGAGGATCGTCTGCAACGGCCCGAACTTCTCGCTCTTGCCCTTGGTCTGGTTGTTGTATGCGGTGTCGGACTTCATCACCCCCGAGTAGAGCTTTATCAGGCTGATGCGTCCGGCGAACGGGTCGGCGACGGTCTTGAAGACGTAGGCGGCGTAGGGCTCGGAGCTGGAGATGACCCGCTCGGCCTCTTCGCCGGTGTTGGGGTCGAGCCCCTTGGCGGTGCCGATGGTGGCGGGGGAGGGGAGCAGCTCCACGATGCGGTCCAGCACCTGGGCGACGCCGATGTTCAAGGTCGCGCTGGTGTAGAACGCCGGATAGACCTTCCCTTGGAGGATGCAGGACTGCAAGCCCTGTATCATCTCCTCGTGGCTGAGCGTCCCTTCCGAGAAGAACTTCTCCATCAGCTCGTCGGTGGCCTCTGCGGCGAGCTCGATGAGCTTCTCGCGCTTTTCGGCCAGCTCCGCCTGGTACTCGGCGGGGACTTCCTCCTCCTTGAACTTGCCGGAGCCGTCCTTCTCGTAGCGGTAGGCTTTGCCGGTGATGACGCTGATGACGCCGGCGAAGTCCTTCTCAAGCCCCATCGGTATCTGGAACGCCGCCGCCCCGCGCCCGAACGATTCTTCGAGCGAGGCGAGGGTGCGCTCGCTCGAGGCGTTGTCGCGATCCGCCTTGTTGATGATGATCAGGCGCGGCAGGTTGTACTGGTCGCAGAAGTCCCAGACCTTCTCGGTCTGCACTTGGACCCCCGCCACGGCGTCCACCACCACCAGCGCCGCGTCTGCGGCGCGCACGGCGAGCTGCGTCTCGGCAAGGAAGGGGCGGTAGCCGGGGGTGTCCAGGATGTTGACCTTCTTCTTGTTCCACTCGCAGTTGGCGAGGGCGCAACTGATGCTGATCTTGCGTTCGATCTCTTCGTCTTCCCAGTCGGTGACGGTGTTGCCGTCCTCGACGCGCGCCAGCCGGTTCACCGCCCCCGCGTCGTACAGCATGGCGGAGGTCAGCGAGGTTTTGCCGGAGTCGCCGTGGCCGACGATGCAGATGTTTCGAATGGAATCGCTCTCATAGACCTTCATAAAAACTCCCCTTTCGAGAGATGTCAGCAAGATGGATTTTCAAAAACAAGCATACTAGCACAGCAGGGCGGGTTCAGTTTAGAGGATTTTACGGGGGCGTCTTTCTTCGGGGTCTTTCGTCGGGGGGGGGCTGGCGGTCGTAAGGATGCCGCCCGAAAGGATGCCGTCGGATTGGAATTGATCGCAGGGGCGTGCGCCTATTAAAATGACGGTTTTTGCGTGACGGTTTTCACAGGGGGGATGGGGATGGCGACGGGGCGGAGAGGCGGCGGTCGGTCGGTGCGGGGGGCGTTGGCGAGGTTTGTCGCAGTCGCCGCGGCGGCGGTGTTCGCCGCCCCGCTCTGCTCCTGCGCGCAGCCTGCGTCCACGGCGGCGTCGGATTTCGACGCGTCGAGGGCGATGGAGCATGTGCGGGCGCAGGTGGCGTTCGGGCCGCGCCCCCCCGGCTCCCCGGCGCTGGAGGCGTGCCGGGGCTACATCGCCGGGCGGTTGCGCGAGTTCGGCTACGAGGTCGAGGAGGACGCCTTCGTCGCCGAGACCCCTTACGGCCAGGTGCCGATGAAGAACCTGATCGCGCGCCGCCGGACGGGCGGGGGCGGTCCCGGCGTAGACGGCAAGCCGGTCGTCGTCCTCGCCACCCACTACGACACCAAGCTCATGCCGAACCTCGGGGAAGGGAAGGCGTTCGTCGGCGCCAACGACGGGGGGAGCGGCACGGGGCTGCTCTTGGAGCTGGCGCGGGTGCTGGCGGGCGACGTGTCCCGCGACCACTGGTTCCTGTTCCTGGACGGCGAGGAGGCTTTCGTCGAGTGGAGCAGCTTCGACAGCACCTACGGGAGCCGCCACCTGGCGCGCAAGTGGAAGGGGGACGGCACGGCGGCGCGCATCCGCGCGTTCGTCCTGCTCGACATGGTCGGCGACCGGGACCTCGGCATCTTCTACGAGACCCACTCCACGAAGCGCCTGATGGACTTGGTGTGGGAGACGGCGACCCAGGCGGGGGTGCAGGCCATCCTCTCCCGGGCTCGGGGGCCGGTCGAGGACGACCACATCCCGTTCCTGGACGCGGGCGTCCCCGCCGTGGACATCATCGACTTGGACTACGGCCCCGGCAACTCGTACCACCACACTGCCGAGGACACCCTGGACAAGGTGAGCGCCGAGAGCCTCGGCAAGGTCGGACGCCTGGTCTTGGCGCTGCTCCCGAGGCTTTGAGGCGGAAGCACCGCAAGTCAACTTCCTAAGGTGAAAGGGCGGTTCCATGAAATCACAGAAATCGATATGGTGCATGTGCGCGGCGGCGTTGCTGGCGTTTGGCGTCGTGCTGGGCGCGGCGGCGTCTTCCCCGAAGGCGAAGAGACTGTCGGCCTACGACCCGCAAGTGAGAAACCTGCTGGCGCAGATGACGCTTGAGGAGAAGATCGGGCAGATGACGCAGCCGGAATACGGCCCGGTGCTGGCCAACCCCGGCGACATGCAGAAATACTTCATCGGCTCGGTCCTTTCCGGCGGCGACTCCGACCCGCAGGAGGGGAACGGCCTGGCGCCTTGGACCGACCTTTACGACAAAGTCCAGTCCGAGGCGCTCAAGACGCGGCTCGGCATCCCCGTCCTTTACGGCATCGACGCCATGCACGGGCACAGCAACGTGCTGGGCGCGGTGATCTTCCCCCATAACATGGCGCTCGGTTGCACGCGCGACGCGGCGCTGGTCGAGAAGATCGGCCGCGTCACCGCCGAGGAGGTGCGCGCCACCGGCATCCAGTGGACGTTCGCCCCCTGCGTGACCGTGCCGCAGGACATCCGCTGGGGGCGCGCCTACGAGGGCTTCTCCGAAGACCCGGCGCTGGTGCGTCTGCTGGGCGCGGCGGCTGTGCGAGGCTTGCAGGGCGACTTGGGCGGACGCCTCGACGTCCTCGCCTGCGCCAAGCATTTCGTCGGCGACGGCGGCACTGCCGCCTCTTCTGAGGGGCGTTGGCCGGGCGCGCCCGTGGGAACCGGCGGCGTCTGGCTCGACCAGGGCGACACGCGGCTGGACGAGGCGACCCTGCGCCGCATCCACCTGCCCGGCTACATCACCGCCATCCAGGCGGGCGTCGGCTCGATCATGCCCTCCTACAGCAGTTGGAACGGCGTGAAATGCTCCGGCAGCAGGCGCCTCCTGACCGAGATCCTGAAAGAGGAGCTCGGCTTCGAAGGGTTCTTGATCTCCGACTACAACGCCATCGCCCAGGTCAAGCCGGGCGACTACAAAGGCTCGGTCGAGGCGTCCATCAACGCGGGCATGGACATGGCGATGGAGCCGTCCAACTACCGCGTCTTCTTCGAGACGCTGAAGGGGTTGGTCGAGGAGGGCAAAGTCCCGATGTCGCGCATCGACGACGCGGTGACGCGCATCCTGAGGGTGAAGTTCGCCATGGGGCTGATGGACAAGAAGCGCCCGCAGCTCGCCGACAGGCGGTTGCACAAGACCTTCGGCTCGGCGGCGCACCGCGCGGTGGCGCGCGAGGCGGTGCGCAAGTCCGTCGTCCTCTTGAAAAACGAGGGCCACATGCTGCCGCTCTCCAAGGAGAGCTTCCGCATCCATGTCGCAGGCAAGACCGCCGACGACATCGGCAACCAGTGCGGCGGCTGGACCATCCGTTGGCAGGGGCAGGGCGGGGCGGTGACCACGGGCGGCACGACGGTGCTCGAGGCGGTCAAGGCCGCAGTCTCCCCAAAGACGCAAGTGACCTATTCGCGCGACGGTTCGGGCGCGGCGGGGGCGACGGTGGCCATCGCCGTCATCGGCGAGAAGCCTTACGCCGAATACGTCGGCGACCGCAAGGATCTGTCGCTGGACGCGGAAGACCTGGAGACGCTCGCCAACCTGAAAGGCGCCGGCGTGCCGACGGCGGTGCTGCTGATCGCGGGCAGGCCGATGATCCTGGGCGACGCCCTCGGGCAGATGGACGCGCTGGCCGTCTCCTTCCTGCCGGGCACGGAGGGGCGGGGGCTGGCGGACGTGCTGTTCGGCGACTACAAGCCGACGGGCAAGCTGTCGTTCTCCTGGCCCAAGTCGATGGATCAGCTCCCGCTCAACATGCACACGGTCGGAGGCGGCAAGCAACCGCTTTTCCCCTACGGCTACGGGTTGGGCTACTGACGGCGTCCGGAGACGCCTCGCCTTTGAAGCAAGCCTTTGAATAAAAGTTGCGCGGAACGCGGCGCTGTGGTACTAGTAAACCGTTTCGCTTGGCAGGGAACGGTTTGGAAGGGTGAAGGGGACAAGGGAATGTCGATGAGGCGGATGGGCACCGGCGGGCAGTGGCGTTGGCGTGGCACGGCGAAGTGCGCCCGGAGAGTCCGACGAACCATCCCCTGACCGATGCCGTTGCAGTCAGGAAATCATGAGCCGTGGACGCTTTGGGGAGAGGCGTCCACGGCTTTTTTGTTGCGCCGCCACCAACCTCGAGGCGAAAGCAAGCCCGGGAAGGGCTCCGCGGCAAAGCCCAGGGTTGGAAGACGCGAAGCGCCGCCTGCCCTGGGACAGGGCGAAGAAGGGAATGCACATATGATTCGGCCATCGTTGGAAGCGTTGAAGGAAATTGCAAAACAGGGGACGGTGATCCCGGTCTCGAAGGACATCTTGGGCGACCTGGTCACGCCGGCAGCCGCGTTCCTGCGCATCGCCCACGGACGCCGCCGCGTCTTCCTGCTCGAGAGCGTGGAGGGGGGGGAGCGCCTGGCGCGCTACTCCTTCATCGGCTGGGACCCGTTCCTCGTCGTGCGCAGCCGGAATGGCGAAGTGAGCGTCGAGCGGCAGGGGGAGACTGTGGTCGAGCCGACGCGGGGCCTGGACAAGTTGCGCGAGATCGCCGCCGGTTTCCGTCCTGCGCCCGTGCCCGACCTGCCGCCGTTCCTGGGGGGGGGCGTCGGATATTTCGCCTACGACCTCGTCCGGCAGTTCGAGAAGCTCCCCGCGACGGCCGCGGACGACCTGGGCATGGACGACTACCAGGTGATGTACTTTTCCACCATCCTCGCCTTCGACCACCTGAAGCACCGCATCCACATCATCGTCAACATCTTCAACGACCGCGACGGCGCGGGCTTGGAGGAAAAGTACCAAGACGCCCTCTTGCGCATCGAGCAGATCGAGAGGCATCTCGGCACCCCCATCTCCCTGCCCGCGCCCCAGCCGCTGGGGGACGTGCCCGAACCGGCGTCGAACGTCGCGGAACCGGCCTATTACGAGAACGTGGAGGCGGCGAAAAAGCACATCTACGCCGGCGACATCTTCCAGGTGGTTCTCTCGCAACGCTTCTCGATGCCTGTCTCCTGCGACCCCTTCGACATCTACCGGGCGCTGCGCTTCATCAACCCGTCCCCGTACCTGTTCTTCCTGCGGATGGACGACGTGTGCCTGATCGGCTCCTCGCCGGAGATGCTGGTGAAAGCCAGCGGAGGGCCCGGCGGCGTGAAGGTCGAATACGGGCCGATAGCGGGCACCCGCCCGCGCGGCAAGACCCCGGAGGAGGACGAGCGTCTGCGCGCGGAACTCCTCGCGGACGAGAAGGAGCGCGCGGAGCACATCATGCTGGTGGACCTGGGGCGCAACGACCTGGGGCGCGTCTGCGACTACGGCACGGTCAAGGTGAGCGACCTGATGCGCATCGAGCGGTACAGCCACGTGATGCACCTGGTCAGCACCGTCCAGGGGCGTCTGCGCGCCGACCTCGACTGCTTCCACGCCCTGGAGTCGTGCCTGCCGGCGGGGACGGTCTCGGGCGCGCCCAAGGTCCGCGCCATGGAGATCATCGAGGAGCGCGAGCCGTCGCGTCGCGGCGTCTACGGCGGGGCGGTCGGCTACGTCGATTTCTCCGGCAACCTCGACACCTGCATCGCCCTGCGTACGCTGGTCGTCAAGGACGGCGTGGCCTACATACAGGCCGGGGGCGGCATCGTCGCCGACTCCGACCCCCGCAAGGAGCGGGAGGAGTCGGTCAACAAGGCGAGCGCGCTCATCCGCGCCGTCAAATTCGCGCACGAGGGGCTGCGGTAGGAGGTTGCGTTTATGATCCTGATGATAGACAACTACGATTCCTTCACCTTCAACCTCGTGCAGTACCTCGGCGAGCTGGGGCACGAGCTGAAGGTCGTGCGCAACGACGCCGTGACGCTGGACGAGATCGAGGGGCTGGCGCCGCAGTTCATCGTCGTCTCCCCCGGCCCGGGTCGCCCGGAGGACTCCGGCGTCATCGTCCCCGCCATCAAGCGCTTCGCCGGGACGGTGCCGATCCTGGGGGTCTGCCTCGGGCACCAGGCCATCGGCGCGGCTTTCGGCGGCAGCGTGGTCGCCGCGCCCAAGATCATGCACGGCAAGACCAGCCAGATCTTCCACGACGGCAAGTCGGTTTTCGCCGGACTGCCGAACCCCTTCGCCGCCACCCGCTACCACTCGCTGGTGGTGGCACCCGAAGGCCTCCCCGACTGCCTGGAAGTCTCCGCCAAGACCGAAGACGGCGTCATCATGGGGTTGCGCCACCGGGCGTTTCCGGTGGAGGGGGTGCAGTTCCACCCGGAGTCGATACTGACCGAGGCGGGGATGAAGCTCTTGGCGAACTTCGTGAAAGGTTGACGCCATGACAGAAGACAATGACGTGTACCAGTTGCCGGAGGCGCTGGCGGGGACGGTCCTGGAAAAGATCATGGCGGCCAAGCTGCCGGCGTCCGCCGCTGCAGAAATCAAAGTTCCTTTGGCGGATTTGGAAGCCAGCCTCGGCGACGCCCCGGCGGCAAGGCCGTTGCGAGCCGCGCTGGCGCGCGCGGCGGGGGAGTCGCCGTCGGGCGTGGCGGTGATCGCCGAGATCAAGAAGGCGTCCCCCTCGGCGGGGCTCATCCGCGAGGACTTCCGTCCGCTCGAAATCGCCGCGTCCTACGCCGGGGCGGGGGCGGCGGCGCTCTCGGTCCTGACCGAGGAGGACTTCTTCCGCGGGGGCATGGACATATTGTCCTCGGTGCGCGCGGCCTCGCCCCTGCCCGTGCTGCGCAAGGACTTCATCGTCTCCGCGTACCAGCTCGTCGAGGCGCGGGCGGCGGGCGCGGACGCGGCCCTGCTGATCGTCGCCCTGCTGGGCGAGGCGCGCTTGGCGGGGTTGCTCGAAAAGGCCGCGGACTTGGGGCTGGACGCTCTGGTGGAGGTCCATTCCGAAGAGGAGCTGCGGACGGCCCTGCGCGCCGGGGCGAAACTGGTCGGCGTCAACAGCCGCGACCTGCGCACGTTCAAGGTGGACTTGGAGGTCGCGCGCCGCCTGGCCCGGCTCATGCCCGGCGACGTGTTCCCCGTGGCCGAGAGCGGCATCAAGACGGCTGAAGACGTGCGGTGGCTTGCCGATGCCGGTTACAAGGGGTTCCTGGTCGGCGAGCGGCTGATGCGCGCCCCCGACCCCGGCGCGGCGTTGCGGGAGCTGACGGGCGACATCCCTAGGAGCCATCGATGAAAGTGAAGGTCTGCGGCATCACCACCTACGAGGACGCGCGCATGGCGCTCGACTTGGGCGTGGACGCGCTCGGCTTCAACTTCTTCCCCGGAAGCCCGCGCCGCATCCGGCCGGAGGACGCGCGCGGCATCATACGCCGCCTGCCCGCATTCGCGGTGTCGGTGGGGCTTTTCGTCGACGTGCCCGCCCCCGCGCAAGTTGCCGAGGCCGCCGCCGCCGCCGGGGTCGGGGTCATCCAACTGCACGGCGACGAAAGCCCGGGGTATTGCCGGGAGCTGGGCGGGGCGGGGCTGCCGCTCATCAAGGCGTTCCGCGTCGGCGAAAACGGCGCGGACATCGCCGCATGCGTTGACGCCTACGATGTGCGGGCATATCTTTTCGACGCCAAGGACGACGCGCTTTTCGGCGGCACGGGCAAATCCTTCGACTGGGACTTGGTCAAGGACGTCGCGCGCCGCGTGCCGGTCGTCCTGGCGGGGGGGCTGCGCCCCGACAACGTGGGGCGGGCCGCCCGGACGGTGCGGCCGTACGCGCTCGACGTCTGCAGCGGCGTTGAGTCCGCGCCGGGGAGGAAGGACGCGGGCAAATTGAGGGACTTCATGAACGAGGTGGGAAATGTCAGTTCATCCGCTGACCGGGCCTGACCGGCACGGCCATTACGGCTTTTACGGCGGGCGCTTCGTCCCCGAAACGTTGATGGAACCTTTGGCCGAGCTGGAGGAAGCCTACGGCAAGGCCGCCGCCGACCCGGAGTTCCAGCGGGAGCTGGCGACGCTCCTCGGCGAGTATGTCGGGCGGCCCACGCCGCTCACCCCGGCTCGCCGCCTGGCCGCGCACCTGGGGCTGGGGCGCGTCTACCTCAAGCGCGAGGACCTGACCCACACGGGGGCGCACAAGATCAACAACGCCATCGGGCAGATCCTCCTGGCGCGGCGCATGGGCAAGCGCCGCATCATCGCCGAGACCGGCGCGGGGCAGCACGGCGTGGCGACGGCGACGGCGGCGGCGCTGTTCGGCATGGAGTGCGAGATCTACATGGGGACCGAGGACATGCGGCGCCAGGCGCTGAACGTCTTCCGCATGCGGCTGCTGGGGGCGAAGGTGAACCCGGTCGATTCCGGCTCGCGCACGCTCAAGGACGCGATCAACGAGGCTATGCGCGACTGGGTGACGAACGTCGCCACCACCCACTACCTGCTCGGCTCCGTCCTGGGGGCGCACCCGTACCCGCAGATCGTGCGCGACTTCCAGGCGGTCATCGGCAAGGAGGCGCGCGGGCAGGTCATGGCGGCCGAGGGGCGGCTGCCGGATCTCCTGGTGGCCTGCGTCGGCGGCGGGAGCAACGCCATCGGGCTCTTCTACGAATTCCTCTCCGAACCCTCCGTGCGGATGGTCGGCGTGGAGGCGGGGGGGCGGGGGACGGCGCTGGGCGAGCACGCCGCGCGCTTCCAGGGCGGGCGTGTGGGCGTCCTGCAAGGGACGCTCAGCTACGTGTTGCAGGACGGTGACGGGCAGATAGCGTCCACGCACTCGGTCTCGGCGGGGCTGGACTACGCCTCGGTCGGGCCGGAGCACGCCTGCCTGCACGACGGCGGGCGCGTCGAGTACACATCGGTCTCGGACGACGAGGCGCTCGCCGCGTTCCAGCTCTTGAGCCGCACCGAGGGGATCATCCCCGCGCTGGAAAGCTCCCACGCCGTCGCCGAGCTGGCGCGCCGCGCGCCGGAGATCGGCCCGGACGCGCTGGTGGTGGTGAACCTTTCCGGGCGCGGCGACAAGGACGTGATCCAAGTTGCGGAGATATTGGACGGCAAGTAGCCGCTTCGCGGGCGGCAAACAGCGGTTTATCGCAGAGGCGCATACGTCCCGCCATCACAACCGCGAAGCGGTTGCCAAAGCCCCGAAGGGGCTTCGGCGGCGAACATAAACATAAGGAGGCAGGTCGATGGTGCGACGCATAGGCGAGACGTTCCGGCAACTCCAGGCCGAAGGGGGGAAGGCGTTGATCCCGTTCGTCGTTTCGGGCGACGCCGGCATCGAGACCACCGTCCGGTTGGTGCCGGAGCTGGAGGCGGCGGGGGCGCACATCGTGGAGCTGGGCATCCCGTTCTCCGACCCGGTGGCGGACGGGCCGGTCATCCAGCGCGCCGCCATGCGGGCGCTCGCCGGCGGCTACGGCATGGCCGACCATCTGCGCGCGGTGGAGGAGATCCGGAAAAAGAGCGAGATCCCCATCCTCCTTTTCAGCTACTACAACCCGGTCTACCAGTACGGGCTGGAGGCGCTGGCGCGCGACGCGAAAAACGCCGGCGTGGACGGCATCCTCGTCACCGACGTCACGCCGGAGGAGGGGGACGCCTACCGCGCCGCCATGGACGCCCGGGAGCTCGACTGCGTGTTCCTGGTCGCGCCCACCTCGGGCGAGGAGCGGGTGGCGAAGATCGCCGCCTGCTCCGGCGGCTTCGTCTACGTGGTCTCGCGCGCGGGGGTGACCGGCGCGCGGCAGGCGCTTTCGGACATGGTGGCGCCGACCGTCGCGCGGGTGCGCCGCCACACGGCGCTCCCGGTCGCCGTGGGCTTCGGCGTATCGCGCCCGGAGCAGGTGCGGGCGGTCTGGGAGGTCGCCGACGGCGCGGTCGTGGGCAGCGCCCTGGTCGCGGAGATGGAGGCGGAGCTGGGGCGGGGCGGCTCGCCCGCGCAAGTCGCGGCGCGTGCCGCCGCCTTCTGCCGCAGCCTCGCGGAAAATAGATAACAAGGAGGGCGAATGTACGTCATCGAGTTCGAGCCGGTGGGGCGGCGTGGGGTATGCCCGGAAGGGGAGACGCTGCTGGAATGCGCACGCCGCCTGGACGTGGACATCGTGAACGTCTGCGGGGGCGCGGGCGTCTGCGGGCGTTGCAAGGTGCAGGTCGTCTCCGGCGCGGTCTCGCCGCCGGACGCCGGCGAGAAGGAGGCGTTGACGGACAGGGAGGTCGCCGACGGCTATCGGCTGGCGTGCATGGCGCGCCCGCTCGGCAACGTCAAAGTCCATGTGCCGCCCGAGTCGCTGACCGCGCCGCAGCGGACGCAGGTGGAGGGGCTGGAGCTCGCCGTCAAGCCGGATCCTTCTTTCCAAAGCATGGATCTGGAGCTCACCCCGCCGACCATCGAGGCGCAGCATGCCGACGAGACGAACCTGCGTGAGGCGCTGGCGCGGGCGGGGCTCGACGACTGCCGCATAGACTTCGCCGTCTTGCAAAGGCTCTCGCCGCGCCTGCGCACGGAGAAGTGGCGGGTGCGCGCGGCGGTGCGTCCCGAGTCGCGCCCCGGCGCGTCGGACGCGGAGGTCGTCGCCGTCGGCGCCGGCACAGGCCTCCCCACGCGCTGGTGCGGCCTGGCCGTCGATATCGGCACCACGAAGGTCGCCGCCTACCTCGTGGACATGCAGAGCGGCAGGACGCTCGGGTCCAAAGGCCTGATGAACCCGCAGATCGCCTATGGTGAGGACGTGGTGGCGCGCATCTACGCCGCAGGCAAGTCGGCGGAGAGCGCCGCCAAGCTCCAGACCCTGCTGGTCGACGCCCTCAACGACGCCGTGGGGGGGCTTTGCGACGCTGCGGGCGTCTCCCCCGGCGATGTCGCCGACGCGGTGATCGTCGGCAACACCGCCATCCACCACCTGTTCTTGAAACTACCCGTGCTGCAACTCGGCCTTGCGCCCTACGTGCCCGCCCTGCGCTCCGCCATCGACGTGAAGGCGCGCGACCTCGGATTGGGGATCGCGCCCGGCGCCTACGTCCACCTGCTGCCCAACATCGCAGGCTACGTCGGCGCCGACCATGTCGCGATGATCCTGGGGACGGGCCTTGCGGAGAAGGACGGCGTGACCCTCGCCATCGACATCGGCACCAACACCGAGATGTGCCTCAACCGCCGGGGCGAGATGGCGAGCGTCTCCTGCGCCTCCGGCCCAGCCTTCGAGGGGGCGCATATCAAACATGGCATGCGCGCCGCGCCCGGCGCCATCGAGCATGTGCGCTTGGACGGCGAGCGCCTGTCCGTCCAGACCATCGGGGGGCTGCCGCCGACGGGCATCTGCGGTTCGGGGCTGCTCGACGTGGTGGCGCAGCTCCGGAAGAACGATGTCGTGGACTCGACCGGCAGGATGCGCCAGCACCCGTTGGTGCGCCTGCGCGAGGACGGGATGAAGGAGTTCGTCCTCGCCGGGCGCGCGGGGAAGGACGACATCACCATCTCCCAGAAAGACGTCCGGGAGCTGCAACTGGCGAAATCAGCCATCCGCCTCGGTGTTCGCGTCCTGGCCGAGTCGGCGGGCGTCCATGAGACGGAGATCGACGAGGTGGTCATCGCCGGCGCGTTCGGGACTTTCATCGACGTGGAGAGCGCTATAACCATCGGCATGCTCCCCGACCTGCCGCGCGAGAAGTTCAGCCAGGTCGGCAACGCCGCCGGGACGGGGGCGCGCTTGGCGCTGCTCTCCCTGCCGAGGCGGCGGGAGGCGGCCGCGGTTGCGGCGCGCATCCGCTACATCGAGCTTGCGGCCGTCCCCGATTTCAACCTGAAGCTGATAGAGGCCAGCGCCATGAAAGAGGGGGCGTATTAGGCCGGGCTGCTGTTGAAGGCGTCCGGCGCCGTGAGACGGGAGGCGTCAGCGGACGAGCCGCCGCAGGCGCTCCCAAGACTCTGACAGCAGCTCTTGGCGCACCTTGCGCACGTCGAAGCGCAACAGGGCGAACACCGTCTGGATGGCGACGCCCGCGCCGAATGCGGCGATGACCGTGCCGACGCCGGCGTGCCCGCCCAACAGCCAGCCCAGCAGCAACGCCGTCCCTTCCACGACTGCGCGGCAAAGCCCGACAGCGCGCCCGGTGCGGCGCGCCAGCACCACCATCAAGGAGTCGCGCGGCCCCGCGCCGTAGCCCGCGCCGATGTAGAAGAAGCTCGCGAAGGCGATCACGAAGAGTCCCGCCGCCATCATGGCGAGTCCGGCGGGGAAGGTGTGCATCTCGGGGATCCGGCGCGTCATCATCACCAGGTCGATGAAGACGCCGACCAGCACCATGTTCAGGAGCGTGCCGACGCCCACGTGCTCCCTCAGAAGCGCGGAGGCGGCGACCAGGACGAACGAGACGAGGATGCTGGCGGTCCCGAAGGAGATGCCGAGCCGGTTCGACAACCCTTGGTGGAACACGTCCCACGGCGAAAGGCCGAGTCCAGCCTGTATGGTCAGGACGATGCCCACCGCGTACAGAAACGTCCCCCAAAGGAGCCGCAGCATCCTCACCCCTTCGTGCAAACGCCCCGACGCCATCGCCCCCTCCCTTGCCATCCCGTCGCCATCCCTTGCAGGTTTCCCGTGCTAACGATATATCGTTCGCCCGCCGTTTCAACCGGAATGTTGCAAACGGAATGTGCCGGGAATTACGGGGCGGGCGCTCCGAGGCGTTGGGACAGTCCGAAAAAACCCGAAGTCCGAAAAAACCCGAAAAACGCGAAATGGATACGAAAAAAGGGGGACTTGTGGCAAAATGTGGAGGTTCCTCCGTCCCCCCGTCCATCCGGTTTAGGACGGTGGCGGATGCCATTTTGAAATGTGTGGGCGGTAAGGCATGACGAGCGTTGATCTGAGGTGGAAGAAGAACGTCGCCGCACAGGACGTGGAGGCGGTCGGTGCGGCGGGAGCGGCTGAAATCGTCATTGAGCCCCGGACGGCGCTGGACGCGGCGGCCTGCGACCTGTTGGCGAGATATTCGATCACGGTGCGGTATGCCGTTGCGAATCCGGTTCCCGGCGCGCAGGGTGCGTTCGAGTCTGGGGACGCGCCTGAGGGTGGTCGCACGGGACGGTTCTTCCACTCGCCGAAGGCCCAAGCGCTCAAAGAGGAGATATGCGCCGTCGGGCGAAAGCTCTGGTTGCGCGGCTTCGTGGACGGCAACGGCGGCAACATCTCCTGCCGCGTCGGCGGGGACGAGGTGATCTGCACGCCGACCCTGTTCAGCAAATTCGACCTGACCCCTGACGACCTGTGCCTGGTGGATCTCGAAGGCAACTATTTGGCGGGGCGCGAGCGCCCCACCAGCGAGGTGCGCATGCACCTGGTGGCGTACAAGAACTCCCCGCAGGCCAAGGCCGTGGTGCACTGCCATCCTCCGCATGCGACCGCCTATGCGATCTGCGGGCATGTGCCGCCTTCGGCGCTGAGTTCGGAGTTCGACGTCTTCATCGGGCGCGTCGCCTTGGCGCAGTACGAAACCCCGGGCACGATGGCGTTCGCCGAGACGGTGCGGCCTTACGTCGAACACCACAACGCGATCCTCTTGGCGAATCACGGGGTGGTGTGCTGGGCGGACACGCCGACCCATGCGGAGTGGTATGTGGAGAACCTCGAATCCTATTGCCAGACCTTCCTCATCACCCGCCAGCTCGGCGTCCCTTGCAGCAGCATCCCCTCGGCGAAGGTGGAGGAGCTGCGGGTCACGCGCCGACGCCTCGGACTGCCCGACAGCAACGGCGACAGCGAATCGGCGCCCGTGCCCGTCCTTTCCTGACCGACGGCTTCCTCGTCACGGTTGTCTTGGCCGTCCTTGTTTTGCCGCAACGGACTCTGCTATACTTCCGCCCATTCCTTTGGGCGCCCATAGCTCAGCCGGATAGAGCATCTGCCTTCTAAGCAGAGGGTCGCAGGTTCGAGCCCTGCTGGGCGTACCATTAGAATCAACGACTTGCGAACGATTCCGCACACGTCTGACATCATCACCCACCATGCGTGCCATTTTTAGTGCCAGATTCCACGATCTTCAGCGAAAACGGAGGCGCCTCCGGTCCGCCACCGGTCGCGGCTCTCAACGACTCGAAGAACGCCGCCATCGCGAAGAAGTTCATCGGCCTGCCGCTTGACAAGACGGGCGAGAGGGGCTTTGCTAAGTACGGCTTCGCCATTGCGAAGTAATGCGAAGTAAAGAGGTCTCTTCCAGGGGGTGCCTATGAACGAGGAGAAAACCATCGCCATGCGTCCCGTCGGCGTCATCCATTCCGCGTTTCGGGAAGCCGCCGGGACGCCCATACAGGGCGTTTACGCGCAGGAGAGCGTCGGACTGGTCGTGGTGCATGAAAGTTACCTGGAGGCGCTGGACGACATCGAGGGATTCGAACGGCTCTGGCTGGTCTATTGGATGGACAGGGTGCGCCCGTTCCGCCCCCGCGTCGTCCCGTACCGGGACACCAGGGAGCACGGTCTGTTCGCCACGCGGTCGCCGAGCCGCCCGAACCCCATAGGCATGTCGGTGGTTCGCCTGCTGGAAAGGACGGCGAACACCCTGCGCGTGTCGAACGTCGATATCCTCGACGGCACGCCGTTGCTGGACATCAAGCCGTATGTGCCGGAGTTCGACGCGCACCCCGGCTCCGGCGCGGGATGGTTCGACCATCCCGGCGCCGACCGCCGCGAAGCGGACGGCCGCTTCCACGACGCAGGCCCGGAGCCGCCCGTCGGCAACGGTTTTTGAGGATGCGGTTGAAGCCGTTGCGCAGGGGGCGAAACAACGTTTCGCCCAAGGGCGGCGCGAAGGCCTTGGAGCGCTTCGCGCCGCACCCGCAAAACAACCCTGCTGCGAATGGCGGTTATCGCGCCGCTGCGTCGATGAAGGCGCGGATGTTCTCCGTCGGCACGTTCGGCGGCATGCCGCCGCCGCAGGATGCCACCAGGCGCCTGCGGTCTTTGAGCGCGCCCAGCATCGCGGCGGTCTCGCGCGCGACGTCTTCCGGCGTGCCGGAGGCGAGCACGTCGCGCGGGGGGAGGTTTCCCAGCAGCGCGACCTTGCCCCCCGTCCATTCCTGCATCTCGGAAAGCGTGTGCTGGACGCCGAAGTTGAGGAAGTTTATCCCGACGTCGGCCAGCAGCGGCGCGCACGCCTTGCAGGGGGCGTCGTTGTGGAAGAACTTCACGCTCACGTCCGTGTCGTAGATCTTCGCCAGCCGCTCCATGCCGAACGTCTCGAAATCCTTGCGCCCGACGAAACCCACCATGTCGTCCAGCAGCAGGATGCCGTCGATGGAAGGGAAGCACTCGCGCTGCCACGCCACCCACTCCACTAGGAAATCGGTGGTGAGGTCCAACAGCCGGTGCATCGGCTCCGGGTCGGTGGCGAGCGCCGTCATGAACTCGGTCGCCCCCATCAGGAAGCTGGCGATGTTGAGCGGGCCGCGCGCCACGGCGAAGCGGATCTTGTGCCCCGCCGCCTCGATCTCCGGTTCGAGGTGCTTCAGCCGCTTGATGACGAAAGGCAGCAGCCCGTCCTTGCGCGGGTCGGGCTTCTCGATCCGCTCCACCTCCTCCGGCCCGCCGATGACGCGCTTGGCGAAAGGAAATTCGTTCTCCTCCCACATCGTCACCGCGCCGAACGCCGACGGCTCCGTGCACATGCCGTACTCGGACCAGAAGCCGGGCAGGAACATCGCCTCGGGGAAGGTCTCGACGGCATTCATGTTCGCCGCCAGGAAGCGGCGCTCGTCCGTGAAGTAGTCCAAGATGCCGCACCCGTGCCAGCCGGGGAGCCACGGGCTGTCGATGATGAACCCCACCGGCAGGGCGGGCTGCTCCTCCCCGCGAATCACGGAAAGCAGGGTGTTCCATTGCGCGTCGTTCATGATGTCGATATTCCTTTGTTGTGGGGCGCATGCGCGGGCGGCCGATAGGCGCGCCCGCGCATGCGAGGCGGCTTATTCCCGCTTGGGCAGCGTCGAGAGGAACTTGTCCATCTCGTCGCCATAGGCGGTCTGTATCCTCTCGATGCGCTCGGCGGGCCAGGACGGATCCCACCCCAGCCCCAAGTCCTCCTTCGAGATGATGACGGAGAAATCGACCGAGGGGGGGCGCTTGGAGATGATCGTCGTGATGTTGCAGATGCGGTGCGGGGCGTTGCAGTCCGAGCAGGCCCCGGTCGCGGCGCAAGGCGTCTTCATGCCGAGGCGCCGGGCGTGGAAGGGCGAGATCACCTGTTGCACCCGCTCCAGCGCCTCCGGCACGTCGCGCACGATCTTGTTGGCGCCGACGAGCAGGATGACCCGCCGGACGCCGTAGACCATGCCGGTGACCCGGTTGCCCATGCCGTCGATGTTGACGAATTTGCCGTCGAGCGTGACGGCGTTCGTGCTGACCAGCAACACGTCCTTGCGCGTGGCGCCCGTCTCGGTCAGCTCCGCCCCCGGCTCGGAAAATCTGTTTCCCCGCTCCCGGAGCTTGTCCAGGATGCCGACCTGCAGGACGGAGGCCGAACCCGCCCCCTCGATGGAGGCGTCGGGCGGGATCCAGTCCAGCAGCAGCGGGACGGCGCTTGCGGCCTTCTCCACGCAGACGACCGGGTGGTAATGGTTGTTCTTGAGCGCTGCTATCAAAATTTCTATTTCGTTTTCCATGCGCCTACCTCGTCAGCGCCTTCGCCGCGGCCTTCAGCTCGGCTGCGATCGGGATCTTCTGCGGGCACTTCTCCTCGCACGCGCCGCACTCGACGCAGTTGGACGCCTGCTGGCTCTTCTCCATCAGGTTGTTGTAGAAGAACGGGCTGAACTCCTTGTCGTCGAAAAGGAAGATCTCGTTGTACAACTGGAAGTTCGACGGAATGTCCACGCCGTTCGGACAGGGCATGCAGTAGGCGCAGGAGGTGCAGTCGATCTTGAGCTTGGCGCGGTAGATGGCGCGCGCCTGGTCGAAGAGCGCCAGCTCCTCGGGCGTGAGCGAGCCGGGCTCGGCGTCCTTGACCATGCCGATGTTCTCCGCGAGCTGCTCCAAGGTGCTGGAGCCGGTCAGCGCCACGGAGACCTCCGGCTGGTTCCACACCCAGCGCATCCCCCACTCCGCCGGGGTGCGCTTGACGGCGGCCCCATCCCATATCTTCTGCACCTCCGCCGGGATCTTGCTCACCAGCTTGCCGCCGCGCAACGGCTCCATCACGATGACGCCGATGTTGCGGTCGGCGGCGTATTTCAACCCTTCGCGCCCCGCCTGGTAGTCTTGGTCGTAGAAGTTGTACTGGATCTGGGTGACGTCCCAGTCCCAGGCGTCCACGATCTGCTTGAAGACTTTGATCTCGTCGTGGAAGGAGAAGCCCGCCGCGCGGATGCGTCCGCTCTTTTTCAAGCCGTCCATGAATTCCAGCACCCCCAGCCGCTTCATCTTCTCCCAGTGGACGCTGTTGAGGCTGTGGACGAGGTAGACGTCCAGGTAGTCGGTCTGCAACTTCCCGAGCTGTTCGCTGAAGACGCGCTCGAAGTCTTCGGTCTTCCCGATGTTCCACACCGGCAACTTGCTGGCGATCATCACCCGGTTGCGCACCGGGTGCAGGACTTTGCCGACGTACAGCTCGCTCTTGCCACCGTGGTAGCCGTATGCCGTGTCGAAGTAGTTTATGCCCTTGTCCAGTGCGAGCTGGATCATCTTGTCGGCGCGCGCCTCGTCGATGGGTATCTTGGGGTCGAAGCCTGCCAAGCCGTCGGGGTCGCCCACCATCGGGAGGCGCATGGCGCCGAACCCGAGGATCGAGGCTTCTTCCAGATTTGCCTTTCCCAATTTCTGGTAACGCATGGTTCCATCCTTTCTACGCGAATCAGCGAAATCGCAAAATTTTTATCCGTGGCGTGCCCGAGGCGTCGAAAACGCGACGCCCTCCATAGCCTACCGCTTGAGATCCTTCTGGTACGCGGCGACCTTCTCCTTCAACGCCGCCTTCTGGTGCTCCAACTCCTCTTCGCTGGGCGCCGGGTAGGCGGAGTTCAGCCGGAGCGTGACGCGCGCCTCGTCCCCGGCGCTGTCCGCGTCGCCGCCGTCGCTGGCGACGGCGAACCAGGCGCGCGCCTCCAGTTGGTCGTCCACCACGCCGACGCCGTTTTCATAGGCGTAGCCGGCGCAGCGTTGCGCCTTGGCGTTGCCCATGTACGCCAGCGCCAGGCAGAGCTGGAAGTCCGAGCGCGGGGTGTCGCCCGAGGAGTCGGCGACGTTTTTTAACGCGGCGGAGACTTTATCGTCCTGCTCGGCGGCGGGCAGTTTCGAGGCCTGCGCCATCCATCCCAAGATGTCGGCCTTCTCCGGCAGGAACACGTCCGACTCGGAAGCCGCCGGAACTTGGGCGGCGGCAACCCCTGCGGAAAACAGCAAGATGAATGCCGCGATTGAAAGCGAACGTTTGCACATAAACCCCTCCAAAAAATCGAAATCGTTGCAAAACTTCCATATCCTATTACTTCTTTTTTCCCGGGGCAACACGATTCTCGCAGCCTTCTCGGGCAGCCTTCTCGGGCAGCCTTCTCGCAGCCTTCGGGCAGCTTTCGGGCAGCCTTCGGGCAGCCTTCGGGCAGTCGTTGGACGGCGCGCCATGGGCATACGGACGGATATACGACGCGGGCTGCCGTTCCATATCGGGGGGCGCAATCCGGCGGAAAGGGGGGCGTCGCCCCGCCGGACGAACGGCGTCGGCGAATTGCGCATTTCCACGCCCGCATTCCCATGCCCGATTTTCGCGATTTCCGCGAATAAAAGCTCTGGTTTCGCTCGCGCCATGCTGGTACAATAGCGCCTCGAAAAAACGGACTGTTGCCGCGTCGGTGGCTTTTCGTCGGTTTTTGCTGGAAACGCAATGGTTTGCGGGAATGCGAAGTCGGTGCCTTCCCGGAGGCGTAAGCAGAGGTTTATAAAGAATTTCTGCGAAAAGATGTGGTTTTGATATTGCGCGTCCGTTGTGTGCGTGTTACATTATCGGCTTTGTCATGCTGGCGTAGCTCAGCCGGTAGAGCAGCTGATTTGTAATCAGCGGGTCGGGGGTTCAAATCCTCTCGCCAGCTCCAGCGATGATTATAGGAATTAGGTTTTTGGACAGGTAGCAAAGCGGTCAAACGCGGCGGGCTGTAAACCCGCTCCCTCAGGGGTTCGGAGGTTCGAATCCTCCCCTGTCCACCAAAGATCGGGGTCTCGTTTCGGGGACTCGGGCGGGAGTAACTCAGTTGGCAGAGTCATAGCCTTCCAAGCTATTGGTCGCGGGTTCGAGTCCCGTCTCCCGCTCCAATTATTGACAAGTTGGGACGAGTCGCAGCAGGTTCGGCCCACGTAGCTCAGTCGGCAGAGCGCGTCCTTGGTAAGGACGAGGTCACCAGTTCGAATCTGGTCGTGGGCTCCAGCGAAGCGGGGATGACGCCGGAGCCGGGGAGTTCCGGTAAAAGCGGCCGGAAGGCGCGGCTGAACGACGTCAATAAAGAAAAGAAGCAGTGAACAGGCAATAAAACCGTTCCGGCGCGTGAGTGAGAAAGCAGCCAGGAGAAGCAGCCAGGAGAATCGAACATGTCCAAGGAAAAGTTTGATCGCAGCAAGCCGCATGTGAACATCGGGACGATCGGGCACATCGACCACGGGAAGACGACGCTCACGGCGGCGATCACGATAGTGATGAACAAGAAGGA
>JAISUT010000042.1 GCA_031271905.1 Acidobacteriota bacterium
GCGGAGGGGCTCCACCCGTTCCCATCCCGAACACGGAAGTTAAGCCCTCCAGCGCCGATGGTACTGCGCCGGCGACGGCGTGGGAGAGTAGGTCGCCGCCGGATCATATCGAGGGGGGGGGGCTCGACGGACGTCGGGTGCCCCCCCATTTTTTACCCTCCCCCCCCCCTTCCCCCCTGCGCCGTGCGATCTTGCGAGGTTGGGGCGAAGCCCCGCCGGGGCTTTTGCAACCGCCTTGCGGTTGGGTGAAAATTCAAAGCACGCCTTGTGCGTTCCAGTTCGACATTGACTCGATGATTGCCCTGAAAGAAACGGGCGTATCCGATGCGGTTCTTGGAGCAATGCTAGATGCGTCGGCGATGCTAGACGCACCCCAAAAATAGCGGAGTCCCCTGCATGGGACTGTCGAAAAATAACCCGTAGCAGGGCATCCAGGGGATGCGGGCGAAGGTCGGCGCGTCGCGGGCATCGCCAACCCGGCGCGCGCGTCTTTTTCAAAATTCCTACGCGGGCGCTTCGGTCGCGCCCCGTTCTGACCGGGCACCGAAAAAATACGGAAAAAAATGCTTACTTGGGCTTGCCAAACCGCGCCGGATGTGATGAAATGTCACTTCGATTCAACTTTCATCCCGAAAGGACAGGTGAAACCATGAAATCAGGAAATATGATCAAGACGGCTGCGGTGGCAATGTTCGTTGTCTCGCTGTGCGTCCTCGCGCAAGCGCAGACGCAGGCGCCGATAGGCACGCTCACCTCCGGCACCGCGACCATCGGCGGCAGCCCGGCGTCGGTCGGCACCGCCGTCTTCCCGGGCAACCAGGTGGCGGCACCCAAAGGCGCGGCCGCCATCCGCCTCGCCAGCGGCGGGCAGATCGAGTTGGCCAAGGGGACTGCCACATTCACAAAGGATGGCGACACAGTCGTGGTCGATCCGTCGGTCGGCGAGTTCCGTTTCAACTTCCTCAAGGGCGAGAAGGTCAAGATCGTCGCCGACTGCTACGACCTCTACGCGGACGCCAGCGAGGGCAGCGAGCACGTGGGCGCTTTCAAGCAGGAAAAGGGCAAGCTCGACGTCGATATGACGGTCGGCAGACTCACCTACGACAGCGCTTACGGCCGTGAGGCGGTCGCCCCCCAGAGGTCGCTCAGCGCCAAGATGGATGCGGGCAAGTGCGTCCCCACCCAGCCCTCTTCTTGGTCTAAAGGGTCGGTCATCGGCACCACTGCCGCTGCGGTTGCCATCGGAGTCGGAGTCGGAGTCGCCGCCACGTCGGGCAACGACGAGAAATCGCCCAGCTCCCGCTAGGCGTTTTCCGGAGAATCGCAGCAGACTCATCATCGGGCGCATCCCTCCCGCGACATGTCTCGGGGCGGATGGAAAGGATGGTCTGTCTTCGGGATTTGACCGTGCAGCGTGCAAACGCGCGTATATGGTGGGAATCTCTAAAAAGTTCGCGGGCAAGGCGCAACGCAGCGTCCGGGGTTTTTAGAGGTTCCCATGTGTATAATGCGGCGGCCACCATGTGGTCGCCGCATCTTTTTTTGCGCGCCGTCCTTTACTTTATGCTGTTTGCTGTTTTATGCGTCGTGTGCGCGGGGGGTGCCGTATGCGCGCGGCCGGTCGCCCGCCGCCGCGCCTCCGCCGCCCACTTGAGTCCTTGGGGGCTTTTGCCGTGCGCCGGATTTTCAAACCCATTGCCATCGTCGCGGTCTCTGCGCTCTGCGCCCTCCTCGCCTTTCACGGGTGCAGGACTTTCCGTGCGGACAGGGCTGTGCGCGGCGACGGCGGCGCGGGCTCCTATGACGAGGCGTTGAAATGGGCGCCCGGCGACGCCTCCCTGTGGCTGGGGCGCGGGCGCTTGCGCCATCATGCGTTCGGCGCCGCAGACCTCGACGGGGCGTTGGGCGACTATCTGAAGGCGTTGTCGCTGAACCCGCGCCTCGGCCGGGGCTGGACGGGCGTTGCGGACATATACGAGCAGAAGGGGGCGTGGCGCGAGGCGGAGACCGCCTATGGCAATGCCTTCCGGGTGCATGCCTTCTCCCCCGACGCCCATTGGCGGGCGGGGAACTACTTCCTGCGGCGCGGCGACCTGCCCCGCATGTACGACTGTTTCCGCGCCGCCGTGCAATACGACCCCTCGCGGTTGGGCATAGCCGTCAGGACGGCGTGGCAGGTGGATGGCGACCGCGCGGGCATCTTGGGGAAGCTCGTCCCCGACCGGTTGCGCGACAACCTGGCTTACTTCGATTTCCTCGTCTCGCAAAAAGAGCTGGACCTGGGACGGGCGGCGTGGGAGCGGATGCTCGGCGACGGCGTCCCGGACAAGTACGAGTTCAAGGCTTCGGCGGCGTTCGGCTACATCGACCAGTTGCTTGCCGCAGGCCGCGTCGGGGACGCGGAGCGGGTCTGGGGCGAGGCGCTGGCAAAGGCGGGCGTGCCCGCCCGTGCGCCCGCCGCCAGGTGGAACGAGTCTTTCGAGGATGATGTCTTGGGCGGCGGTTTCGACTGGCGCGTCGCCAAGCTTGGGGACGCGCGGATGGAGGTCGCCTCAGGGGGCTGCCCTGACGGCAGGAGGTGCCTCGGCGTCTCGTTCGGCAACGCGAACGTCCGCTTCGCCCACCTGAGCCGCATCGTCCCCGTCGCGGGGTCGGGCGAGTACGCGCTCGAATACGATTTCCGCGCCGAGGGGCTGACCAGCGACAAACGGCCGTATTGGTCTGTCCAAGGCCACCCCGAAAGAACGTGCGCGGAATTGCGCACGGAGCCGTTCCCGGAATCCTCGGGGTGGGCCAGGGCCTCCTACGGTTTCTCCGTGGGGGAGGGGTGCCGCGCCATCCGGCTGACCCTGCAACGCGACACGTCGTCCAAGATCGGCAACAGGATCAAGGGCTCGCTCTGGGTGGACGCGGTGCGCGTAAGGAAAAAGTAGGGGGGCGGGGGCGGGCGCGTCCGACGCCCCTGCCCGCGCCCCCGCCGTGGCTAGTTCGCCCAATGATGCGCGTTGTAGGCGGCCGCGAACGTATGCGCCGCCGTCCCCACCCAGAGTATCCATTGGGCTGCCCGGGTGTTCCCCTTGCGGTAAAAGGAGCGCGACTGCCACAAGACCAGCGCCGCCATGGCGCCGCTCACCCCCACCTGCTGCGGTCTGTTGTTCCCCAGCAGCGGATTCCCCTCCGTCATCCCCTTGGGCAGGTTCCAGGTGGTGCCCAAGTCGGCGACGATGGAGCCGACGTACATGCCTTGCGCCATCCTGTAGGAGATGCCGGGCGACCTCCATCGCGCGGGGAAGGGCGGGAACGGGTCGCGTGGGGGCGTCAGGCTTGTCTGCGCCGCAGCCATGCCCGTCCCCGCAAGCAGCCCGCTCCCGCCGAGGGCGTATGCGGGCGGCTGGAGCGCCTCCCCGGCGGCTTTCTCCAGCCCGGTCGGCGATGGGGCGGCCGCGACGGCGGCCTGCGCCCCTCCGTCTTGCCCGTTGGCGCAGAGCGCCGGGGCGAATATCAAAAATAACGACAGCGACGACACACGTAGATGTGCTAACCTAACCATGGCCTTAAAATCCTTTCGCGGGTTTTTGGTCACCGGGCCGGTCGATGCTCGCAACATCGGCCGGTCCACCCTTTTCGCCCTGTCTCGATTCGCCTGTTTTCGATTCGTCTCGCAACCCCGGTCGGCGCGGCCCGGCAGACCCTCCCTTTGCCGAGTGGACGCCGTCGGCGCAACCCGAAGGTGCGCGCGCGCCGGCGCCGGCTCGACTGTTCCGGCCTTTCAAAGCTTCCGGATCCATGGCGTCTCGGATGCGCCGCATGTGTTGGATGCCCAACCGGCGCGCCCCGTCAGCCTTGGAATTCCCGTATGGAGACTTATCGCAATATCTTATCGTTCGACAGGCAATCGGTAGAGCCGTCAGGGCCTTCCAATTCCTTTATGGTGGCTCTATCGGCATGTCTTCGGGGGGATGTTAAAGTTTTGTCGATTTTTTGAAGGCGTGCGGATGCGGCATTGCGGACGCGATGGGACGCGATGGGCGCGGCCCGAAGTGGGCGCGGACGGTTTCCTGAGCCGGTTTTCTATGGTAGAGTTGTCCCCGTGATTCTAGATTGCAACGAGGTGTTGGAAGGTCGGTTGTGGGTGGGGCGGTACGTGCGTCCGGACGACGTGCCGCATCTCCGGCGCTTGGGCGTCACGACGGTGATCAACCTGCAAAGCGACGCCGACTTGAAAGCCTGCAAAACGTCGCTCGCCGCGCTCTGCGCCCTCTACGACCGCGACGAGATCGAGTTGCGGCGCGTCCCCATAGCCGATTTCGACGAAGGCGCGCTGGCGCAGGCGCTGGACCGGTGCGTCGGCGAGATCGAGTCGGCGCTCGCCCGGCGCTGGGCGAAGGTGTACCTCCACTGCACCGCGGGGGTCAACCGTTCGCCCACGGCGGCGGCGGCGTATCTGGTCAAGGCGAAGGGCTATTCGGCGCGCCAGGCCTTTGATTTCGTCGTCGGGAAACGCTACTGCGAGCCTTACCTCAAGGTCTTGGAGGGATACGCCGCGCGGCTGTGACGCGCGACCGCGCGCCCCGTCATGCGCCGAGGCGGAGCATCGCCTCCAGCGCGCGCAACGCCTTGCCCGCGACCTCCCCCTTTACTTCGATCCTCTCGCCGCCCGTCCCCGCCAAGGCGTCGCGCAGGGAGCGCAACGTGCCGCGCTTCATGTTGGGGCAGAGGGCGTCGTCCGCCACGGCGTGGAAGCGCTTGCCGGGGTTCTGCTTTCGCAGCGTGTGCAGGATGCCGTTTTCCGTGGCGATGACGAACTCGTCCTTGCTGCTTGACGCCACATGGTCGCACATCCCCCCCGTGGAGAGCACGGCGTCGGCAAGGGCGCGGCATTCGCGCGGCACCTCGGGGTGCATCAGGACGTCCGCGCCGGGATGCGCGCGCCGCGCCGCCCGGACGTCCTCCGGCGTGATGCGCAGGTGCGTGGGGCAGAGCCCGTTCCAAAGCACCACCTCGCGCCCCGTGCGCTCCTGCACCCACGAGCCCAGGTGCTGGTCGGGGACGAAGATGATGCCGCGCCCTTCCGGCAGGCGGCTGGCGATCAGTTCCGCGTTGGAGCTGGTGCAACAGACGTCCGAGAGCGCCTTGATCTCCGCCGTCGAGTTGACGTAGCACATCACCAGGTGGCCGGGGTGCCTCGCCTTCAGCCCCTGCAACTCCCCGGGCGTGATCATGTCCGCCATGGGACAGCCGGCTTGCGGCTCGGGCAGGATGACGGGGCGCGACGGGTTGAGGATGGCGGCGGTCTCCGCCATGAAGCGCACGCCGCAGAAGACGATGGCGCGCGCGTCGACCTTGCGCGCCGCCACGCTCAGGCCATAGGAGTCGCCGACGAAGTCCGCGCAGTCCTGCACCTCGCCCCGTTGGTAGGTGTGGGCGAGAACGACCGCGTTGCGATCCTTCTTCAGCGCGGCGATTTCCTGCATCAACTCCTCGGACATGTCCCCGTGTCTTCCCCGTGACGCCATGAAAAAAACCTAAAGGATAATATGCCCTCGCGGCGCATTCAATCCCTGACGCGAGAAACAGGCGCGGGAAGGCGTCTACCTTTTGCGGGTGGCGACGTAGTTGCCGATCATGCCGCCCAAGACGCCGCCGACCAGGATGTCGGACACGAAGTGCTTGCGGGCGGGGAGGCGGGAGGCGCTGATGACGGACGCCATGGCGTAGGAGGTCAGCGCGAACCAGCGGGGGCAGCCGGGGGTGCGGCCGATGGCGGCGGCGACCGCCCAACTGTTCATGGAGTGCCCGGAGGGGAAGCTCTGCCCGCCGCTGAAGAAGCGCCCGCGCCCGTCGTTCTCGAACGGGCGTTCCCGCCCTGCGGCCGCCTTGAGGGCGTAGTTGGCGATCACCGACGCCGCCAGCGCCTCCAAGGCGTTGCGCCCCGCCCGGGCGTACTCGGATTTCTTGGCCGCCTTGCCCCCCGCCATCGCGGCGACCGACACCGCCCCCAAGGTGTAGATGTCGCCGAAATAGCCGACGATGCGCGCGTTGTCGCGTTGCGCGCCGGAATCGGGGAAGGCGTCGGACATGCGGGCGTCGGCGGCGATGATCCCCGCCGCCGCCGCCGCCAAAGGCAGGGCGATGGTGAACATCTCCTTGCGCCCCATCTTCGCGGGCGCGGTCCAGACCGCCTTCTGGTCGTGCCAGACGTCGGCGAGGAACCGCTTCGCCGCAGGGTCCGCCTCACCGCCTTCCGGCGGGAAGAGGTGGAAGCAGTCCTTTCGCCCCGGCGCGCAAAGGTCGCCGCCAGAGGATGCGTCCACGGGGGCGCCGCCCTCCGGCGCCGCGCCATCCGCCTCCGCCGGCCCGCCCGGCGCCGACCCCCCCGGCGCAACCTCTGCGTCAGGCGCCGCGGGGGCGGCCTCCGGCGTCTCGCAATCGGCGGCGGCCGTTTCCGCGTCGGGCGCGTCCAGGTCGACGCGGCACGCCGCGCCCGCCTCCAGCAGGAGTTCCCAAGGCGGATCCGCCGCTTCCGGGGACGACGCCGCGCGGGCGTCCCAAGGGAGGTCTTGCGGGAGGCCTTGCGCCGCCGCTTCCGGGGGCGATGGCGCGCCCGCGAGCGCAAGGACGGCCAGCAGGATGCCGCAAAGGGGCGGGTGGGGCAGGCGTGGGATGGCGTGTGTCATTTCCGTCCGAAGCTCCTTTCGATGCCGACGACCTCGGCGTCCGCCCCCTTCTTGCGCAGATAGACCGTGACGGACTGACCGGCGTCCGCGTCCGTCGCGCCGGCCGCCGCCGCGCGGATGGTCGCCGCGACGTAGCCGCCCTCGGGCGTCGCCGCGAAACGCCCCGGCAACTCGAAGGAGGCCGCGTCCGCAAACGGCGTCGCCGCTCCGCCGCGGTTGTCGAACGCCGCCCAGGAAATTTGATATTCCCTCGGCGGGCGGAACCCGTGGAGCGCCGCCAGGTCGTCGAACGCCAGCCTGCCGTCGCGCACGGCGAAATTGTCCAGCGGCAGGACCTTCGAGAAATAGGCGCGCCCGATCTTGTCGCGGCGTTCCGCCAGCACCCGCGTCAGGCGGTCCGCCACCCCCGGGTCGGAATATCGCCCGGTCTCCACCAGCGCGCGGATGTCCTCGTCGGTGAACGCCATCACGATCTTCGCCGCCCAGTACTCGTCCTCGGGCAGGCGGCGGCGGAACGCCGGATTCGGGTAGTTGGGCGTCCAGGACTCCGGGTCGAAGGCGGCGGACTCGATGCGCCCCGTCGTCTTGGGGTCGGGGTAGCGCGCCTTCTCCCAATCGTAGGGCGCCATGCCCAACGTGCCGAGCTGCCGCAGCACCGGGCCGGCCGAGACCGGGATCTGGTAGGCGTGGCCGAAGCGGGCGTCCTTGGCGCGGTCGCCGTCGCTGCCGAATGCGGAGCCGAAGTCGATCAGGTAGTGTTTGACGAAGCGGACGCCCCCCTCCGTCACCACCGCGTTGTAGGAGTTGGCCGCCTTGGCGTCGGTGTGGTTGAGCCAGGCGCAAAAGACGTACAGCCCCCGCAGGTCGCGCCGGTCCTCGTGCGGGAACAGGTCGTTGGGGTCGTCCGTGCGCGTCCCCTCGTAGCGGAACGGGCCCACCCCCTCGCCGGGGATGCCGAGGCTGGCGATGACCCGCATGGAGCCGTCGGGCAGGAGCGCCGCCTTGTCCAGTATCTCCCCCATGTCCTTCTCGGACATGCGCCGCGAGAGGTTGCTCGGGAGCGAGACCCTCGCCTTGGGGTCGATTCTCCAGTCCGGGCGCCGCATGCGGACGATGTAGTTCTCAGGCGTGTTGTAGCCGATGGCGTGGAAGAATTTCGAGCCCAGCACGTCGGCGGCCGAGATCAGCTCCGGGTTGCCGGGAGGGTCGGGCTTCACGAAGAAGAGCCTCCCCTTGGCGTCGCGCATCCGAAAGCCGGGGGTGATCCCCTCGGTCTTGGCGCCGACGATCAGGAACGGGGGCAGGGGCGCGTTCCCGTCCCCCGGCCCTCGCCGCAACTCCTCTTTCGTCATCCGCCGCCTGCCGTGGCGGTTCGTGAACCAGGCGCTGTCGGGGACTTCGCCCAGGGTGTTGACCCCCTTGGCGGGCGCGGCCTCCACCGCCGTCGCCGCCCGCGCCGTCTGCCAGAGGTAGTCGTAGAGGTTGTAGACCTCGACCTCGGGGATGTCCCCCACGGCGACCGGCGCCGGTTCCGCCGCTATCGGGTCGTCGGGGTAGAATGCGGGCGCCTGACCGCCCGCCCGACCCGGCGCGCGCCCCGCCAGCAGCAGCGCCAGCAGCGTCGCCGCCGGAATCAAAAAACGTGGCTGAATGCGAACCATAGCCCGTACCCCTCCCGGCTGAAAGCGGTGTCCACGCGGAACACGACCGCGTCCCTGGTCTTGATGCGGAAGCCGAAGCCGCCGTCGATCTCCATCTTGTCGAAGCTGAAGTCGCGATCCCTGTGGAACACCTTCCCCGCGTCGGCGAAAAGCGCGGCGTCCAGCAGCGTGAAGACCTCCCAGCGGTATTCGGCGCTGGCGACGAACATGTTGTCGTCGCGGAAACGGTGGCGCGCATAGCCGCGCAGGTCGGAGGAGCCGCCCAGGGTCGGTTGCAGGTAGAACGGCACGGCGTCGCCCTCGTCGGCGTAGCTCAGCTCCGTCGCGGCGCGCAGCGCGATGACCCGCTTCTCGTTGAAGAAGGGGGCGTAGTGCTCCAGCGAGCCGCCGATGCGCCCGAAGGAGTAGCCCCCGCGCCTCCGGTCGTCGAAGCGGTCGAACTGCAAACGCAGGTGCGTCCCCTTGTGCGGGTCGTCCGGCTTGTCGCGCGTGTCGATGTCCAGGAACGGTCCCAGCTTCAGGTAATGCGTCTGGTGGTCGACGCCGGGCGCCTGTTGCGGGGTGAAGCGCCGCTCCATCTCGTCTCCGTGCTCGTCGCCGGGGCCGGTGTTGAACAGCAGGTATCCCGCCGTCAACCCGACTTTCAGGTGCCGGCGCGCCGGTTTGAAGGTCAGCGTCCCCTCGAAGGAGTTCTCCTCGCTGCGGAAGTCGCACCGGTCGCCCTCGTCCGAGTCCTCGCCGGGGCCGAAGTAGTCGATGGAGGTCGCGTCCACGCGGCGCGCGACGAGGTTCGCGTCCAGGAAGCGCCCGCCAACGCGGGGGAAGCCGAGCTCCGCCTCCAGGCCGTGCCAGAGGTTGGTCGATGCCGCCGCCGAGGCGCGGAACATCATCATGCCGTCGCGCAGGTCGGGGCGCTTGTACTCCAGCCCCAGCGCGAACCCGGCGCCGCTGGGCAGGCCGCCGAAGCGCAGGTGCAGCCCCGGCACGCCGCCGACGTACTTGTTCATCGGGTCGTCGCCGATGCGCCGCTCCAGGACGCCCTCGACCTTGTCCGGGCCTGCGGGCGCCAGCTCCGCCGCCCTCTCGCGCTGCGCGCGTTCGAGCGACGCCATGCGGGTCTCCGCCGGCTCGGCGGGGGGCTCCTCGCCGGAGGCGCGCGGCGCGGCCGCCGCCAGCAGGCAGAGCGCCGCGAGCGACCAGGGCAACGTCTTTCGCAGTGGTTGCAACAGTCTCACCGGCTCGCTCCATCAGAGACCATGAAAGTAGAAACCAAAAAAGCCATGTCTTATTTGAACCATGCCAGTAAAAGTGCTTCATGCGGCGGGAATATTCAAGGCGCCGCCGATGGAAAATATGACGCGCCGCCGGGGGGAGGCGTCTGGACGCCGCGCCGGCGGCGGGACGGCGGCCGCCTCGCTTCTCCGTCTTTTCCTCCGCGGCGCGGCAGTTATTTCGGCTACATCCCCTAGCTTATCTCCCGCCCCATCGGGTATAGTAAAAACGGATTTTGCGAAGGGTGGGTTATGTTCCAGGTTGTCATCGTCGGTCGCCCCAACGTCGGGAAGAGCACTCTTTTCAACCGCCTTTGCGGCGTGCGCAAATCCATCGTCGGGGACGAGCCGGGGATCACCCGCGACCGCATCTACGGGAAGTTGCGCCTGCGCCGCAAGACCGTCTCCGTGCTCGACACGGGGGGGATGCTCCCCGAGGACGACGACGTCATCCCGGCCGGCATCCTCGCCCAGGTCGAAGCCGCCGTCAAGGAGTCGCACCTGGTGCTGCTGGTGGTGGACGGGCGCGTGGGCGTCACCCCGCTCGACCAGCAGCTCCTGCCGATGATGCGCCGCACCGGCAAGCCGATCTTCACCGTGGTGAACAAGATCGACGCGCCCTCCGTGGAGCCGCACGTCGCGGCGTTCCACGAGCTCGGCACGGAGCAGGTCTTCGGCGTCTCGGCGGAGCACGACCGGGGCATCGGCGACCTCGTGGAGGCGGTCGCCGCCAAGGCGAAGGACTTCCCGGAAGACGCGGAGCCCGACGCCGGCGCCGTCCGGGACGAGGAGATCAAGGTGGCGGTCGTGGGGCGCCCCAACGTGGGAAAGTCGTCGCTGGTGAACCGGCTGCTCGGCTTCGAGCGCTCCATCGTCACCGACGTCGCCGGCACCACGCGCGACGCGGTGGACACGCTGCTCCTGCGGGAGGGGGTGCGCTACCGCATCATCGACACGGCGGGCATCCGGCGCAAGGGGAAGGCCGAGGGGCTGGCGGAGAAGGTCAGCGTCGTCATGGCGCAAAAGAGCATGCGGCGCGCCGACGTCGCCCTGCTGCTGCTGGACGCCGAGGAGGGGGTGACCAAGCTCGACGCCGCCATCGGCGGCTACGCCTACGAGCTGGGCTGCTCGGTCGTCATCCTGCTCAACAAGTGGGACCTGGTGGAGAAGGATCACCGCACCTTGGAGGCGTTCCAGGACTCTGTCCGCCGCCGCATGAAGTACCTCGCCTTCGCGCCGATACTGACCGTCTCGGCGCTGACCGGCCAGCGGGTGTCCAAAGTCTTCGACCTGGTGCGCCAGGCGGCCGAGGCGCGCAAGGTCAGGATCCCCACGGGGACGCTGAACAACACCTTCGCGCCCGACTTGGAGGATCAGTTGTCGGCGCAGAACCCGAATTTGAAGCTAGGCATCAACTACATCACCCAGGTGAGTTCCGCGCCGCCGACCTTTGTGGTTTTCGTCTCGGGGCGGGACAAGCTCCATTTCTCCACGGAGCGCTACCTGGTGAACCAGTTGCGGGAGCAGTTCGGCTTTTTCGCCGCGCCCATCCGCATACAGCAGAAAACCAAGGAGTCCAGGACGAGGGGCGCCGCCATGGGTGCGCGCGGCGCGGCGCGGCGTCCTGCGGCGAAACGTTCCGCGCCCTCCGGCGCCTCCAGGGGCGCGGGTGCCAAGGCAAAAACCAAACCTAAAGGGGGTCTCTGAAAACCTCGCAGGCAAGGCGCGACGCGGCGTCCGGGGTTTTTAGAGGTTCCCCAAAGACAGTGGGAAATGAACAAGAACGATATCTGCAGGAAGGTATACGAGGGGCACGGCGGCTTGTCTTACGTCGAGGCGCAAAGGGTCGTGGACTTCATCATCGAGACGATCAAGAGGCGGTTGTCGCGGCGGGAGAAGGTCTTGCTCAGCGGCTTCGGATGTTTCGAGGTCATACAGCGGAAGACCAAGCGGGGCGTGAACCCGCAGACGGGCGGGCCCGTGGTCATCCCCTGCCGCAACTCGGTGAAGTTCAAGCCATCTAAATATTTGAAGACGGTCTGAAGCCAATGGCGTTCGTCCCGACCAAGCTCTATTACAAAATCCGGGAAGTCTGCGACATCGCGGACGTGGAGGCGCATGTCCTGCGCTTCTGGGAGACGGAGTTCCCCGCCTTGGCGCCGCCTAAGAGCAGGACGGGGCAGCGCACCTACCGCCCGAAGGACATCGAGCTGGTCTTGACCATCCGCAAGCTGCTCTATGACGACGGATTCACGATCGTCGGGGCGCGCCGCCAAATGGGGATGCGCGACCCGGCCAAGCCGAGGCGGGCGAGGCGGCGGCGCGCCGGAAGGAGGGACGCAGCCGCGCGGAGCATCCCGCCGACGGGGGCATGGGACGGGGCGGCCGCGCCCGGGGGCGCGCCTGTCGCGGACGCGGGCCCCCTTGGCGAAGACGCCGTCCCGGAGGCGGGCGCTGCGCCGGAGGGCGGGGACAGGAGCGCCTGGGAGATCGCCAAGATCGCCGAAATCGCCAAGGTCGCCTTGGCGGGCGAGCCGTTGATGCAGGCGTCGGGCGCCCCCGCCGCGAAGCGTCCGGACGCGCCCGATCCGCCCGACGCGGCGGGTCTCCGCTATGATCCGGCGGAGGCGGCGCACGAGATGGACGCCCTCGACACGGTGGACACCTCCGGGGTCGTCATTGCGCGCCCCGTCGGCGCGGAGGACGCGGCGACGCCGCTTGCGCTGGCGGCGCCGCCGCCCCGGCAGGTGGCGAAACGCAAGCCGGAGGGGAAGCCGAAGTACGCGCCGTTGCCGCTGTTCCCGGAGCTGGAGCCGGAAAGCCCCGGTGCCGGGGCGTCGGAGGCGCAGACCGCGCCCCAGGCCCCGGCGGGGGCGCCCACGGGGACGCCCGCCCCTGCGGCGGCGAAGCGCCCGACTTCGGATCAGTTGAAGAGAGTGCAGTCGGAGCTCGAGAACATATTGACTTTGCTAGACCGTGAATGATATTTTCCTTACTTGCGTCGGGACGTAGCGCAGCCTGGTAGCGCACACGCTTGGGGTGCGTGTGGTCGGTGGTTCAAATCCACTCGTCCCGACCAACCTTTTGACCGGCAATCCTGAATATCGTGAAATCCATATTGATGACGAACGACGACGGGGTGGATGCGGAGGGGCTCAGGCTCCTCCGGGACGCGCTTCGCCGCGTCGCCCACGTCTTCGTCGTCGCGCCGGATCGCGACCGCAGCGCCGTGAGCCACGGCCTGACCATCCGCACGCATTTCAAGTTCGACGAGGTGGGGCCGGACACGTACACCTTGAACGGGACGCCTGCCGAGTGCGTGATCTACGCCTTGGACAAGGTGTTCGTGCAACCGCCCGACTTGGTGATCTCGGGCATCAACCACGGCGCGAACCTGGGCGACCACATCATGTACTCGGGGACGGTCGCGGCGGCGCGCGAGGCCGCCCGGCACGGCATCCCCGCGATGGCGGTCTCGCAGGACTACGAGGAGGGGCGCAAGCCCCGCTTCAAGGCGGGGGTGGAGTTCGTCCGCAACATGGTCGCCTCCATGCTGGACCACGGCCTGAGCGGCGAGCTTCTGCTGAACGTCAACATCCCCGTGGGCAAGATCAACGGGATGAAGATCACGCGCCAAGGCTATTCCAAGCACCTGCGGCATTTCAACATCCCGGACGAGGAATGGGAGGGGATGTCCCCCCACACCCGCAACTTCAAGAAGAGCGAGTTCATATCGGACCGGGTGGCGATCTTGGAGCACTACGTCTCGGTCACCCCCTTGGACCGCGACCAGACCGATTACGTCTCCGCGCATCTCCTGACGTGGGTTTCCGGGCAGTTGTTCAACATGTGAGGGCGCCCGGGGCTGCGGGCGGGCTTGGACGCCGAGTCCGGAGGGCGGGCGGCGAAATCGGCCCGAAATCGGTCGAAACTCCCTTGAACTTGGGCGGGAGTTGGGCTAGAGTTTCCATCCTTGTCGGGGCGTAGCGCAGTTTGGTAGCGCGTACGGTTCGGGACCGTAAGGTCGGAGGTTCAAATCCTCTCGCCCCGACCACCTCCCCGCCCAAAGGCAATCCGCTACAGACGACGCGACGCAATGCGAACGATGAAGGCATGGTGTCGCGATAAAAGTGAAGGAGTCGTTTCGTTATGACTGACGCAAAAGGATGGGGCGAAGAGTATGCGAAGCTGCGGGGGTATGTCGCCGCCCATCCCGAGATCGTGCTGACGAAGACCGAGATATCCATCCCGCAGCCGGTGCGGGAGGGGTTCTACCGGATCTTCGACGAGGTGCGCAAGGCCGTGGCGGCGGCGCATCTGGACGCGCTGCCGCTCAAGGCGCGCACGCTCAGCGAGCGGTACGCCCGCGTCGAGAAGGAGGCTGCGGCGTTGCTGGGCGTGGAGAGGATCGGGATGCCGATCGACCTGGACGTGTTCCTGCACGATCCCGAGGCGGGGTTGGTCCGCCCCGTCTACACCCCGCTGTTCGACCTGTTGCAGGGGAAGATGTCGGAAGGCGAGTTCGCGCTCCAGGCCGGGGCGAACATCGCCGCCGCCGCGCAGGAGCTGTTCCGGCTCGGATACGAGCGGTGGGCGGGGCTGGAGCTGGTGAAGGCGCTCGAACCCGAGGAGTCGTTTTTCGTGGACTTGGACGAGGACTTCAAGCCTTACCTGCGCGAGCTGGAGACGGTCTCGTTCGGCAAGCAGTCGCACCATCCGACGATGCGCATCCCCGAGTTCGTCGTCCGCTCGCGCCGCTTCCAGAAGCTGGTGGCGGTGAAGATGGCGCTGGCGGTCGAGATCGACGAATACTACGTGCCGTTCAAGCCGGCGGTGAAGCCCAAGAAGCGGACGGGCGACACGTCGTTCGCCCTCGACTCGCGAGCCGTGTTGCTGTCGTTCCTGGAGGACGAGAAGAAGATACCGGTCTACGCCGACATCTTCGAATGCACGCGCACCCCCCCCGACTGGCTGGTGGAATACGCCGTGGGCGACCCGGAGGCCCTCTCCGGGGCGTTGGGCAGGCTGTCCCGGCATCTGGAGATACTCGGCCCGAAGATGGGCGGCCGCCTCATAGTCCTCGGGGACGCGCCCGACCTTCCCGGGCTTGCCGCCGCGCTCCCGGACGGGGTGGAGTTGCTCGCCCCCGATTTCGACGCGGGGAGGCTCGAGGCGGCGTTGCCGGCGGGACTCGCGTAGACCGCGCCCCCGCCGCCCCCTCCCGCGCGCCCCTCGGCGCCCGGGCCGATGCGGCGTCGGTGGGTGCGCGGGGGGCGGCGCGGGCGACTTCCCTGCGGGAACCTCTAAAAAACCCGGATGCTGCGTTGCGCCTTGCCTGCGAGGTTTTTAGAGGTTTCCTTGAATTTTTTTCACCTGACCGATTGCAGCTTGAAAAAACCTCTGCTATCATCTTTGGACTTTCCCGGAAATACGGACGCCTCCGCGCAGGGCGGGGGATCCGGGAAACGCAGGGTGTTTTCCGTGGTCGTCCCGTCGCGGTTCCGTGATGCAGGTGGCGGCGGTTTGAGGCCGAAGGAAAACCTTGTAGGGCACCTCTACAAGCCCGCAGGCAAGGCGCGACGCCGTGCCTGTTTTTTAGGTTTTTAGAGGAGGGGCCCTGAAGATTCTTTGAAATCTTTGTCTGATTCCCCCGGAAGCCGGCGCGATGCGTCCGGCTGCTTTCCGACGGCGCGCTTCGATGCGGACGCCTCGGTCGGTTCTTCCCGGGTCAAACGCGGCCCACCCCGACGTTGCCAATAAAAAGAAACATCCGAAAATATTTTTGCCTGGTTGACAGAAATATGATGGTTTGCTAAAGTTTGCGGGTTTTCGCTGTAAAAACAGGACTGGCGCGGTTCCAAGGACTGGGGTTTGCGGAGCTGTCCGGTGTTTTTGTAAGGAGTGCGAGGTTTGCCGACCTTTAATCAATTGGTGCGATCTGGTCGCACGAAGATTCGTTATAAGACGAAGAGTCCGGCTTTGCAGGGGTGCCCCCAGCGCAGGGGCGTCTGCACGAGGGTGTACACGTCCACCCCGAAAAAGCCCAACTCCGCCTTGCGTAAAGTTGCGCGCGTGCGCCTCACCAACGGGATCGAGGTGACCACCTACATCCCCGGCATCGGGCACAACCTGCAGGAACACTCCATCGTGCTGATCCGCGGCGGGCGCGTCAAGGATCTTCCGGGCGTCCGCTACCACGTGGTGCGCGGGACCTTGGATTCCGTGGGCGTCCAGGATCGGAAGAACTCCCGCTCCAAGTACGGCGCCAAGCGGCCCAAGAGCTAACAAGGGCAGGAACGGGCGGCGGCCGTCCGATGGCCGCGTGCGCATAGCAACTGCATCGGGGTAGCAGGTTCATGGACGGGGGTCTCTAAAAAGCTCGCAGGCAAGGCGTCTGCCGCAGGTCGAAAAGCGGGGTTTGCCGAGGCGAACGGGCGTTTCCGACCAAGGCGCAACGCAGCGTCCGGGTTTTTCAGAGGTTCCCGGAAAGGCAGGGACGGGGGCGGCGCTCCACGGGGGCGTTGCCCGTATCCCTTAAACGGCGGTCACGGCGTGGCCGCACCCACCTTCGGAGATTGAAGTATGCCGAGGCGAAGAGAAGTACCGAAGAGAGAGACGTTGCCGGATCCGGTTTTTGGCAGCACCCTCATCAGCAAGTTCATCAACTGCATGATGATCCAAGGGAAGAAGAGCACGGCGGAGGGGGCTTTCTACGGCTGCCTCGACATCGTCAAAGACCGCGCCAAGGACGATCCCGTCAAGGTGTTCAAGAAGGCGATGGACAACGTCAAGCCGGTCTTGGAGGTCAAATCCCGCCGGGTCGGCGGCGCGACCTACCAGGTGCCCATCGAGGTTCCGCAGGAGCGCCGCACGTCGCTGGCGATCCGCTGGATCATCCTGAACGCGCGCAACCGCAGCGAGAAGACCATGCGGGAGAAGCTGGCGGCGGAGATCTTGGACGCGGCCAACAACCGGGGCGGCGCCATCAAGAAAAAAGAAGACACTCATCGCATGGCGGAGGCCAACAAGGCTTTCGCGCATTATCGTTGGTAGGGGTTTACCGTGACGCGTTCCGTTTCATTAGAACTAACCAGAAATATCGGCATCATGGCTCACATCGACGCCGGCAAGACCACCACGACGGAGCGTGTCCTCTATTACACGGGCATTACTCACAAGATCGGCGAGGTGCATGAAGGCACCGCGACGATGGACTGGATGGAGCAGGAGCAGGAGCGGGGCATCACCATCACCTCCGCCGCGACCACCTGTTTTTGGAAAGAGCATCGCATCAACATCATCGACACCCCCGGCCACGTGGACTTCACCGCCGAGGTGGAGCGCAGCCTGCGCGTGCTGGACGGCACGGTGGCGCTGTTCGGCTCGGTCGAGGGGGTGGAGCCGCAGTCCGAGACCGTGTGGCGCCAGGCGGACAAGTACCGTGTGCCGCGCATCGGCTTCGTGAACAAGATGGATCGGCCTGGAGCCGACTTCCCGCGCGTGTTGGAGATGATGCGCACGCGCCTGAACGCCCTCCCGGTCGCCGTGCAGATCCCCCTGGGCAAGGAAGACGAGTTCCGGGGCGTCATCGACCTGGTCACCCGCAAGGCGGTGATCTTCCATGACGAGACGCTGGGCGCGGACTTTGAAATCACCGACATCCCCGCCGATTACGCCGACGAGGCGAAAAGCTATCGCGAAAAGATGATCGAGACCGCCGCCGAGGCGGACGACGCGCTCTTGGAGAAGTACCTGTCCGGGGAGCCGATCAAAGACGAAGAGCTTTACGCGGCGCTCCGCAAGGGGACGATAGGATTGCAGTTCGTCCCGGTGCTGTGCGGCTCCGCGTTCAAGAACAAGGGCATCCAGCAACTGCTCGACGCCATCATCGCCTACCTGCCTTCGCCCCTGGACGTGCCGGCGGTGACCGGCGTCGCCGAGGAGGGCAAGGAGCCGCCCGTGCGCCACGCCTCCGACGACGAGCCCTTCGCCGGGCTGGTGTTCAAGATCATGACCGACCCCTTCGTCGGGCACCTGGCGTTCTTCCGCGTCTACTCCGGGCAGTTGAAGTCCGGCATGAACGTGTACAACTCCACCCGGGAGTCCACGGAGCGGGTGGGGCGCCTTCTCAAGATGCACGCCAACAAGCGCGAGGAGATCAAGGAAGTCTACTGCGGCGACATCGCCGCCGCCGTCGGGCTCAAGAACGTCGCCACCGGCGACACCATCTGCGACAAGCAGAACCCGATCGTGCTGGAAGCCATCGAATTCCCCACGCCGGTGATCTCGGTCGCCATCGAACCCAAGACCAAGGGCGACCAAGAGAAGCTGGGCATCTCGCTGGAGAAGCTCATCCGGGAGGATCCCACCTTCCGCGTCCACACCGATCCCGACACCGGGCAGACCATCCTTTCGGGGATGGGCGAGCTGCACTTGGAAATCCTCGTGGACCGCATGGTGCGCGAGTTCGGCGTCGCCGCCAACATCGGCAAGCCCCAGGTGGCGTACCGCGAGACCATCCGCCAGCGCGCCGAGGCCGAGGGGAAGTTCGTGCGCCAGACCGGAGGGCGCGGCCAGTACGGCCATGTGAAGATCGTGCTGGAGCCGGCCGAGCCGGGGTCCGGCTTCGAGTTCGTGAACGAGATCGTGGGCGGCGCGATTCCGCGCGAGTACATCGCCCCGGTCGAGGCGGGCATCCGCGAAGCCTTGACCACGGGCGTCTTGGCGGGCTACGAGATGGTGGATGTGAAGGTGACGCTCATCGACGGTTCGTACCACGAGGTCGATTCGTCGGAGATGGCGTTCAAGATCGCGGGCTCCATGGCGTTGAAGGACGCCACCCACAAGGCGAAACCGGTCTTGCTCGAGCCGATGATGCGCGTCGAGGTGGTCGTCCCCGAGGAGTTCATGGGCGGGGTGACCGGCGACCTGCACTCCCGCCGGGGGCGGGTGGAGCAGACCGAGAACCGCCTCGGCTCCACGATCATCCAATGCAAGGTTCCGCTGTCGGAGATGTTCGGCTATTCTACCGACCTGCGTTCCATGACTCAGGGGCGGGCGACCTATTCGATGCATTTCTCGCATTACGAGGAAGCGCCGAAGGCTGTCAGCGAGGAAGTGATTGCTAAAGTCCGCGGCAAGGCGTCAGGAAACTAGGCGCGGAATTTCGGAGGAACAGAGCTATGTCCAAGGAAAAGTTTGATCGCAGCAAGCCGCATGTGAACATCGGGACGATCGGGCACATCGACCACGGGAAGACGACGCTCACGGCGGCGATCACGATAGTGATGAACAAGAAGGA
>JAISUT010000016.1 GCA_031271905.1 Acidobacteriota bacterium
GGGGGGAGGCACGTGAACCGCACGGCACGCCGCACCCAGGCCCCGGACGCCACAAGGGGCGCGCGACCTCCAGCGAAGCTTTGATAAAGAAATAGGAAACATACAGAAAAAAAAAAAAAAATCAAGTCTTTCCTCCCCGGCGCCGGGCCGGGCGCCGGGCTGGCGCCGCAGTGTCGCGACATGGATGGGAGACACCCAGGCCATGTCCCTATCCTTTATGGAGGACCCGAAAACCGCGGGACGCGCGCTGTGGCAAAATCGCCACAAGTCGGAGTCCCATGCGGCGCGCGGTCGCCGCCCCGGCCGTTTCCCCATCCCCATAAACCATACGCGCCACCCTATTTGTACGCCCCAACCCGCCGCAGTCGTTTTCTGGCGTGCAATTTGCAAGAAGGGATGGTTTCGGGTGAAAGCGCCGGGTGCTTTGACCGTTTTGCGACAGGCGCGATATGGCGGCATACATGGATATTCCATAAGGGGGGCGGCATGCTCAGATTCCAACGGACGTTGCGCAGACCGGTGGCTTTTTCGGGCGTCGGCTTGCACACGGGATATGCGGTGCATATGGAGCTCCGGCCCGCCCCTCCCGACACCGGGGTCGTGTTCCGACGCACCGACTTGCGGGGGTTTGAGATCGAGGCGCGGCGCAAACATGTCGCCAAGGTCAGCTATGCGACCACGCTCATGAAGAAGGGGGTGATGATCTCCACCGTGGAGCACGTCCTCGCGGCGCTCTACGGGCTGGGCATTGACAACCTCTACCTGGATCTTGACGGCATGGAGGCGCCCATATTGGACGGGAGTTGCGCCCGCTACATGGAAGAAATCCTGAAAGGCGGCGCCGCGGCAGACGCCCTGGGCAACATCGTCGAGCAGGACGCGCCGCGCCGCTACCTCGTCGTCGAAAAGCCCATCGAGGTGCGGCAGGGGGACAAGGTCGCCGGCGTCTATCCCGTCGGCGCGGCCGAGGCGCCGCGCGCCACCTACCTCATCGAGTTCGACCATCCCGCCATCGGACGCCAGCGCATCGACATGGCGTTGACCCCGGAGTCTTTCTGCCGCGAAATCGCCGGCGCGCGCACGTTCGGCTTCGTATCCGACATCGAATACCTCAAGGGGCTGGGGCTCATCCGGGGCGGGGCGCTGGACAACGCCGTGGTGCTGGATCGGGACGGCATCCTCAACCAGCGGTTGCGCTATCCCGACGAGTTCGTGCGCCACAAGCTGCTCGACCTGCTCGGCGACATCTCGCTGGTGGGCCACCCGGTCATCGGCCACCTGCGCGCCGAACGCGCGGGACACGCCATCCACACGGCGCTGGCGGAGCGGTTGCTCCGCAGCCCCGACCACTACCGCGTCTGCACCGCCGACGAGTTGGAAGACGTCCTGCGCGCGGCGGGGTGAGGCGCGGCGAGACCGCAGGCCGACCCTCGGACGCCCCCGGACACCCTCGGGCGGGGGCGCGAAGTTGACACGGAAGGAGAACGACCATGGACTCGACGAAGAACGACATCACGGTGAACTGCCCTTGCTGCGGCGCGCAACTGACCATCGACGCGGCGCTCGGCAAGGTGTTGCGGCACGATCCGCCGCCGACAAAGCGTAGCGACTTGGACTTGGACAACGTGCAAAAAATGCTCCAGGAACAGGCGCGGCGGCGCGAGGAGATCTTCGCGCAAAGTTCCGCCGACCTGAAGATCAAGTCGGAGTTGCTGGACAAGAAATTCGCCGCGGCGCTGGAGAAGAGCAAGGACGAGCCCGTCACCAAGCCTATGCGCGACATCGATTGGGACTGAGGCGGATCGACCTGCGCCTTGCCCAACCCGCGCCTGCGCTGTATGCTATCGCCCGTGTGAGCCGTGACGACAGTCGCCCGCCCGATGCGCGAAGGAACGTGAGAAGCAACTATGGAAATCGCATATCTCATCCCGCCGATCGCCTACCTGCTGGGGTCCGTCCCCTTCGGCTACATCTTGGTGCGCTCCGCCGAGGGCGAGGACATCCGCAAAAGCGGCAGCGGCAACATCGGCGCGACCAACGTCTATCGCAAGAGCCGCTGGGCGGGGGTGCTGACCCTGTTGCTGGACGCGGGGAAAGGGTACCTGGCGGTCTTGGTCGCCGAGAGGCTCGGCGAAGGCGACGTCTGGCCGGGGGTCGCCGCCATGTGCGCCATCCTCGGTCACGTCTTCACGGTCTGGCTCCGCTTCAAGGGTGGGAAGGGGGTCGCCACCGGTTGCGGGGCGTACCTCGCCTTGGCGCCGCTGGCGGTCGCGACGACGCTGGCGGCATTCGTCCTGGTGCTCGCCCTCACCCGCTACATCTCGGCGGCGTCCATCGCCGCCACCGCGCTGTTCCCGCTCTGGGCATGGCTGTACGCCTACCCGTCCCCGGTCGTCCTTTGGGCGGCGCTGGGCGGGCTTTTGATCATCGCGAAGCATCACCAGAACATCCGCCGGCTGCTCGCGCGCACCGAGAACAAGTTCTCCCTCGGCGGCAAGCGCGCCCCATAGGAGGAATCGCCCATGTCCGTGCCCAAAGAACTCTTGGATATCCTCGCCTGCCCTCTCTGCCGGACGGAGGTGCGCCCCACCCCGGACGGTGACGGCCTCAAATGCGTCCGCTGCGGGCGCGTCTATCCCGTCAAGGACGACATCCCCGTCATGCTGCCCGAGGAGGCGAAGGAAGAGGCGCCGACTGACGCCGGTCAGTTCACGTAGCGGCGGATGCGGACGCTCATGCACAGCCCCATCGCCATGAAGCAGGCGATCAGCGAGGAGCCGCCCGCGCTGACGAACGGCAGCGGCACGCCCACGACCGGGAACAGCCCCACGACCATCCCGATGTTGATGACGACGTGGAAAAGCACCAGCGCCGCGACGCCGGAGACGATCAGCGCCCCCACCTTGTCGCGCACCTCGCCCCCCGCCAGATACAGCCGGTAGAGCACGAAGAGGAACAACAGCAGGATCGCGATGCTGCAAACGAACCCCAGCTCCTCCGCCAGCACCGCGAAGACGAAATCGGTGTGCCTCGCGGGCAGGAACCCCAGGCTCCCCTGCGAACCTTGCTTCAACCCCTTGCCCATGCCGCGCCCCGAACCGATGGCTATCTCCGACTGGATGGTCTGGTAGCCGACCCCCTTGGCGTCCCTCTCGGGGTTGAAGATCGTGACGACCCGCTCCTTCTGGTAATCCTTCAACACGAAGAACCATGCGGCGGGCGCGGACACCAGCACGAGGAGCAGCAATGCGACGACATGCTTGCGGCGTATGCCCGCCAGGCACGAAAGCACCGCATAGATCGGCAGGTAGGTCAGGGTGGTCCCCGTGTCCCCTTGCAGGAAGACCAGCGCCGCCGGGACGAAGACGACCAGCGCGCCGATCGCCAGCTCCTTCAGGTTCAGGTGATCCATGTCCAGGTTCGCGTAATATTTCGCCAGCGCCACCAGCACGAGGACCTTCATGAACTCGGACGGCTGGATGGAGAGCGGCCCCAGGCTCAACCAGCTCTTGTTGCCATGCACGCTGTGGCCGACGAGCAGCACCAGGATGAGCGCCACCGCCCCCGCGCCGTAGAGCACGGCGATCCAGTCCGAGAACACGCGGTAGTCGATGGCGGTCAGCACGGCGAAGGCGATGATGCCGCAGGCGAGGTACGCCAACTGCTTGCCGAAATAGGAGTCGATGCCCACGGACGACGTCGTGCTCCAGATCGCCAACACCCCCGAGCCCGACAGCGCCAAGAGCGCGAGGAACCAAAGCCAGTCGAAAGAGCGCATCAACCGCTCGTCCGGTTTGATCATGGCGCCTCCCCTCCGGGCTGCTCGCTCACCGCAGGCGCAGCGGCCGCGGGAGGTTCGCTCGCCGCAGCCGCGCCGGGGCGGGTTGACGCACCCGGCTCCTCCGCCGCATCCGGACGGGCGTAGCGTTTCTCTTGGTATGCGGCGAACATCTTCTTGGCGATCGGCGCGGCTGCCATGCCGCCCGAGCCGCCATGTTCGACGAACACCACCACGGCGATCTCCGGGTTGTCGCGGTTGGCGAAACCTGCGAACCAGGAGTGGTTCTCAGAGTTGGAACGCATGAATTGCTTGTTCTCGCGGCTCACCACCTGCACAGTCCCGGTCTTGCCGCAGATGTCCAGCCCCGGCACGTCGGCGTTGCGGCCGGTGCCGCCGTGGACGCTCTGCCACATCCCTGCGCGGATGCGCCGGACGTGCGCCTCTTCGAGGCCGAGGTCCGTGACCGGCCAGCTCCCCGGGCCGTCATCCGCGCGCAACAGCACATGGGGCGTCGTCAGCTTTCCGCCGGTGACGATGGCGCTGATGGCGCGCAGCATCTGCAAGGGGGTGACGCTGACCTGCCCCTGCCCGATGGAGACGGAGATGGTCTCGCCCGCGTACCACTTGGTCCCGTGCTTGCGCTCCTTCCATTCGGGGCTGGGCATCACGCCGCCCTGCTCATCCCGGAGATCGATGCCGGTCGGCGAGCCCAGCCCCAGCGACTCGGCGTGCCTGGCGATCTTCTCGATCCCCAGCTTGCGCCCCAGCTCGTAGAAGAAGATGTTGCACGAGCGGGCGATGGCGGCCTCCAAGTGCAATGCGCCGTGCCCGCCGCTGCTGGCGCAGCGGAACACGCGCCCGTAATAGGTGGAGGCGCCCCCGCAAAAGACGGAGGGATCGCCGTCCAACGCCCCCTCGTGCAAGCCCGCGCTCGCCATGACGACCTTGAAGATGGATCCGGGGGAGTAGCTGTTTTGTATGGCGCGGTTTTGCATCGGCCGGTCGGGATCGTTGACGATGGCGCTCCACGCCTTGCTGGAGATGCGCGGCGAGAAGGTGTTGGGGTCGAACGACGGGGCGCTCGCCATCGCCAGGATCTCCCCGTTGCGGGGATCCATCGCGACGACGACGCCGACCCTGCCTTCCAGCGCCTGATCGGCGACCTGTTGCAAATCGAGGTCCAGCGTCAGCCGGATGTCGCCGCCGGCGACGTAGGGCTGTTCGTCCAGCAGTCCGACTTCACGCCCTCGGCTGTCCACCATCACCCGACGCGCCCCGTCGCGCCCGGTCAGCGTCTGGTTGTAGCTCCGCTCCACGCCGCTGCGCCCGACCAGCGTCCCCGCCCTCGCGCCGGGGTGGTCGCCCGAGGCGAGCTCCTTCTCCGATATCTCCCCCAGGTAGCCGAGCAGATGCGCCGCCAGCTTGCCGTAACGGTAGAGCCGACGCGGCTCCGACCCCAGCTTGACCTCGGGGTGGTCGCTCTGATGCGCCGAGACGACGGAGATGTCCTCCATCCCCACGTCCTCTTTGACGATGATCGGATGGTAGAGGGGCGACTTCCGGTTGCGGTCGAACAGCCGCCCCAGCGCCTCCGGGGCTATGCCCAGCTTCTCGACGAGGTAGCGCTCCGTCGCATCGCGGTCTTTCATGTCCTCGCGGTACAGGATCACGTCGTAGCTGGGGCGGTTGTCCACCATCGGCGTGCCGTCGCGATCCAAGATGGCGCCGCGCGCGGCGACCAGGGGGATCTCGCGGATGCGGTTTCGCTCCGCCAGGATCGCGTACTCGTCGCCCCTGACGATCTGCAACTGCCAGAGCCGCACGCCCAGCGTCAGGAAAACCAGCAACGCCACCCAGCGGAAGCGTCCGAGGCGTTGCTGTATGAGTTGCCGGTTAGCGTCTTGATGAATTGCCACAGGTGTCAGTCCGGTTCCCAAGGGCGGGGACGGCGCCCCATCCCCCGCCCCGCAACCTCGCCATGTCGCAGGTGCGCCGGACGGAGCCCCGCTTTTTGGAGTGCGGCGGCATGCCGCCGTCTTCGCATTTTAAACGCAGGCAAGCCCGCCGTCGCCAAGGGCGCGCCACGCTTCTACATTTGCGCCTTGTTCGCCTGCGCCCGCTTGTAGCCTTCCATCACGGCGAAGAAGGCGAACCCCACCGTCGCCGTGATCAGCGCCTGCAGGAGGGCGCTGCCGGGGAAGATGCGGCTCGTGGTGCGCTCCATGACCTGCATCAGCGCATACATGCTCGCGGAGCTGGCGCAGGAGGCGACGAACAGGATCAGGAAGCGCACCATCGGCTGTTCGCTGGTGTTGAAGCGCTTCCACGACTGCCCGATGACCAACGCCGCCAGCGTCCGCCCGAACCCGTTGTAGCCCAGCGGCCAGCCCAAGGTGGCGTCCAGCAGGAGGCCGATGAGCGAACCGACGTAAAGGGCCTGCACACGGCTGCGGTAGACGGCGCAATAGGCGATTAGGATGATGGCGGGGTCTAGGAAATTGAAAAGGATGAAATTATTGCCTGCGATCATCTGGGCGACGACCGCTAAAAACGACGACACGGCTAGGAACAAATACTTCATGGCGCCCGGCTCGAATCAGAAATGAAACGCCCCGGAGACATTCCGGCGCTTCACAGACCAATCAACATGGGGAACCTCAAAAACCCCGACGCTGCGTTTGCGCCTTGGTCGAAAATGCCCATTCGCCTCAGAAAACTCCGCTTTTCGACCTGCGGCAGACGCCTTGTCTGCGAGGTTTTTAGAGGTTCCCTATAGACTAATAAATTAATACGCCCCGCAAAACCACCCCGCACAACGCCATCAGGATACAACATTATTTCCTGGGTTCTCAAGGGTTTTCCAACGGTCCAAAGGGCCGGACGGCAACTTTATTTCACTTTTTCAATTTGCTTGGGGGATTTCTTCCCGGGGGGTGCCCCCGCCCAGCAGGATCGCGACCTCCTCCAAGTGGATAAAGTCCATCATCGGCTGGACTTTTATCTCTTTGAACACGTCATTCCCCTTATCGACCGAAACGACGGTGCCGATTACAATCCCTTTCGGGAAAATGCCGTCGAGACCGGAGCTTACGACCAGCTCCCCCACCTCGACCGGCTGGACGCTGCTGACGTAGCGCATCGTGAGCAAGGGGTTGCCGTCGCCGATGAGCACGCCGGGGGTGCGGCTCCCGTCGAGCATGGCGCCGATGGAGGCGTCCGGGTTGGTGAGCAGTTGCACCTGGGACTGGTTCGCCGTGACCAGCACGACGCGGCCGACGATGCCGTCGCCGGACAAGACGGGCGCGTCGAGGCGCACGCCGTCCCGCTCGCCCCGGTTCACATAGACCATGTTGGACAGGAAATCCGGCGTCCGGGCGGTGATGTCGGCGCCGACCAGGGTCAGCCCCCCGGCATCCCGCATCGCCAAGAGCCGCCGCAACCGGTCGTTCTCCAGACGCGACTGTTCGTAGGCGCGGTTGAGCAGCGAGAGGCGGCTCGTCCGCTCCCTCAGCGCCTGGTTCTCGCGCCGCGCCCCCACCAGCCAAACGTAGTTGCGCCAGACGCCGCCGATGCCGCCGGAGACCGCCTCGCTGGCGGAGAGCATCGGAGACTGGATGGCCAGCACCCAGGACTTGATCAGCATGGTTCCGGACGAGTCCCGGACTTCGAGCGACAGCAACGCCACGTGCAGCACCAGCAACGGCAGCAACACCCACATGCCCCGCTCCCGGTTCGCCTTCGAATTGATGACGCGGTCGCTGTCGCTGGTCACTGGACGCATATCCTCCGGAACAGGTCGAAGTCGGTCAACATCTTGCTGGTGCCCACCACCACCGCCGAGAGCGGATCCTCGGCGACGAAGACGGGCAACCCCGTCTCCTGCGAGATGCGCTTGTCGAAACGCTTCAGCAACGCGCCGCCGCCGGTCAGCACGATGCCGCGCTCCATGATGTCCGCGGAAAGCTCGGGGGGCGTGCGCTCCAAGGCGACCTTGATGGCGTTGACCAGGATGGCGATGCTGTCGCTCAACGCCTCGCGGATCTCCTCGTCGGTCACGACGACGGTCTTGGGGATGCCCTCGATCAGGTTGCGCCCCTTGATCTCCATCGTCATCGGCCGGTCGAGCGGCCCCGCCGAGCCGATCTGTATCTTCACCAGCTCCGCCGTGCGCTCGCCGATCAGCAGGTTGTGCTTGCGCTTGATGTATTGCACGATGTCGTCGTCGAGCTTGTTGCCCGCCACCCGCACGGAGCGGCTGTAGACGACGCCGGAAAGGGAGATCACGGCGATGTCGGTGGTGCCGCCGCCGATGTCCACGACCATGTTGCCGCATGCCTCGGAGATCGGCATCCCCGCGCCGATGGCGGCGACGATGGCCTGCTCGACCAGGTAGACCTCGCTCGCCTTGGCGCGCAGCGCCGACTCCTGCACGGCGCGCTTCTCCACCTGGGTGATCTCGGAGGGGACGCCGATGACGATGCGCGGGCTGAGCAGGTGGTTGCGGCTGTGCGCCGCCTTGATGAAGTACTTCAGCATCACCTCGGTCACGTCGAAGTCGGCGATCACCCCGTCCTTCATCGGCTTGACGGCGACGATGTCGGCGGGGGTGCGCCCGAGCATCTCTTTGGCGGTGTGCCCCACCGCCAGGACTTTCTTGTTGGTTTTGTCGAGAGCCACGATGGAAGGCTCGTTCACCACGATGCCACGCCCCTTGGCGTAGACCAGAGTGTTCGCGGTGCCGAGGTCTATGGCCAGGTCACTGGAAAAAAAACCGAATAGCGATCTAAGATTCATCCTTTATACAGCGGCTTTGATATTGTTCCGCAACGACTCCTTGGCCCGGTACATGGCGGCGTCGGCCTTGTTGATCAGGCCCTCGGCCGTCAGCGCGTGCCTGGGGTAGCTGGCGACGCCCAGACTCACAGTCAGGCGTATCCGCGCGTCCCAAGCGGCGAAATCGTACTCCTCCACCTTCTTGCGGATGCGTTCCGCAGTGGTCAGCGCACCGGCCAGAGGGGTCTCCGGCAACACAATAACAAACTCGTCTCCTCCATATCTTGCAACGATATCCGTCTCGCGAATCATTTGACGGAAGACTTTGCCCATCTCAGCCAGCACCCTGCTGCCCGTCAGATGGCCGTAGGTATCATTGACCTGTTTGAACCCATCCACGTCGATGAACAATAAAGATACTTTTTTCTTGTACCGCAAGCAACGTTTTACATCGATTTCAAGATATTTCTTCAGGTAACGGCTGTTATAGAGCCCGGTCAGGTCGTCGGTGATCGCCAACTTCTGGGAGTTCTCGAATTCGCGGGAGACCGCCAGCGCCACGCCCAAGGGGCGGACGGCCTTCTCGACGAACATGCGGTCTGCGTCCGTGAACGTGCCGGAGAGCTTGTTGACCAGCTCCAGCACGCCGATCTTCTCCGTCCCCCGGGTGATCGGATGGCAGAAGACGGAGCTGATGGTGACGCCGTGGTTCCCGAAGGGGAGGCGCAGGTCGCAGGAGCAGTCGTTGTCGAGGAAGGGGGCGCCGCTGCGGAACGCCTTCTCGACGAGCGCCTTGTTCGCCCCCGTCTCGTACAGGTCGATGTCCCGGATGTCGCCCGCGCTGGCGGCGATCTGGAGCCCGTCGCCGGCGTCCCCCGACAGGTGCAGCAGGCAGCTCTCGGACTGCACATGTTCGAGGATCGCCTCGATCATCGGATGGCGCCCCGTGCTCCGCCGCCCCCATCCGGCGAATATCTCCATGCAGTCAAGGAAGGAGTCGAATATCTTCTGCGCCTCGTCCGCGCGCCGTCCGTCACGGCGCCGGTCCTTCCGGCACGCCTTCGCCTCGCCGATGTCCCTGACGTTGTTTTTAGCCCGCGAACCACCTGTCGCCATACGGTCTCTCCCCTCGAGATTTTAAGGGTGAAGGCATATCTTCGCCTGGACGGCTGCGACCGCCGCCGCCCAGGCGATTTCCCCTGTTCCAATCCACACACACGACTCACACACGGCACGGCGGAGCCGACCGCCAAAGACTTCATCGGCGTCCCGCCCGCAGGTCGTTAGCGGTTGTTTTTAAGTTTGTCGTAGAGCGTCTGGAGGCCCTGAATCCGTTGGCGCGGGGCGACGACCGCCCGCCGGCCGCGCCCCCTCGGCGAGGCGGCCGGCGAGGCGACAATCGCAGTGGTCGCGCAACCAACCGACATGTGCTATATTATCCGCTTTACCTTGACGGATGGAGGCCGTTTCGTCCCATGCTCGATCTGATGCGCCGTAAAAAGCGGTTGAAACTGATTCTCTGGCTGGTCATAGCAGCCCTTGCCCTCAGCATGCTCATCTTCTTCGTCCCCGGGACGGACATGGGCGGCTTCCTCGACAACCCCGGGGTGGTCGCATCCGTGGACGGGCGCGACATCTCGGCGCAGGACTTCTCCCGCCTGTACCGCCGGGTGGCGGAGCGGTACCGCACCAGCAACAACATCGACGAGGAGACCGTCAAGGCGATGGGCGTCCCGCAGTCGGTGCTGGACGAGCTGGTCAACTACGAGGTCATGGAGGTGCTGGCGCGGCGTTTCGGGCTCGGCGTCTCCGAGGACGACGTGCGGCGTTCGATCGAGACCAACCCCAACCTGCAGGTGGACGGCAAGTTCGTCGGCGTGGAGACCTACAAGGCGCTGCTGGGGCAGAACGGCTACACCCCCGCCGAGTTCGAGAAGGAAGTCCGGCGGCTGCTCCTGCATGACAAGGTGCGCGATTTCGTCACCAGCGCCATCACCGTGGGCGACGCGGAGTTGCGCGACGCCTACGAGCGCGCCACGCGCAAGGTCCAGGTGGACTACGTCATGTTGAAGAAGGACGACTTCAAAAAGCGCGTCACCCCCACGGACGCCGACGTCAAGGCGTGGTTCGAAGCCCACAAGGGCGACTACGTGGTCAAGGAGAAGCGCCGCGCCGAGTGCGCCATGGTCCCGTTCATGCAGTTCGTCGAGAAAATCCAGGTCACCGACGAGGACATCCGCAAGGAGTGGAACTCCCTCCCGCACGACGAGGTCGTGGAGGCCGCGCACATCCTGCTCCTGGTCGATTCCCAGGGCGGACAGGCCGAGGACGCGGAAGTGAAAAAGCGGGCGGAGGAGGTTTTGCAAAAGGTGCGCTCGGGGGAGGACTTCGCGGGCTTGGCGCAGAAATTCTCCGAAGACGCGGGCAGCGCCGAGCAGGGCGGCTACCTCGGCCCCTTCCCCAGGGGGCAGATGGTGCCGGAGTTCGAAAACGCCGCCTTCGCCCTGCAAGCGGGCGAGGTGTCCGACCTGGTCCGCACCGACTACGGCTACCACATCATCAAAGTCCTGCGCCACGAGACCCCGACTTTGGAGTCGAGCCGGGGGCAGTTGCAGACGATGGTGATGCAGCGCAAAGTCCGCGAGATGACGTTGCAGAAGGCGGAGGACGTCGTCAAGGCCGCCGCCGGGAAGAAGGACTTCAAAGAGGCGGTCAAGGACTTGGGCTTCGTCGTCGAGGTCGCCGACACGGGGTTGCTCGACAAGGACTCCTCATCCTCTGAAACCGGGCTCTCCGCGAACCTGCGGGACGACATCTTCTCGTTGAAGGAGATCGGCTCGGTCGGCAAGCCCGTGGAGGAGCCGATAGGGTACGCCGTCGCCAAGCTCGCCGAAGTCCAGCTCCCCAGACCGGGCACGCTGGAGGAGTTCACGGCGCAGGCGACGCAGGACTACGTCGAATCCAAGGCGAAGGAGCTGCTGGATGCGGAGGCGCAGAAGCTCTCCGACGAGGGGATCAAAAGCAAAGACCTGGCCGCCGCCGCCAAGGCCCTGGGGCTCGAGGTCAAAAAGAGCCAGGAGTTCACCCAGACCGGCACCCCCGACCCGGAGATCGGCGCCAACACGCCGTTCAACCAGGCGGCGTTCGCGTTGGAGCAAGGGGCGGTCAGCGCGCCGCAGCCCATGCTGGACAACTCGATCGTGTTCCAAGTGACCTCGCGCTCGCCGTTCGACGAGGAGACCTTCAAGCAGCAGGAGGGTGCCTTGCGGACGAACATGTTGCAGAACCTGCAGGACACCTACTTCCAAGAATACGTGAAGCGGGCGCGCGAGGAGATGCTCAAGTCGGGCAAGATCAAGATCCACGAGCAGGCGGTGGAGCGCGCCGCGATGTAGGGGATGCGCCAAGGGCGCGCCGCGCCGCAATCCGTAAGACACGCAAGACAGACGCCTCCGGGGGGTGCGGTAAAAATCGCACCCCTTTCATTTTTCATGACCGGGAATTTTGAAAATCCATTATGATAGCGGCGGTCTAAAACACAGCCCTCCGGCTCTGGCCGGGGCGATTCCGAGGAGGAGGTTGAGGCAGATGAACATCCCGATGCATCGATTCGCGTATACGAAACTGACGTCTGACCAGGTCAAACAGAAACTCAAGGCCGCAGACGCGGGCCCGACATCGGTGTCCGCACTGTCGGACGCGCTCGCCGGCAAGTCCATCAAGATCGTGTTGGACGGCGGCCCGACCTTGGCATACGACTTCTCGAGCAAGAACCAGTTGACGCTCTCCGAGAACGGCGGCGCCAAGGTGAAGGCGGGTTACGGGGCGCTCACCCAGAAGAAGGTCGTGTTCTTCGCGCACATGATCCCCGGACAGCCCAAGGGCTACGACGTGGTCATCGACCAGGCGACCGGCCTCGCCACCGTGTTCGAGGTGTGGCTCTGCGGCGACAAGGTTGACAAGACCCTGAGCGGCAAAGAGGTGCCCCTCGACCAGCGCGAAGTCCAGCGCCAGATATATTTCGGCTACGTGGACAAGGGCGGCGAGGCGCCCAAGGAGCGCCACCACCTGACCAACCGCTGGGCGGGCAAGGGCATCCACTGGACGCAGGACAACGGCATCGAGACGCTGGAGCTGTACACCTCCGTGGCGTCCTCGAACTTCGTCGAGCTGACGCGCCATGTGGACGACCTCGGCTACTGCGCCCCGTCGGACTACATCCTGATCGACGACAACACGTTCGTCTACCAGCGGACCGAGTGCGAGTTCTCCGGCATCTCCACGCTGTTCGTCGCCGACCTGTACGCGATGACGCAGGTGGGCGTGCGCCTCGGCTTCGACGAGAAGGACGCGCTGGAATACTACCTGTTCCGCGGCACCGGCGAAATCGTCGGCCAGCTCTCCTACCTCGAGCCGTTCGACGACCACGGCAAGGGCGGGATGGTCGTGCAGGCCCCCGGCGACCCCCAGGCCCCCGGCAAGGGCCAGCGCCTGGTCTACCGCCCGGTGCGGGACTTCCAGCCGATGACCGACGAAGAGGTGCACCAGGCCGCGCTCAAGCGCACGATGGCCTTCGGCGGCGCCGAAGGCGAGACCGCGCCCCAGATGACGATGGCGGGCAACAACTCCCCCTTCTCCGACATGATGGTCGGCAAGAAGATCACCCTGCGCTACGACGGGCCGGTGCGCCCCCCGTTCCGGACGGGCCAGGCGCCTTTCAGCACCACCCTGCGCTACGACGCCGGCGGGCCGGTGCGCCATTACGACTTCATCGAGAAGTTCAAGCTCAGATACCGCGAGGACGGCGAGAGCACCTGGCACACGGTGGACTACCGCGGCTATGAAGGCGACGAGCAACTGTTCTGGTTCAGCCACATCCTCGCCGACAGCAAGCCGCGCGCCAGCGTGCAGGTGGCGGTGGACCTGCTCAACGGCCTGACCACCACCATCCACTCCCAGATGGGGACGCCGTACTTCGGCAATGAGACTTCCTATCACGCGATCTTCGGCGTCGCCGAGGGGATCGAAGGGGTCGAGCCGCCGCAGTACATGCGCCACCAGTACACGGACGAGCTGGTGGGTCACGCCTTCTCCTGGTCCTACAGCGACCAGATGACCTCCATGCACGTCTACACCTCGCCGCACTCGATGACCTGGACCATCTTCACCGGCAACCAGGGGATGGGCGCGCAGTGGGGCTCCCCGTGCATCTTCGTCAAGCTGCGCGACGGGGTCTACATCTTCTGCCAGAACGAGGAGGCGTGCAACGGCGCGGAGATGATCGAGCTGATCAACACCAAGATCTCGCACGACTGCGGCTTCGGCTTCTCCGGCGGCGAGAGGGGGGTGAGCCTCAGCCTGACGGGCGCCATAGGGCGCCACATCGGGGCGTTCGACATCAAGCGGTTCTACGGCCCCAGGATCCATGCCAAAAAGAAAGGAGCGTAAGATGGCTGACGAAAAATCGCAGACAAAAGCCGCCCGCCGATCCTTCCTGTTCAAGTCGGGCGCGGCGCTCACCGGCGCCCTGGCGGCGACGGTCGCCGCCTCGGCAAAGCCCTCGCAACCGACCCCCGGGCGGGACGGCGCGCTGGCGCTGAAGCTCGGCGTCTTGGAAGACCGCGAGGCGGTGCGCGGCCTCTACCGGGCGTACGAGGCGAGCCTTTCCGAGGGGCGCTACGAAGACGCCGCGAGCCATTTCGCGGCGCGCTCGGAAGCCGTCTTCGGCGGCGAGCGCTTCTCCGGGCGCGACGAAGGCGTGCGGCGGCTCTTCACGGAGAAGTTCCGCGAAGGCCGCACCGGCAGGAAGGCCGACATCCCGGCATCGCTCCACGCCGAGCCGTTGGCGGAAAGCATCGAGGTCGGCGCCGACCGCCAGACCGCCAAGGCGGTCTTCCCCTACTCGATGCGCGTGGGCGAGCCGATGGACGCGAGCCTGCAACTGGTGCAGATGGCGCGCCTGCATGGCGAGGGCATCCTCTACCGGCAGGAGAGCGGGCTGTGCGAGCTCTCCCTGGTGAGGGAAGGCGCGGGCTGGAAGATCGCCCGCGCGGAGTACCGCGCCATCTAGCCGTCTGCCCTTCGCGGGGCGCGGGTCGATGCCTGCGCCCCGCGATTCGGCGGCTATTCCGCTACGATGGGGGCGTTCGCGCCGTGCCCCCCATCGCAGCCAACCGTTGTTTGCGTGAAAGAGAAAGGAAGATGGGAAGCCATGGGCGACGTCTTTGAAAACGTCTCGGTCGAGAAGAAGGCCAACGTCTATTTCGACGGCAAGTGCGTCAGCCACGCCGTCCTTTTCCCTGACGGGTCGAGAAAGACCGTCGGCGTCATCCTGCCCTCCACCCTGACGTTCAACACCGGCGCGCCGGAAGTCATGGAGACGGTCGCCGGCGCCTGCCGCGTGCGGCTGAAGGGCGAGTCGGAATGGAAGGCTTACGGCCCCGGCCAGTCCTTCAACGCCCCCGGCGACTCCAGCTTCGACATCGAGGTGAGGGACGAACCCTACCACTACGTCTGCTACTACGGTTAGCCCCGGCGAGGCGCGCGGCGGGCGACGCGAACCACGCGCCGGGGGCGGCGCACCGTCGCCCCACCGCCTAGCCCCGCCCTATTCGCTTGCGGAACTGCGCGAGCGCCTGCCGCACCGCCCCGGGCGCGGTGCCGCCCCGTTCCCGCCGCCGCCCGACGACCGTCTCCAGCGTCAGGCAACCATAGAGGTCTTCCCCGAACAACGGCGAAAAGCCCCTGTACTCCTCCAACGGCAACTCTTCCAGCGGGACGTCCAGCTCCGAGGCGCGCATGACGACCTTGCCGACCAGGCCGTGCGCCTCCCGGAAAGGCATCCCCTTGGCGACCAGGTAGTCCGCCAGCTCCGTGGCGTTCAGGTAGCCGAGCGCCGTCGCCGAACGCATCCGCTCCTCGCGGATGGAGACCTTCTCGAACACGCGACACGCCATGCGCAGGCATTGGTCCACCGTGCGGACGGCGTCGAACAGCCCCTCCTTGTCCTCTTGCAGGTCTTTGTTGTAGGTCATCGGCAACCCCTTCAACACGGTCAGCAGGGCGACCAGGTGGCCGTAGACGCGTCCCGCCTTGCCGCGCAACAGCTCCAGCGCGTCGGGGTTCTTCTTCTGCGGCATCAGGCTGCTGCCGGAGGAGACGCTGTCGTCCATCTGCACGAAGGCGAACTCGGAGGAGTTGTACAGGATGAAGTCCTCCGCGAGGCGGCTCAGGTGCATGGCGAGGGCGCTGGCGAAAAACAGGAAGTCGAGCGCGAAGTCGCGATCCGCCACCGCGTCCATGCTGTTGGCGGAGGCGGAGGCGAAACCCAGGTCGCGCGCCAGCTCCTCGCGCCCGACCGGGTAGACCGTGCCCGAGATCGCCCCCGAGCCGAGCGGGCAGACGTCGATGCGCCGGAGCGCGTCCCGCAACCGGTCGCGGTCGCGCAGGAACATCTCGCCGTAGGCGAGGATGTAATGGGCGAACAAGACCGGCTGCGCCCGTTGCAGGTGCGTGTAGCCGGGGATGACGGCATGGGGATGGCGGGCGGCGAGGGCGCCCAGCACCCGCAGGAAGCCGTCGAGGAGCGCGGCGATCTCCCCCTCCCTCCGCTTGAGGTGGAGGCGCAGGTCGGTCGCCACCTGGTCGTTCCGGCTACGCCCTGTGTGGAGCTTGAGCGCGAGGGCGCCCACTTTGTCGGCGAGGGCGCCCTCGACGTAAGAGTGCACGTCCTCCGCGCCGCTTTCGGCGACGGCCTGCGGATTGCGGAGCGCCTCGTCCAGCACCGCCCGCAAGCCCTTTTCGACGGCCAGCCGATCCTTGCGGCCGAACACCCCCGCCCGCTCCAGCGCCCGCGCGTAGGCGAGGCTTCCGGCGACGTCGGCCTCCAACAGCTCGCGGTCGAAAGGCAGGGAGTCGTTGAACTCCTTGAACAGCGGGTCTTCGTCCGCCGCGAACCGCCCACCCCACAGTTTTTTCCTCGCCATCTCGCTTTCCTCCCAGGCGGCGCCTGTCCACAAGCCATCAAATTCCCGGGGTGCGGGGCTTCGCCCCACCCCCCGTAACGTCCCTGCGTCAACCCGCCGTATTCCCGAACCCGCGCTTTATGGACAGCCCTAGGCGCAAAGCAGTGATTTTCCCAGATCGAGCGGGGGCGGGCAAGACGGAAGCGGGCGGGGCGGGGAAGGAAAATTCACAACGGGCCGGATGCGCGCCCCCTTGGGGGCGTGCGAACACGTCCCAAGGAGGCGCGCACCCGCACCGAGGCGATTTCGAACGGGGGGTGCTGCGAAGGATTATCGGGCGGTGACAAAAACAGAAGGTTTGGTACAGCGGCTATTCGAGAATACAACAAAGTCGCCCGATCGAAAAAGTCTGCCTCGGTTTCTCCCTTTGAAATCGATCCGATCCGGGCGGAACCGACCGCCCGGCGCGGATCGAAGAAATCTTTTCAAGCCCATGGCGTCACGGCGGCGGTTCCCACGGGACGCCGCCGGTACGGCTAGGCTTCCTGCGCCAACTCGTCCATCTCCCCGGCGTCGGCGCCGGCGTCCGGCGCGTCCATGCCCATCCGCCGGAGCTTCTCCACGAAAGTGGTGCGCTTGAGCTGGAGCAGGGTCGCGGCCTTCTTCTTATTGCCCCTTGCCACTTCGAGGCTCTGCAGGATCAATTTTTTCTCCAAGTTGGAGACGATGTTGTTGAAGTTCACCCCGGCGTCGGGGAAATCGATCTCGCCGACCGGGGCGCTCGCCTTAGGGCGGCGGCTCGCCACCGGGAAATCGTCGATGTCCAGCCGCTCGCGGTCGCCTGAGAGCGTCACCGCCATCTCCACCGTGTTCTCGAGCTGGCGCACGTTGCCAGGCCAGTCATAGGACGAGAGTTGCCGCAGGGCGTCGCCGGAGACCTGTTTGAGCGGGATCTTCTGTTCGGTGCAGAACTTCTTGACGAAATGCGCGACCAGGAGCGGGATGTCGTCGCGGCGCATGCGCAGGGGCGGAACGTTGATGGGGATGACGTTGAGCCGGTAGTAGAGATCCTCGCGGAAGTCCCCCTTTTCCACGGCCGCCAAAAGGTCGCCGTTGGTCGCCGCCACGATGCGCACATCGACCTTGACGGTGGAGGCGCCGCCGACGCGCTGGAACTCGCGCTCCTGCAAGACGCGCAACAACTTCACCTGCAACTCCATCGGCATGCTGGAGACCTCGTCCAGGAAGAGCGTGCCGTGGTTGGCCTGCTCGAAGCAACCGATGCGGTGTTGCAAGGCGCCGGTGAACGCCCCTTTGACGTGACCGAAGAGCTCGTCTTCCAAAAGGTTGGCGGGGATGGCGCCGCAGTTGACCGAGACCAGCGGCTGATCCTTGCGCGGGCTGTTGAAATGGATGGCCTTGGCGATCAGCTCCTTGCCCGTCCCGGTCTCGCCTTCGATGAGGACGGTGCTGTTCTTCTGCGCCACCAGCCCGATGCGGTTGTAGATCGCCTGCATGGGGGCGCTGGAACCGACCAGGTTGGAGAATTGGTAGCGGCCGTGCAACTCGCCGCGCAATTGGCGGTTCTCGGTCTTAAGCCGCTGCTCTCCGATCCCCTTTTCGACCCGCATCAACAACTCGTCGATCTGGAAAGGCTTGGGCAGGTAGTCATAGGCGCCTTTGTGGATCATCTCCACGGCGGATTGGATGTTGCCGAACCCCGTCATCATGATGACGATCGTTTCGGGGAAAAGCGCCTTGGCCTCTTCCAGCAAGGCTTCGCCGCCCAGTCCCGGCAAACGCAGATCGGTGATGATCACATTGTAGGGGTTGCGGCGCATCATCTCGAGCGCCGACTTGCCGTCCGCCGCTTGGTCGCATTCCAACTCAGCAGTTTCCAATGCCTTGCAGACGACATCCCTCATGTAGTCCTCGTCGTCAACAACCAATATGCGAATGTCCGTGTTCTCCATCCATGTTCCTTTCACAGGTTACAGGAATCAGCCGCTCCCGCTAGCGTAATTAATCAAATTTACGTTATTTGTTTTACTCACATTATTCATAGTTGTCAATGGAAAAATTTGCCCAGTTTGAAAAAACTGTCGGGATTTTGACGCGCCCATGGGAGGAGCCGTGCTTCGGAGGAGTCGGGGGAGGAGGCGGGGGATACCGGACAAGTAACGCTGTCGCGGATGGTTGCCCGTTTGCGCGCAGGGGCGCGGCGCGGTTGGGCAAAAGTTGCCGCGCCCCTGTCAAATCACCTACATCTTTTTTTGCGGCAAGGCGCCTCGTGGGCGCGCCGCGCGGGGATTGCCTTTCCTTCGGATGGCGAGGACGCCGACGCCGACCAGCCCCATGCCGAGTAGCAGCACGCTGGAGGGTTCCGGGACGGGGTTCACCGGGTTCATGGACTCGACCATGACGACGAAGTCGTTGTAGTCGCCGTCCCTGGCGCTGTCATCCCAGGCGAGGATGCGGTCGCCGACGCCGAAATAGCTGGCGTATTGGTTCGCCCCCTCGCCGATCGTCAGGAAGTCGCTGTCGTTGCCTGCGAAAGCGACCATGTGGTCGTAGCCGCCGTTGTAGGCGTCGTCGGAATACAAGGTGGATGTGCCGTCATTGTAATAGAAGCCGAAGAGGTTGCCGGCGGCGAAAGTCCCGGTGGCGTAGGTGCCCCCGCCCACGGGCATGCCCGATTCGTCGAATGTCGGGAGCAGGCTCACGATCACCTGGCCCGAGCTGTTGATCTTGATGGACGCGCCTTGGCCGGCGATGGCGTCCGCGTCGAAGATCTTGACATAGTTGTTGCGGTCGGCCGCGTCGTAGATGCCGAACTCCGCGCCAGCCCCTTGGGTCAATTGGATGACCACCTCCGACATCGAGCCGACCGTGGTCGTCGTCCAGTATTTGTCAGGCTCCATGGCGCTGTTGACCGCCCCCGACGCATCGATGCTGACGGCGCCGATGCCGTGCAGTATCTCTTCGAGGCTGGCTTCGCCTGAAACCGTCGGCGGGTTGATCGTCGTCGCCTGCGCCACGCCGCCCGCCATCAGGCACGCCGGCAATGATAAAAGTGCCGCCACCGCGAAATCCCGTAACTTCCCCATGCCGCGAACCTCCGCCTGTCACTGCGAACCCGGCGCCCGGGGCACGGCGCCCTCGGATGCGTCCTCCCCTGAAAACCCGGGATTCCCAATGCACCTAATCTTAATCGTCAGTCGCCCGGTGAAAGTTCAGCGCAAAATGCAAGGCGCGCGACGGCGCAGGCGGGACGCGCCAAAATCCGCTTGACAGCGCGCGCCCGTATGCGCAAGTCTAAAGCGCACGTCAATGGGTCGTTGCGGTTTTTTGCTTAGGGGAACATAGTGAAGGGAACCTCTAAAACCTCGCAGGCAAGGCGTCGCCGCAGGTCGAAAAGCGGAGTTCGCTGAAGCGAATGATCATTTTCGACCAAGGCGCCGGCGCCGTCATCCGGGGTTTCCGGAGGTTCCCTAAAACGCCGTTCGGGCGACAGGTGAAACAATGAAGTATTACCAGAAGTTGACTCTGCTTTTCTGCCTGATGTGGGGCTTCGTCGGGATCCAGCGCGTCATCATTTCCGTCATCATGCCGAGGATCAAAGTGGATCTGGGGCTGGGCGACGACCATGTAGGGTATCTGGCCGCGGTCACAGGCTTGGTCTGGGCTTTCGGCACGTTGCTGTTCGCGGCCATCGGCGACCGCTACGGGCGCCGCCCCGTCATCGCGGTCTGCACGATCCTCGCCAGCGTCTTCTCCTGGGTCACGGGTTGGGCGGGCAGCTTCATGCAGATGCTGTTCGTGCGCGGCGGCCTGGGGCTGTTCGAGGGAGGGCCGTTCGGCCCCGCCATCGGCACGCTCTCGGAGGAGGCGCCGGAGCATCGGCGGGCGATGAACGCGGGCCTTGTCACCGGGGCGTTCATGCTGATCGGCGTCGGCGCAGGCTCGGTGGCGGCGGGCCTGTTGCTGGATTGGTTCGGCGGCGACTGGCGCAAGGTGTTCTATGTGGTGTCTATACCAGGCATCGTCGTCGGCGTCTTGATCTTCTTCGTGATGCGCGAGACACCCGCGATCGCCGAAGCCATCCGGCAACGCAAGAGCGGCGAACTGGCGAAAAAGAAGCCCGAGGAGAAAGTCCGCTTCACGGACGCCCTCAAATACCGCAACGTGCTCCTGTCGGCGATCAACAGCATCCCGGTCATGGGCTGGCTTTACGTCTTCACGACGTTCGCGAGCATATTCCTGGTGGAAGTGCATCATTTCGGCATATTGCAGGGCGGCTACATCATAGCGGCGTCGGGGCTGGGCGGGTTCCTGGGCGAGTTCATCATGGGCGCGGTCTCGGACTACATCGGGCGCAAGAAGGCGCTGATCGCCTCCGCGCTCCTGTGCACGGCCTTCGGCGTCGTGGTCGCCCTGTTGCCGGTGGGGACCTCGCCCCTGCTGTTCGGCGGGCTTTTCTTCCTGTTCGGGCTTTTCGGCGCGGGGATGTACCCGATGTACGTCGGGACGCTGCCCACCGAGTCGGTGCCGCCGCAGATATCCGGGATGGCGGTGGCGGTCCCGACCGCCACGGGGGAGATCCTGGGGGCGGCTTTGATGCCGACCATCGCCGGCCTCCTCAGCGAGAACGTCAGCCAGCACGCGCCGATGTGGATGGCGGCGACAGCGGGCGTGGTCATCGCCGTCGTGTCGCTGTTCTACATCGAGACGGCGCCGCGCTGCGTCGCGAAGATGAAGGTGAAGCCGACGCATGAAGACCATCTGCTGAAGCGTTTCCGCGCGGGCAAGGCTTGATGGCGGACTAAACGACCGAATTCATAAGGGAGATACTTGCATGAGCGTCCTTCATCCCGTCGACTGGGTGGTCATCCTCGCCTATTTCGGCATCATCGCCGGAATCGTCGCCTGGGTCGCCAAGAAACAGAAGAAAACCTCTGACAGCTACTTCCTCGCCGGCCGATCCCTGGGCTGGTTCGTGATCGGCGCCTCGATCTTCGCCTCGAACATCGGCTCGGAGCACCTGGTGGGCCTGGCGGCCTCGGGGGCGACCGACGGCGTGGCGATGGCGCACTACGAGCTGCACGCCTGGTGCCTGCTGGTCTTGGGCTGGGTCATGGTGCCCTTCTACATGCGCTCGAAGGTCTTCACCATGCCGGAGTTCTTGGAGCGGCGCTTCTCGCCCGCCTCGCGCACGGTGCTGTCGGTGATCTCGCTGGTCGCCTACATCCTGACCAAGATCGCGGTGGGCATCTTCGCCGGCGGCGTGGTCTTCTCCGTGCTGCTGCCCGACGTGAGCTTCATGGGCCTGGACAGCTTCTGGATCGGCTCGCTCCTCGTGGTGGTCGTCACCGGCCTGTACACCGTCGTCGGCGGCATGGGGGCGGTGGCATACACGGAGGCGGTGCAGACCGTCGTGCTGGTGGTCGGCTCGGCCCTGGTGACCGTCTTCGGCCTGCATGCGCTGGGGGGCTGGGACGTGCTGCGCGAGACCGTCTCCTCGGAGATGTTCAACCTCTGGAAGCCGATGGTGCCCGCAGGCGTCGAAGGCTCTTGGGCGCCGGTGCAGACGGCGAAGGAGATGGCCTGGTACTTCAACGACAACTACCCGTGGCTGGGGATGCTGGTCTGCGCGCCGGTCATCGGGTTCTGGTACTGGTGCACCGACCAGTACATCGTGCAACGCACCCTGACGGCGAAAAACGAGACCGAGGCGCGGCGCGGCTCCATCGCGGCGGCATTCTTCAAGCTCCTGCCGGTGTTCATCTTCATCATCCCCGGCATCATCTGCTACGCCTTGGCGCTCTCCGGCAAGATGCCCTCCTTCGCCCACCTGGTGGGGCCGGACGGCGCGGTCGTCCGCGACAACGCGCAACAGGCGTTCCCGCTGATGGTGGCGCACGTCCTGCCCGTGGGCATCCGGGGCATCGTGGTGGCGGGTCTGCTGGCGGCGCTGATGAGCTCGCTCGCCGGGGCGTTCAACGCCTGCGCCACGCTGTTCACCATCGACTTCTACGGCCGTTTCCGCAAGGACGTCCCGCAGGAGAGGCTGGTGTGGGTGGGGCGCGCCGCGACCGCCGCCATGGTGCTGGTCGGCATCTGCTGGATCCCGGTGATCAAGGGGGGCCGGGGGCTTTACGACTATTTACAGGGGATACAGTCGTACCTCGCGCCGCCGATCTTCGTCGTCTTCTTCTTCGGCGTCTTCTGGAAGCGGCTGAACGCCAAGGGCTGCCTCTGGGCGCTGGTCACGGGCTTTGTCCTCGGCGTCGTGCGGCTGGCGATCGACACCCCGGTCAAGCTCTCGCAGGGCTTCTCCTACCCGGAGGGCTCGTTCCTCTGGGTCATGAACCACGTCTTCTTCCAGTATTACAGCATGGTCATATTGGTCGCATCGGCGCTGGTGATGGTCGTGGTCAGCTACATGACCGCCGCGCCGGACTACGCGCGCCTGGGCGGGCTGACGTTCGCCACGCAGTCCGAGGCCGACAAGCGGGCGACGCGGGCGAGCTGGAAGCCGGTGGACGTGGTGCTGTCGGTGGTCGTCGTCGTGCTGATCATCCTCGCCTACCTGTACTTCACCGGGTAGGTCTCGACGCCCTTTCTTCGCGACGGCGGAGGCTGCCGGGGCGGGCTTGGCTTGGCGGGGGGCGCCCCTTTCGGCGGTGCGCCCGGCCAAGCCGCCCAAGCCGTCGAAGGGGCCGCCCCGGACGCCCCCGCTACATGCCGACGATGGCGGCGGTTTTGACGTAGTCCAGTTTGGGGAACGCCCGGTTCAGGTAGGCGTTCCCCTCTTCCTGGATGCGCGGTTGGTTGTCGCTGGGCGTCCCTTTGTATTCGCCGTACAGCGCATCCACCACATCCATCCCCTCGACCACCTTGCCGAACGGGGCGAACCGCTGGTCGTCCAGGCTTGAGTTGTCGCGGTAGTTGATGAACACCTGCGTCGTGCGCGAATTGAGCATCGCCGTCTGCGCGAAGGTGATGTATCCCCGCTGGTTCGACTGCGTGACCGGGTCGTCCCGGAATTGCGCAGTCCTCCAGACTCTGTTGAGCGCGGGGTCGCCGTTGATGCCGAACTGCACCATGAAGTTATCTATGACCCGGAAAAAGCGGCAGTCGTCGTAGTAGCCGTTTTTAACCAGGTTGTAGAAGCGGTCGGCGCCGAAGGGCGCCCATTCCCGCGTCACCTCCACGACGAAATCCCCCTTAGAGGTGACGAACTTCGCCCTGTAGGTCGCGGGCGCCTTCTCGTCCAGGCTGCTGGGGCTCAACAGCCTCCTCGCGGGCGGTGCAGGGGCGGGCGCGGGCGGGGTCGCCTTGGCGTTGGCGGCGGCCTGCTCGCCCCCTTTCGACGCCTCGGCCTGCGCCGGCGGCTCTTCTCCGGGCTGGGCGGGCGCAGCGGCGTCTTCCACCGCCGTCGGCGCGGATGTTTTTTCCGGCTCGGGCGCCTTGCGCGAGCACCCGGTGAAAAGACCTGCGCAAAGCAGGGCTGCGACAATCAATGTTCTGGCGGTCAAACGCATGGGGCTCCTCCTCTGGTGGCAGTTGGTGGTTTCGAGACCTGCGGGGATCACGCCGAAAGCCGGCAGGAGGCGCAGATGCCGAAAAGGAATATCTCGTGGCTTTCGGCGACGAATCCAGGCGGCAGGCCGCACAGCGACCGGCGGTCGTCGGCAAAGGCGCACCCTTCGACCTCGTACACCCGGTCGCAACTACGGCATTGGAAGTGGTGATGGTGCTTTTTGCCGGCGACCTCGTACAGCACGCCCAGCTCCGGCGTGTTGATCTTCTTCAACCAGCCCTCCTCCGTCAGCATCTTCAGGTTCCGGTACACGGTGGCCTGGTTCAGCGTCTCGACGGCCTTGCGTCCCGCCTGCAAGACCTCCTCGACGCTCAAGGGGCGGTCGTTGTCCCGGAACACCTCTTGAATGGCCGCGCGCTGGTTCGTCTTCCGTCTCATCATGGCATTCCCCGCTGAATCTTCCCGCCCCCGCACCCTTGCGGGACGCGCCTGCGAACGGTTCGCGAGGCATACCTGCGCCCGCGACGGGCGGGATGCGCCAGGGCGGGCAGGGAGGTATCGTAAAACGCCCGCGAGGATATTGCAAGCGGCTTGCGAGTCGTCGTGCGAGTCGTCGGGGTCGGCAGGCGCCCCGCACCCTCGCTTCGGCGATGCGGGGGCGCCCGACGGAGAACCGGCCGGAGAACCGGATCTTGACAAACGGCGCCGAATGTGGAAAATGCGAGCTCGTTCGCAAAAGTCGCCGTCGAATGGTTCGCGGGCGAGGGTGCGGCAGGCGAGGTGGGGCGTGCAAGGAACCGTGGTCGTCGCAGTCAAGGTCTTGCTGGCGTTTGCGCTGGCGCTTGCCGGGGGCGCGACCAGCTCCCTGGTCGCGGTCTCGCACAAGAGCCTGTGCCGGCTGATCAGCCTGGCGGCGGGGACGTTGCTCGGGGTCACCCTGTTCATCATCGTCCCCGAGGCGTTCGAGGCGTCGCAAGAGGCGTCCTTGCCGCTATGGCACCTGGCGGTGGCGATACTGTCGGGCTACGCGCTGTTCTCCTTGGTCAGCCGCTACGTGTTCCACGTCTGCCCGGCCTGCGCCGCCAGCCATTTCGACGAGGCGGCGACCCATCATTTCAGCGAGATCGCCACGGCGATGATCGTGGCGCTGGGGTTGCACAGCACCTTGGACGGGCTGGCGCTGGCGTGGGGGAGCGACGCCGAGACGGCGGGCGACGTGGGCGCCTCCCTGCTCGCGGCGATCTGCATCCACAAGATCCCCGAGGGCCTGGCGCTCGGGGCGCTGCTGCTGGGCGCGGGTTTCTCGCGTCTGCGCGTCGTCGCCTGGGTGGCGGCCGTCGAGGCGACCACGCTGGTCGGAGGCGCGTTGGGGCTGTGGCTGCTGCCCCAGGCCGCCGGCGCCTGGATGGATCTGGTCTTGGCGCACGTCGGCGGCGGCTTCATCTTCCTCGCGTCCCACGCGGTCTTCGGCGAACTCGTGCGGCATGGCAAGCGGCTGGTCGTGGGCAGCTTCTGCGCCGGGGTGCTGCTGATCGCCATCATCCATTTCGCATTGCATTGACGGTCTGGTGTATAATCCCCTCCGTCTGGTTGCGCATATCGCATATGGAGGCGCCATGGAGATCTTGGGTGTTTCTGGAAGTCCCCGGAAGGGCGGCAACACGGAGACGTTGCTGCGGGAAACCTTGCAGATGGCGGAGCGCATGGGTTGCACGACCCGGACGTTCCCCCTGTCGGAGAAGGCGGTGGCGCCCTGCAAGGCTTGCGGCGGCTGTTTCCAGTCGGGCGCCTGCGTCATCCAAGACGACATGCAGGAGCTGTACGCGCTGTCCTCGCGTGCGGACGCCATCGTGTGGGCGAGCCCCGTCTATTTCGGCGACGTCACCGCCCAGTTGAAATGCGTCATGGACCGCACCTTCGCCCAGCTCCAAAGGCGGTCGCTGAAAAACAAGGTGGCCGGGGTCCTCGTCGTCACGAGGCGCGTGGGCGCGGTACAGGCCAAGTCCCTGGTGAACTCCTTCTGCATCGTGCACGGCATGGTCGTCGCCGGCGGTGCCATCGGCTATGGCCGGGATCCGGGGGATGTGCTGACGGGGGTCGGCGGCGGCATGAACATGACGGCGATGGAGGAGGCGCGTCTCCTCGGCGAGGCCGTCGTCAACCTGGCGAAGAGGCTGCGAGGCGCCCCGTAGCCGACGGTCGCGGCGCAATGGCGCCGTCGGGGGGGGATGGAGCCGGCATGTCGGCGGAGGCGACCGCCGGTCAGACGGCGAGCCTCCGGCGGACGGCGGCGAGGATCCCCGCCGCCTCCGGGACTTTGAGCAGCGCGGCGGCGGTGAAATACAGCGCACCGAAGAGCGCCAGCACGGACGGAGCGGACGCCAGCGGCGGCAAGCCCTGCGTCCACTGCTTGAGCGCGAAGGCGGCGGCGGCGGCGGCGGCCGCAGCCCCCCACAGCCGGACGAGCAAGGCGGGCCCGATGCCGGTGCGCCCTATCCGGCGGTTGAGCGCGCGCCGCAAGAGGGCGAACTCCACCCACGCCGCGACGCCCGCCGAGGCGGTCAGCCCCGCCAAGCCCAGGCGCGGTTCGACGCCCAGCCACGCGGGGGCGCGAAACGCCAGCAACCAACCCAGCGCCGCCGTCAGCGCGACCCGCAACGCCGCGAAGCGGAAGGGCGTGCGCGTGTCCTTGAGCGCCCAGAACGCGGACATGTAGAGACGCCCCAGGGTCGATGCCAAAAGGCCGATGGCGGCGCCCGCCAACACCAGCCACACGTACGCCCCGTCCGAGCGCGTGAACGCCCCGGTCTGGAAGACCAGGTTGACGATGCTGTCCCCGAGCGCGATGAACGCCGCCGCCGAAGGGACGATGAAGAAGGCGACGCGCCGCATCGCCCGCTCCAGGCGGTCGCGCAAGGGGGCGGCGACCGCCTCCGCACCTCCGGCGGAGCCCGCCTGGCTCGCCATCTCCGGCAACTCCGCGTTGGAGACCGACATGCCGAAGAGGCTGACCGGCAGCAGGTAGATCGTCTGCGCGTATGCCAGCGCCGAGACCGCGCCCGTGGCCATGAAACTCGCGAACATCTCGTCGATGTAGCCGCTCAACTGGTTGACGCCGCGCGTCGCCACCCCCGGGATGAAATTCCCCATCACCGCGCGGACGTGCCCCAGCGCCGGGTTCCACTCGAAGCGCACCCCTCCGAGGAGGCGGCAGACCGCAGGCAGTTGCACCCCGAACTGCAACAAGCTTCCGGCGACCGCGCCCCAGGCGGCGATTTCCGCGAGGTCGTAGGCGCGCGCCCCGCCCCCCGCAGCGCCGCCGAAGACCAGCAGCGCGCCGATGATCGCCAGGTTCCACAGCACCGGCGCCGCGTAGGGAAGGAAGAACCTCCGATGGCTGTTCAGGATGCCCAGACACCAGGCGGACAGCACGAGCACGCCCACGCCGGGGAACAGGATGCGCACCAGGCGGACGGTCGCCTCGCGCTTCGCCCCCTCGAATCCGGGGGCTATGAGGTCGATGAGCAACGGCGTCCCGAGGACGCCCGCCAGCACCAACACGGCGAGCGCCACCGCCAGGAGCGAGCCGACGGCGCGCGCCACCTTGTCGGCGGACTCCTTGTCCTTCGCCCCCAGGAGCCCCGCGTAGACGGGGATGAACGAGGCGGAGAGCGCCCCCTCGCCGAAAAGGTTTTGCAGGAGGTTGGGGATCTTCAGCGCCGCCTTGAAGGCGTCGGCGGCGTCGGAGTTGCCGAAGTAATGGGCGAAGACGCGCTCGCGCACCAGCCCCAGCACGCGGCTGGCGAGTATGCCCGCGCCGACCAGAAGCGCATTCCTGCCAGAACGTCCGTGCTCCGCCATCTGATTTCCCACAGGCGCCTGAGAGAAACGGGCGCTGCGCCGCGCATTGCGGGAAGGCGCCCGTCCACCTGGGCGGACGCCGCCATTCCCGCCTGCGGCGCCTTGCCGCCGCCTAGTTCCCGCCGCCGGAGAGCTGCGCCAGGAAGTCGGCGTTGGTCTTCGCCTTGCCCAGCTTCTCCAGCAACAGCTCCATGCTCTCCACGGTGGAGAGCGGGTTGAGCACCTTGCGCAGGATCCAGATGCGGTTGAGGTCGCCCTGGGGCAGCAGCAGCTCCTCCTTGCGCGTCCCGGACTTGTTGATGTCGATGGCGGGGAAGACCCGCTTGTCCACCAGCTTCCGGTCCAGGTGCAGCTCCATGTTGCCCGTCCCCTTGAACTCCTCGAAGATCACGTCGTCCATGCGGCTGCCCGTGTCCACCAGCGCCGTGGCGATGATGGTCAGGCTGCCCCCCTCCTCGATGTTGCGCGCCGCGCCGAAGAAGCGCTTGGGGCGCTGGAGGGCGTTGCTGTCCACGCCGCCCGAGAGCACCTTGCCGCTCGGCGGCACGACGGTGTTGTAGGCGCGCGCCAGGCGCGTGATGCTGTCCAGCAGGATCACCACGTCGCGCTTATGCTCGACGCAGCGCTTGGCCTTCTCCAGCACCATCTCCGCCACCTGAACGTGGCGCGCCGCCGGCTCGTCGAACGTGGAGCTGACCACCTCGCCCTTGACCGAGCGCTGCATGTCGGTGACCTCCTCGGGGCGCTCGTCGATGAGCAGCACGATCAAGTCCACCTCGGGATGGTTCTTGGAGATGGAGTTGGCGATGGATTGCAGGAGCATCGTCTTGCCGGTGCGCGGCGGCGAGACGATCAGGCCGCGCTGCCCCTTGCCGATGGGCGACATCATGTCCATGACCCGCCCCGAGAGGTTGTTCGGCGCCGTCTCCAGCTTCAACTGCTCGTTCGGGTACAGCGGCGTCAGGTTGTCGAAGAGGATCTTCTCCTTGACGGCGTCGGGATGCTCGAAGTTGACCGCCTCGACCTTGATGAGGGCGAAGTAGCGCTCCCCCTCCTTGGGCTGGCGGATCTGCCCGGAGACCGTGTCGCCCGTGCGCAAGTCGAATTTCCTGATCTGGGACGGGGAGACGTAGATGTCGTCCGGCCCCGGCAGGTAGTTGCATTCGGCGGCGCGCAGGAAGCCGTACCCTTCCGGCAGGCACTCCAGCACGCCTTCCGAGAAGATCAGGCCGCTCTGCTCCGTCTGCGCCTTCAGGATCTGGAAGATCAGCTCCTGCTTGCGCATCCCCGTGTAGCCGGGGACGTCGAGCCCCTTGGCGACGTCGGTCAGCGCGGTGATGGTCATCTCCTTCAGGTCGCGGATGTTCAACAGCCCGCCTTCCTTCCCGCCCTCGCGCCCTCCGCCGTCGCGCCCGTTGTCGCGCACACCGCTGTCACGGCCGTTTTCCTTGGCACTTTCCCGCACGGCCTCCCGGACGTCGGCGTCACGGCCGTTGTCGTTGTCTGTCGCTACCGCCGCCGCAGGGGCTGATGCCGCCGTCGCGGAGGCTGCGGCTCTGCGCCGCACTGTCACTGTCTCTCCCATGATCGTATGCTCCAAAGGGCTGCGAAGGCGGATGCTTCCCTACGGCCTCCGCACGGCTCCTCGTTGTTGTTCCCGTTGTACATCACAACTTTTCACCGAATCCGCGATCCGGCGCCAGATGTCCTTGCAACCGTCCCCGTTCTCCGCCGAGGACATAACCACGTCTTGGTTGTTCAACGCTTTTGAAATCTCGCGCAACTGCTTCGCCTTCTGGTTGCCTGACAGCTTGTCCGCCTTGGTCGCGGCCACCAGCCGCTGGACGCCCAGCGCGTCCAGCCATGTCGCCAACCGCAAGTCCATTTCCGTCGGGGGCATCCTCGAATCCACGAGTTGCACGACCAAGGCGATGGGGCGGCGGACCTGGAAGTAGCGCTCGATCAGCTTCTTCCACTGCGCGATGGCCGCCTTGCCAGTCCGGGCGTAGCCGAACCCCGGCAGATCGACGAAAAAAAAAGAATTGTCTATCCGATAGAAATTTATGCTCTGGGTCTTGCCCGGCGTGGCGCTAGTCCGGGCGAGCCGCCTGTTTCCCGTCAGCCTGTTTATGAGGCTGGATTTGCCGACGTTAGACCGCCCCGCGAAGACGACCTCGGGGATCGTCGTGCGCGGGAAGTCGCGTTCTGATACGGCGCTGATTATGAAATCGGCTTGGGTCACTGAATTCTTGAGGAAATTCCCCGGACGCCCTTGAAAACCTGTCGGCGTGGCTTTCGGGCGTCCGGGGGGTGGTCGATGTTTATTTCATGTAATTGTCAATGCGCGACGCGCTCTCCGGGACGCATCCCCTCGATGCCCGGGATGTTCGGCAACATGGGCGGCGTCGCCAGCGGCACCGGCGGGCGCTCCAATGCGATGGCCAGCACCTCGTCCATGGTCTCGACCAGGTTCACGCTCATCACGTCCAAGATGTCCCGCGGGATGTCCTGCAAATCCTTCTCGTTCTCCTTGGGGAGGATGACCGCCTTGATGCCGGCGCGGTGCGCCGCCAAGAGCTTCTCCTTGACCCCGCCTATCGGCAGCACCTTGCCCCGCAGGGTGATCTCGCCGGTCATCGCCACGTCTTTGCGCACGGGGATCCGGGTCATCGCCGAGACGATGGTGGTCGCCATCGTGATGCCCGCCGAGGGCCCGTCCTTGGGGATGGCACCCTCCGGGACGTGGATGTGCAGATCCATCTTCCGGTAGCAGTCCCGCCCGATGCCGTAGTCGTTCGCACGGCTGCGCACGTAGGTCATCGCCGCCCGCGCCGACTCCTGCATGACCTCGCCCAGCTTGCCGGTCAAGGTCAACTGCCCCTTGCCGTCCATGAGCGTCGCCTCGGTCTGCAACACCTCGCCGCCGACCTCGGTCCACGCCAGCCCCGTCGTCAGACCGACCTGGTTGACCTCGCCAATCCCCTGGATGCGGAATTTGGCGGGGCCGAGGAGCTTGCCGACCTCCTCGACGGTGATCTCGTTCTTCTCGATCTCGCCGGTGACGATCAGCTTGGCGGTCTTGCGGCAGACGCTCCCGACCTCGCGTTCGAGGTTGCGCACCCCGGACTCGCGCGTGTAACGCCGGATGATCTCCAGCAAAGCGTCGTCCGTGAAGGCGATCTGCTCCTCGCCCAGCCCGTTCCCCTCCATCTGCTTGGGGACGAGGAAGCGCCGGGCGATCTCCAGCTTCTCGTGCTCCGTGTAGCCTGAGAGCTGGATGACCTCCATGCGGTCTTGCAACGGGCGCGGGATCGTGTGCAGGACGTTCGCCGTGGCGATGAACATCACCATCGACAGGTCGAACTCCGTGTCCATGTAGTGATCCACGAACATGTTGTTCTGCTCGGGATCCAGCACCTCCAAGAGCGCCGACGACGGGTCGCCCCGGAAGTCGGTGCTCATCTTGTCCACCTCGTCCAGCATGAAGACGGGGTTCTTGGCGCCGGCTTTTTTCATGTACTGGATGATCTGGCCGGGCAGCGCGCCGATGTAGGTGCGCCGGTGGCCGCGGATCTCCGCCTCGTCGCGCACGCCGCCCAGCGAGAGGCGCACGAACTGACGCCCGGTCGCCCGTGCGATGGACTTGCCGAGGGATGTCTTGCCCACGCCCGGGGGGCCGACGAAGCAGAGGATGGTGCCGAGGGGCTTCTTGACCAGGGAGCGCACCGCCAAGAACTCCAGGATGCGGTCTTTGACCTTCTCCAGGCCGTAATGGTCTTCCTCCAGCACCCCTTTCGACCAATTGATGTCGCGGACCTCCTTCGAGCGCTTGTGCCACGGCATCGCCAGCAGCCAGTCGAGGTAGGTGCGCGAGACGGTCGACTCCGCCGACATCGGCGGCATCATCTCCAGGCGCTGTATCTCCTTGATCGCCTTCTCGCGCGCGTCCTTGGGCATGCGCGCGTCCTCGACCTGCTTCTTCAGCTCCTCCAGCTCGCTCTTCTCGTCCTTGCGCCCCAGCTCCTTCTGGATCGCCTTCATCTTCTCGTTCAGGTAGTATTCCTTCTGCGCCTTCTCCATCTGGCGTTTGACGCGCCCTTGGATGTTGCGGTCAACCTTGATCTTCTCCATCTCCACTTCGATGATCTCGTTGATCTTCTCGATGCGCTCGGCGAGATCGACCATCTCCAGGAGCTGTTGCTTGTCCTCGATGCCAACGGGGAGGTTGGCGCAGATGTTGTCCGCCAGCTTGTGCGGCTCCAGCGTCTTCATCGCGTTGAGTATCGCGTCGTAGTTGACGTGGTGGCTCAGCTTGGAGAACTGCTCGAACACCGTCTGCAGGCGCTTGATCAGGAGCCCGGTGCGCGCGCCGCTCGACGAGGTCTCGTCCAAAAGCTCCACGTCGGCGACGAAAAAGCCGGGGTCGTGCGAATAGCGCAACGCCCGCACCCTCTGGATGCCCTCCACCAGCACCTTGATGTTGCCGTCGGAGAGCTTGACGCTTTGCACGATGTTGGCGACCGTCCCCACCGCGTAGATGTCCGAGGCGCGCGGCTCGTCCACCGAGGCGTCCATCTGGGTCGCCAAGAACACCCGCTTGGAGCCTTCCAGCGCGAATTCCAGGGCGCGCACCGAGGAGGGGCGTCCGATCACGAATGGGATCATCATGTGGGGGAATACCACGACATCCCGGATGGGGATCATCGGAAGACGTTCGGTTTTTCTCAATGGAGTCTCGCTTGTCATGTTTCGTTTTTAAAGGCGCGCCGTCCGGCGGCGCCCTGCGTTGCGGGGCGCGGCTCGTCGCGCCCCGGCGGAATCGGTGCGGCCTACCCGGCCTTTTCGAGCAAGGAGAACACGATGTCCTTGTTTTCCACCATCTCCGGCGTGATGACGAACTCCTTCACCTTCTTCTGCGAGGGGAGCTGGTACATGACGTCCAGCATCAGGTCTTCGAGGATGACCTTCAGCCCGCGCGCGCCCATCTTGCGCTCCACCGCTTGATGGGCGATGGCGGAGACGGCGTCGTCGGTGAAACGGAGCTTGACGTTCTCGAACTCGAACAGCTTTTGGAACTGGCGCACCAGCGCGTTCTTAGGCCGGGTCAGGATGTCTACGAGCGCCGCCTCGTCCAGCTCCGAGAGGGTGCCGACGACCGGCAGCCTGCCGACGAATTCCGGTATCAGCCCGTACTTGATCAGGTCGCGCGGCTCGCACGCCTCCAAGACATTGGCGGGCAGATCTTTCTTGGCGAGCCGCTGAGGCTTCTTCTCGCCCTTCTCGTTGACCAGGAAGCCCATGCTCTTTTTGCCGATGCGCCGCTCGATGACCTTGTCCAGCCCCACGAACGCGCCGCCGCAGATGAACAGGATGTTGGTCGTGTCGATCTGGATGAACTCCTGGTGCGGATGCTTGCGCCCCCCTTGGGGCGGGACGTTGGCGACCGTCCCCTCCAATATCTTCAACAGCGCCTGCTGCACCCCCTCGCCCGAGACGTCGCGCGTGATGGAGGGGTTCTCGTCCTTGCGCGCGATCTTGTCGATCTCGTCGATGTAGACGATCCCCTGCTGGCACTTCTCCTTGTCGCCTCCCGAAGCTTGCAGCAGCTTGAGGATGATGTTCTCCACGTCCTCGCCCACGTAGCCCGCCTCGGTCAGGGTCGTGGCGTCCACGATGGCGAAGGGCACCGAGAGCATCTTGGCGAGGGTCTGCGCCATCAGGGTCTTGCCCGTGCCGGTCGGCCCGATCAGCAGCACATTGCTCTTTTGCAGTTCGAGGTCGTTCGCGCGCTTGGTGATCTCCAGCCGTTTGTAGTGGTTGTAGACCGCCACCGCCAGCTTCTTCTTGACGATCTCCTGGCCGATCACATAGAGGTCGAGGAACTCCTTGATCTCCTGCGGCTTGGGCAGGCGCTCGCCCGGAGGGGTGGTGATGACGTCGTCGGCGATGATCTCGTTGCAGACATCGACGCACTCGTCGCAGATGTAGACGTTAGGCCCGGCGATGAGCTTTTTGACATCGTTCTGGCTTTTGGAACAAAAAGAGCATCTTAAAATCTCATCCCTGTCGTCGTCTTTTCTCAAAAGCTGACCCTCCAAAGGTGCGAACAGCCCTTACCGTCGAGTCGTCCTCGAAGGAGCCGGCCTGGTGCGGCGGCCGGTCGCCCCGCCCCGCCTCGCGTTATTCCTTCCGCGTGATGACCTGGTCCACGACCCCGTATTCCTTGCTTTGCTCGGCGGTCATGATGTAGTCGCGCTCCACGTCCCTCTCGATGCGCTCCAAGGGCTGGCCGGTGTGCTGCGCCAAGATCTTGTTCGTCGCCTCGCGGATCCTGAGGATTTCGCGGGCGTGGATGTCGATGTCGGTCGCCTGCCCCCCCAAGCCGTTCATCGACGGCTGGTGGATGAGGATGCGCGAGTTGGGTAGCGCGAAGCGCTTCCCCGGCGCCCCCGCAGCCAGCAGCAACGCCGCCATGCTGGCCGCCTGGCCGATGCAGATGGTCGAGACGTCCGGCTTGATGTACTGCATCGTGTCGTAGATGGCCATGCCGGCCGAGATGGAGCCGCCGGGCGAGTTGATGTAAAGGTGGATGTCCTTGTCAGGGGACTCGGCCTCCAAAAACAGGAGCTGCGCGGTGACGACGTTGGCGACGTTGTCATCGACAGGCATGCCCAAGAAGATGATGTTGTCTTTCAACAGGCGCGAATAGATGTCATACGCCCGCTCGCCCCGGTTGCTCTGCTCGACTACCATCGGAATCAGTGTCAAGGCTTTTTACTCCACGCGAATATTAGCATTACGATAGATGAAATCAAGCGCCTTGTCCTGAAGCAGCCCCTGCTTCAAATCGTCCATGCGGTCCGCCTTCTCAAGCTCCGCCCGCCACTGCGCCGCAGGTTTCCGGGAGTTCGCCGCCAGTCTCTCCAGCTCCGCGTCCACGTCCTCTTCGGAGACTTCAAGGTTCTCCTGCCGCGCGATGGCGTCCAGGAAGATCTGCCGCCGCACCGACTGCTGGGCTTGCGGCCGCTGCTCGTCGTAGATCTTCTTCCAGTCGAAACCGGCGGTCTGGTTGATGTCGAAACCTTGGTAGGCGAGGTTGTTGACCAGCCGGCGGGTGTACTCCCCCAACTCCTCGGTCACCAGGCAGTCCGGGACTTCGATCGGTTGACGCTCGATGATGGAGTCCAGCAGCGTCTCCCGCGCCTCCTTTTCGGCAATCTGCCCCGCTTGCGTTACCAAATCCTCGCGCATCCTGGCCTTGAACGCCTCGGCGTCGTCGAACCCGATGTCCTTGGCGAACTCGTCGTTCAGCTCGGGGAGCTGCCGCTCCTTGACGTCCTTCACCGTGACGGTGTAGGCGACCTTTTTGCCCGCGAGCTTCTTGTTGTGGTAATCCTCGGGGTAGGCGATGTCGAACGTCTTGACGTCGCCGGTCTTGGCTCCGCGAAGATTCTCGGAGAACTCCTTGGCGGTCTGCGGATGCCCCACCACCAGGGTGACATCCTCGTCATGGGTGGGGGCTTCTTCGCCCTCCGCCTGCCCGTCTACGTCGACCAGCACGAAGAACCCGTCCTTCGCCTCGCCCTCCACCGGGACGAACTGGGAGTATTGCTCCCGCACGCGGTCGATGGACTGCGCCACGTTTTCGTCCGTCACCTCGGCCTTGCCCTGCTTGACCTCGACGCCTTTGTAGTCCTTCACCTCCAGCGGGGGGAGCTCCTCGAAGGTGAGCAGGAACTTCAGCGGCTCGCCCGGCTTGTTGTCGAACTCCTTGATCTCGGGGCGGGTCAGCGGCTTGAGGTTGTTCGCGTCGATGGCGTCCTGCCAGACCTTGTCCATCATCCGCTGCGAGGTCTCGTCTTGCAACTCCTTGGCGTAGCGCTGGCGGACGATGCTGGTGGGCGCCTTGCCGGGGCGGAAGCCGGGGATCTTCGCGTTGCGTGCGTATTCCTTGGCTACTTTTTCGAGTTCGTTCGTGAAATCCTCGGCGGAGATCTCCCCTTTGAGGTTCTTCCTGCAACTGTTCACTTGGGTGATTTCGGCTGTCAAGATGGGCTCCTGCCTGTCTTTCTATAATGGTGCTGAATATTTATGGGAACTTCTAAAAACCCCGGCATACTGCGTTGCGCCTTGGTCGAAAACGCTCATTCGCCTCGGCAACCCCCGCTTTTCGATCTGCGGCGACGCCTTGTCTGCGAGCTTTTCAGAGGTTCCGTTATGGGCCCGGATCATCCGATCCGCGTTACGATCCCGGTTCCTTTTCCTTCCGTGGTGCGAAAGGGGGGACTTGAACCCCCACCCCTTGCGGGACTGGATCCTAAGTCCAGCGCGTCTGCCAATTCCGCCACTTTCGCATTCGGAGTCGCTGCTTTTCCAGGGAGCCTCTGAAAACCCCGGACGCCGCGTTGCGCCTTGGTCGAAAATGCTCATCCGCCTCGGCAAACTCCGCTTTCCAACCTGCGGCGACGCCTTGCCTGCGAGGTTTTCAGAGGCTTCCCTCTTATGATAGGGCGACCCTGCCGAAGCCGCCGTTTGAGAAATGCGACGCATCCCGAGGGCGCGTCCCACCCGTGCGTCCGGGGACGTCCCGGCGCCCGCCCCACGGACGTTCCTCCGACGGCGCGGAACCGGGTCGCGAAAAGCAAGGCGAACCTGCGACGCTACAGAAAACGACCCGCAAGTCTAACAAAGCCCGTGAAGCTCGTCAATGGACGCAATCGACGGATCGCGCCTAAAAAATGCGCCACATTTCTGAAACCGCATGCGGTTGCCGAAGTAACGTCTTCGCGCCGAGCCGAGGTTTGTGGTTGCGCTCTCCCCCGCCCCGGGCAATAATCATCTTTTTCTTCTGTCGAGGCGGGGCGGCGAGACATGATCGGACAATTGCGCGGGAAGCTCATCAACAAGAAACCCAACCTGCTCCTCGTGGACGTGCAGGGGGTCGGCTACGAAGCAACCATCCCCCTGACCACCTTCTACGAGCTGCCGGAGGAGGGGGGCGAGGTCGTCCTGAAAATCCACACGCACGTGCGCGAGGACGCCATCGTCCTTTTCGGGTTCCACTCGCAACGGGAGAAGGATTTCTTCCTGAAGCTCGTCACCGTCAGCGGCGTCGGCCCCAAGCTCGCCGTCGCCATCCTGTCCGGCGCGCCGGTCGAGGAGCTGGCGCAGGCGCTGGCGGCTGGCGACACGCACCGTCTCACGTCGATCCCCGGCGTAGGGAAGAAGACCGCCGAGCGTCTGGCGCTGGAGCTCAAGGGGCAGATGTCGGCGTTCCTCCTGCCGGAGCAGGCGGAGGCGGCCAAGGCGTCCGGCGCGGCGCTGTCGGTCGAAGACGACATCCTCTCGGCGCTGGTCAACCTCGGCTACCCGCGCCCGTCGGCGGAAAAGGCGATCTCGCTGGCGCTGCGGGACGAGGGGGTGGAGCGCACGTTCGAGGGGATTTTGAAGACCGCCTTGCGGCGGCTCGCCGGGTAGGGGGCTATGGCGGAAAAGGAACTTGCCAACACGTTGCTGAACCCAGGCTCGGCGTCCGACGAGAAGTCGTTCGAGCTGAGCCTGCGTCCGCAGACGCTGCGGCAGTACATCGGCCAGCAGAAGGTCAAGGACAACATCGAGATCAGCATCCAGGCGGCGCGCAAGCGCGGGGAGCACCTCGACCACGTCCTGCTGTACGGTCCGCCGGGGCTGGGCAAGACGACGCTGGCGGCCATCGTCGCCACCGAGATGGGCGTCGATATCCGCACCACCAGCGGCCCGGTCATCGAAAAGCGCGGCGACCTGGCGGCGCAGCTCACCAACCTCAAGCAGAACGACGTGCTGTTCATCGACGAGATCCACCGCCTGCACCCCGCCATCGAGGAGATCCTCTACCCGGCGATGGAGGACTTCTACATCGACATCGTGATCGGCGAGGGGCCGGGGGCGCGCAGCATCAAGATGCCCCTGCCGCGCTTCACGCTGGTGGGGGCGACGACGCGCGTGGGCCTTTTGACCGCCCCCCTGCGCGGGCGCTTCGGCATCATCCACCGCCTGGAGTTCTACACCCCCGCGGACTTGGCGACCATCGTCACGCAGTCGGCCCGGACGCTGGGCGTGGCCATCGACGCGGACGGCGCGCTGGAGATCGCCTCGCGCAGCCGGGGGACGCCGCGCATCGCCAACCGCCTGCTGCGCCGCGTGCGCGACTACGCCGAGGTCAAGGCCGACGGCCGCGTCACCCGGCCCGTGGCGATGGACGCGCTCAAGATGCTGGAGGTGGACGCCTACGGCTTCGACGAGATCGACCGCAAGCTGATGCTGACCATCCTGGAGAAATATGGCGGCGGCCCGGTGGGGGTCGGCACCTTGGCTGCGGCCATCAACGAGGACGAGGATTCGATCGAGGACATCTACGAGCCCTATCTCATGCAGATAGGGTTCCTGGACCGCACGCCGCGCGGCCGCATGGCGACCCGCAAGGCGTTCGAGCATTTCAAGGTCGTCCCCCCGTCGAACCAGAAGAATTTGTTTTGACTCGGGACGCGGCGCGCCGTGTCCTTTGACATGGGGGATGGCGGACATGGAATCACCGGTGCGGAAGATGCAATGCGCCATGGAGACCGTCGTCCGGGGAAAACCCGAGGCGGTGCGGATGGCGCTGGTCTGCCTGCTCGCCGAGGGGCACCTCCTGATAGAGGACGTGCCGGGCGTCGGCAAGACCACGCTGGCGCAAAGCCTCGCCCGCTCCTTCGACTGCTCCTTCCGGCGCATCCAGTTCACCAGCGACCTCCTGCCCGCCGACATCACCGGCGTCTCGGTATTCTCGCCGTCCGAGGGGGAGTTCGACTTCCGCCCAGGCCCGGTCTTCGCCAACGTCGTGCTCGCCGACGAGATCAACCGCGCCGCGCCGCGCACGCAGAGCGCGCTGCTGGAGGCGATGGGCGAAGGGAAGGTCACGGCAGACGGCGACACGCACGAGCTGCCGCATCCGTTCATGGTGGTCGCCACGCAGAACCCGGCGGAGCAGCACGGCACCTACCCCCTGCCCGAGTCTCAGCTCGACCGCTTCCTCTTGCGCGTCCGCATGGGCTATCCCGGCAGGGACGCCGAAAAGGAGCTGCTCGGCGACAACCGGCGCGGGACGGCGTCAGGGGTGGCGATCGAACCGGTCTCGACCGTCGAAGACGTCCTGCGGGCGCAAGCCGAGGCGCGCGAGGTGCGCGTCGACGGGTCGCTCGTCGATTACATCCTCGCCATCGCGGACGCCACGCGCAGATCGGAGTTCCTGGCGACCGGGGCGAGTCCGCGCGCCGCCTTGGCGCTCCGTCGCGCGGCGCAGGCGCGGGCGTGGCTCGACGGGCGCGGCTACTGCATCCCGGACGACGTCAAGCGGCTGGCGCTCCCCGTGCTGGCGCACCGCTTGGTGGTCGGCGCCGATTTCTCCACCCCGCGCAAGCGCAGCGAGGAAGCGGAGGCGATCCTTGCCGAAATACTCCGCGGCATCGAAATCCCGCTCTAGGGGGGCGCCGTCGCGCGTCCGGCTCCGGCGCTTCCTGCGCGTGACCTTCCCCGGCGGGCTCGCCTTCTTCGGGCTCACGCGCACGGGCGTCGCCTACCTCGCCCTCGTGGCGCTGGTCTCGCTCGCCGCCGTGCGCGCCGGCGACAACGCCCTGTACGCCCTGCTGGCGCTGCTGGCATCCGCGCTGGTCGTCTCCAGCCTGATCTCCCGCCACGCGCTGAAGCAACTCTCGCTGACGGTGCGCACCCCGGACCGCATCTTCGCCGGCGACCGCGTCGTGACCCGCGTGTCCTTGACGAACCTGAAACGGTTCTTCCCCACCCTCGCCATCTCCGTGGAGGAGGTTGCGGAAGGCGCGGCGGGCGCGGGCGCGAACCCGCCATCCTCCGGCGCCTCCGACCCGTCGGCAGCCCCCCGCGCGGCATACTTCCCCATGTTGCGCGCGGGCGAGACCCGATCCGAGCGGCTGACGCAGGCTTTCCCGCGACGGGGATGGCGCCGGCAGTCGCTGAGGGTCTCCACCCGCTTCCCCTTCGGTTTTTTCCACCGGCAAGACCCGTTGCCGTCGCAGAGGCTGCTGGTCTACCCGGCGCTCGGGGAGATCCCGGAGGCGTTGCGGGGGCGCGACCTGTTCGCGGGGCAGTTGGAAAGCCGGACGCGCGGCGAGGGGGACGGTTTCTACGCCATCCGCGAGCACCGGGACGGAGAGGGCGTCCGCGTCATCGACTGGAAGGCGACCGCCAAGGCGCGTCGGCTGATGGCGCGCGAGTACGCGCGGGAGGATGAGGTGCGCTGCCTCCTGTTCCTCGACACGTCCGCGCCATCCGAAGGAGACGCCGACGCGCAGGCGGAGGACGGGGACGATGCGGCGGGCGTGGAGGATGACGCGCCTTTCGAGGCGGCGGTCTCGCTCGCCGCCGGCATCGCCGCGCATCTCCTCGGGAAGGGGGCGCTGGTGGAGTTGCGCGCGGGGGAGGCGCACGTCCCGGCGGGGGGCGGGACTGCGCACCTGCACCGGATATTGGAGGCGCTGGCGGTGGCGCGGCGGCGGCGCGGGGCGACGCCGGACATGCGTCAACTCCTCTCCTGCCGGGGCTTCAAGGTGCTCCTGACGCCCCGTCCCGCAGAGGGGTTCCCCGCCGAGGTGCGCCGCGCCGCCCACGTCATCCCTTTCGACGCGGTTCGCCGTTGACCGCCGTCAGGATCTCGGGGGCCAGTGGATGGCGTTGCCGAAGACGGCGCGCGCCGCCTCGCCGACCGCCTCGCTCACCGTCGGATGCGGATGCACCGTCCGAAGCAGATCCTCCACCAAGCCCTCGGCCTCCATCACGGCGACGGCCTCGGCGATCATCTCCGTCACATGCGGCCCGATCATGTGGACGCCCAAGACCTCGCCCAGCCGCCTGTCGGCGACGACTTTCACCACCCCCGGCCCGCCGCCGTCGATCATCGCCTTGCCGTTGCCCGCGAGGTCGAACAGCCCTTCCACCGCGTCGAAGCCCTGCGCCCGCGCCTGCCCCAGGCTCAACCCCACCGTCGCGATCTCCGGCTCGGTGTAGATGCAGCTTGGGATGATGCGCGGGTCGTAGTGATGCCGCCCGGTCAGGATGTACTCGACCGCCGCCTCCCCCTGCGCGCTCGCCGCGTGCGCCAGCATGACCTGCGCGTTGCAGTCGCCGATGGCGAAGACGCCGCGCGCGCCGGTCTCGAAGTTCCCGTCCACCTTGATCGCGCCGCGCACGGTTCCGACGCCCGCCTTTTCCAAGGCGAGCGCCGCCGTGTCCGGCTTGCGCCCGACCCCGACCAAAACCTTCTCGGCGGCGAGGGTCAGCCTCCCGCCCCCCGCCTCGACCTCGACGGAGGCTTCGTCCGCGCCGCCTTGGCGCACCGCCGCGAGTTTCGCGCCGGTCAAAACCCGCACCCCCGCCCGCTCCAGCGCGACGCGCGCCATGCGGGCGATCCCGGCGTCCACCGAGGGCAGTATCTCCGGCAGCAGCTCGACGATGGCGACCCGCGCCCCCGCCGACGCGAAGACCGACGCGAACTCGACGCCGATCACGCCGCCCCCGACGATGCAGACGGACCGGGGGAGCTTCGCAAGCGCCAGCGCGCCCGTGCTGTCGATGACTGCGGGCAGGTCTGCGCCGGGGAACGCCAGAGGCGCCGGGACGGAGCCGGAGGCGACGATGACCGCATCCGGGTTGGCGAGCTGGGGGGGCGCCTTGCCGTCCACCGTCACCACGCCAGGCGCGGCGAAGGCCGCCTCGCCCTTATGCACCGCGACCTTGTTCGCCTTCAAAAGCCCGCCCACGCCGCCGACCAGCCGGTTGACGACCGCCTGTTTATGCGCTTGAGCCTCCGCCCAGTCCAGCGTCACCCGCTCCGCCTTGACCCCCGCAACGTCCCCGTCTTTGACATGCTTGTAGAACAACGCGGAGCGTAGCAACGCCTTGGTCGGGATGCAGCCGACGTTCAGGCAAGTCCCGCCGAACTCCCGCCGTTCGACGATGTGGGCTTGCGCGCCCATCTGGGCGGCTTTGATGGCGGCGACGTAGCCTCCCGGCCCGCCGCCGACGACCAGTATCTTCTTCATGCGTCACCCCTCGAAGACCGCGCGCGCGGGCCTTGCCAGGTGCCGTTGCAACGTCGCCAGGAATTCGGCGGCGGGGGCGCCGTCGATCACCCGGTGGTCGAAGGTGAGGGATATCCCCGTCAGCGGGCGTATCACGACCTCGCCGTTGCGCGCCACCGGGGTCTCCACCGTGCGTCCGACGCCTAGGATGGCAGACTCCGGCTGGTTGACGATCGGCGTGAAGAAATCCACCGAGCCGTAGCCGCCGACGTTCGAGATCGTGAACGTGCCGCCTGACATCTCGTCGCGCCGCAACCGTCCGGCGCGCGCCTTCGCCGTCAGCTCCTTGATCTCGCGGCTGACCGCGAACAGGCTTTTGCCACCGGCGTCCCTCACCACCGGCACCACCAGGCCGTTCTCGACCGCGACCGCGATGCCGAGGTTCACCGCGCCGGGGATCCGTATCTCGCCGCCGGAGGGGGTGTGGCAAAGGGTGGCGTTGACGATCGGATGGTCCTTGATGGCGCGGGCGACGATTTTCGCCAAGAGATCCAGCACCCCGACCTTGACCTCGCCCTCGCCCAGGTCGCGGTTGAGCTGTTCGCGCAACGCCAGCAACTCGGCGACGTCCGCGCGCATGTGGTGCGTCACCATCGGCGCCTGCGACCAGCTCGCGAGCATCCCGTCGCCCACCGCCTTGCGCATGCCGGCGTAGGGGCGCGTCGTCGCGACGGCGGGGGCTGCGACCGCGGCAGCGGCTGAGGCGGCGGCCGCCGCCGCGCCGTAGTCCGCGACATCCTTTTTCACTATCCTCCCGCCGGGCCCCGTGCCCGCGACCCGCGTGTAGTCGATGCCGAGCTTTCGCGCCAGCGCCCTCGCCGCCGGCGAGGCGAACACCCTGCCGCCTTTGCCCGTGACGGCGGGCGGGGCGACCGCCGTCGCAGCGGCAGGTTCAGGCGCGGCCGCCGCCACGGGCGCGGAGGCGGCCGCCTCCGGCACGGCCTCCCCCGGCGCGCCGACGTACGCCAACACCGCCCTGATCGGCAACGACTCGCCCACGCGCCCGACGGCTTTCAACAGCACGCCGTCGGCGGGGGACTCGACCACGTTGGTCAACTTCTCGGTCTCGATCTCCAGCAGACCGTCCCCTTTTTTTACGGCGTCCCCCTCGTTTTTCAGCCAGTTAACGACCAGCCCCTCGGTCATCGTCAGACCTAGCTTGGGCATCACGACTTCGACAGCCATCTCTCGCCTCCTTTCCCCCTTCGCTACGCGAACAGGCTCTTCACCGCCGCGACGACCTTCCCCTCGCTCGGCTGGTAGTTGCGCTCCAGCGCCGAGGAGAACGGAACCGGCGTGAAGGGCGAGCCGACGCGCTTGACCGGCGCGTCCAGGTAGTCGAACGCCTCGTCGGCAAGCCGCGCCGCGATCTCACCGCCGAAGCCGCCCGTCTCGACCGCCTCGTGGGCGATGACGACACGGCCGGTCTTGCACACCGACCCCAGCACCGCGTCCATGTCCAGCGGGCAGAGCGAGACCAGGTCGATGACCTCCGCGCCGATCCCCTCGTCGGCGAGGGTCGCGGCGGCGGCGAGGCACTTGTGCAACATCTTAGACCAGGTGAGGATGGTGACGTCGCCCCCTTCGCGCCGCACCTCGGCCTTGCCGAACGGGACGACGTACTCGCCCTCCGGCACCTCCTCGCTCATGCCGTTGAGCCCCTTGTGCTCGAAGCACATCACCGGGTTGTCGTCGCGAATGGCCTGAGCGAGCAGCCCCTTGGCGAGGCGCGGGCCGGAGCTGGCGACCACCTTCAGGCCGGGGATGTGCGTGAAGAGCGCCTCCAGGCATTGCGAGTGCTGCGCGGCGGCGCCGATCTCCCCGCCCAGGTTGGCGCGGATGACCAACGGCAGGCTTGTCTGGCCGTTGAGCATGTAGGTCATCTTCGCCGCCTGGTTCAAGATCTCGTCGAAACAGCAGCCGAGGAAGTCGCAGAAGTCGAGCGACAGCACGGGGCGCAACCCCATCGCCGCCGCGCCGACCCCCAGGCTGACGATCTGCCCTTCGCTGATGGGGGTGTCCCACACCCGCTCCGCGCCGAACTCCGCGTACAGCCCCGCCGTCTGCCCGAACGAACTGCCCATGAGGGCGATGTCCTCGCCCGCCAAAAACACGTTGGGGTCGCGCAGCATCTCCTGCCGCTGGGCGTCCCGGATAGCGTCCACGTAAGTCATGATCGCCATGGCAATGCCTCCATCAGGATGTATAGACGTGTTCGAACATCGACTCCGGCGACGGGTCGGGGCTCGCCTCGGCGAACGCTATCGCCGCCCGGACCTCTTCCGCAGCCTGCGCCTTGATCTCGTCCAGCTCCGCATCCGTCGCGACCTTCCCATCCAAGAGGCGCTTCGCGAAACGCGGAATCGGATCGCGCTCGGGGGTGAGCCACAGCGCCTGCTCCGCAGGGTCTTTGTAAAGCGCGGGGTCGCCGATGAAATGGCCGTGGTGCCGCCAGGTGAGGCATTCGAGCAGCGAGGGCCCCTCCCCCTTGCGGGCGCGACGAACCGCCTCGGCGGCGACCTCCTTGACCGCGACGGGGTCGTTGCCGTCCACCGTCACCCCCGGGATGTTGTAGGCGGCGGCACGTTCGGAGAGGAAACGGTTGTTGGTCGCGCGCGCGGGCGGGGTGGACATGCCGAAGCCGTTGTTCTCGCAGACGAAGACGACCGGGAGGCACCAAGTCGATGCGAGGTTGAGCGCCTCGTGGAAGGTGCCCCGGTTGGTCGAGCCGTCGCCGAAGAAGGCGACTGCGACCGCGTCGGTCTTCTTGTAGCGGAGCGCGAAGCCCACGCCGACCGCTATCGGGATGCAGGCGCCGACGATGCCGTTGGCGCCGATGATGCCCGCCGCGATGTCGGCGATATGCATCGAGCCGCTCTTGCCTTGGCTGTAGCCGCCGTCCCTGCCGTAAAGCTCCGCCATCATCTTGCGGACGTCGCCCCCCTTGGCGATGATGTGACCGTGGCCGCGGTGCGTGCTGCAGATGCAGTCCGTCTGCGCAAGCTCGCTGCAAACGCCTGCGGCGACCGCCTCCTCGCCTGAATACAGGTGCAGGAAGCCGCCCAGCTTGCCATCGAGCATCAACCGCCGCGACGTCTCCTCGAACTCCCTGATGCGCACCATCGTGCGATATAACGCCAGATAATCCTTCTTCTCCAGTTCCATGGACTCGCCTCCTCCCCCGGTGCCGATTTCCCGGACTCCCCCTTGCGCCTTAGCATCTTCGAAACGCTTCAGGGAGCCTCTAAACCCCGGACGCTGCGTTGCGCCTTGGTCGAAAATGCTCATTCGCCTCGGAAAGCTCCGCTTTTCGCCCTGCGGCAGACGGCCTTGCCTGCGAGGCTTTCAGAGGCACGCTTCATTGGATCTTACGGTCGAAACGTCGCCGCGTTTCCCGCGAGGCGGTGCGCCGCACAAGGCCGTGCGCCCGCGCCCGGGCGCGATCCGCGCGGCCGAGCCCCGACGCGAAGGCGCGTCATTTCACGGCAAGGTCGCGCCTTGGACGAACCGTCGCACGTCCCGCAACACCCCCGCGAGGTCTCCGGCGGCGGCAGCCAGCTCCTTGTCAACCCCCTCCAGCAAAGCCCCTTTCGCGTAATCCTTGCCGATCCACGCGCCCTTCAGCCGCCGCCACACATCCACGTGCAGGGAGTCGGTCGCGATGCCGCAGTCGTAGACCTTGCCGTCGCGCGGGAAGAAGGAGAGCGCCAGCTTCCCCCACGGGAAATAGCCGACGAGCTCGGACGCCGCAGGCGCCGCCCCCCATATCCACTCCTCCGAGGCGTATAGGCGGGAGACCTCCTCGAATCGCGCCGCATCGACCAGCGACGCGCCGTCGCCGCGCCCGCATTCCAAGACCGCGACGCCGGGGGCCAGCGCCCCGACCTCCTGGAGAAAACGCTCTTTGACGGCCCGCTTCACCCGCGCGACGGTGAGTTCCGGCACCAACTCCGACAAGGTCACGACGCGGGACTCGACCGAAGCGGTCTCAGCCCGCTTGAACTTCAGCTTGTCCGGGGTCAGGCAGTCGCGGATGTTCCGGGCGTCGGAGCGGATCAGGATCGTGCCGTGATGCAACCCCGCGTATTTTTCGGTGCGGAAGGCGTTGCCGGAGAACTTGCGCCCGTCGGCGAGGATGTCGTTGCGCCCCGAAAGCTCCGCACGGACACCGAGCGCCCGCACAGCGCCCAAGACGACGCCGGACGTCCACGAGACGTCGTAGTCCGCACGGGGGAGGCAGAACGTGAAATTCAGGTTCCCCATGTCGTGGTAGACCGCGCCGCCGCCGGTGAAGCGGCGCGCCACCTTGACGCCCCTCGCCTTGACGACGGACATGTCGCACTCCGCGCGGGGGTCTTGGTTGCGCCCGATCACGATGGTGTCGTCGTTTTGCCAGACCGCCGCCACGAACAGCCTGACGCCAGCCCTCGCCTCGGCGGCGACCCGCTCGAACAGGCAGGTCTCCCAAGCGAGGTTCCGCCAAGGATCGCCCCAGTCGTAGTCCACGAAAGCGCACCTGTCTTCGACCATGCCGTCATTACCGCACATCCTGGGGGATTTGTAAAGCGATGATTCCGCTGTGGGACGTTTTAGCGTGCGACGGGGCGACGGGACGACAAAAAAAAGGGCGGGATCGCCCCCGCCCTTTTTTACGCTACACCCGTCTGTTTTCCAGCCATTCCGGCCGGCTAAAAAGCTATTCGGCTTTCTTACCCACGATCTTCGGGGCTTTGGCAGCCTCTTCTTGCGCTTTCCGCTTCAACTTCAAGGATTCCAACGCCACCTTGTCGGCCTGGCGGATGAGTTCCTTCTTGGCGTCCTCGTCCGTCTCCAGCTTGGCTTTCTCGCGCCAGAGCAGGTTCTGGTACTCCATGGCGTCGTAGTACCCTTCCCGGTATTGGATCGCCTTGCCGACGTAGTCCAGCCCTTCCTCGATTTCGGCGCGGAGCTTGGCCTTCTCCTCGTCGGACAGGTCTTTCACGTTCTGCCCCTGAAGCCCCGTCTTCGCGACGATGGCGTCGTAATCCATGACCGCGACCCGATAATAGGCCTCCGCCTGCTTCGGATCGACCTGCAACACCTTGTCGCACCATTCCTTGGCTTCGGGGTTATTCTTCATCTGGGTGTACAAGCCCACGATGCTGAGCATGGAGTTGAGCTTGTTTCTCCCCGTGGGATCCGTGGAGGTCTCCGCGATGTTTTTGAAGGTTTCGATAGCCTTGTTGGCCATCTCCGTGCTTCGTGGATCGGAAGAACCAGGAACGAACTGTGACATGTATGCCGTTCCCAGATACATGCGCGCCACCTCGAAATCCGGATCCAACTCCACGGACTTCTGGAAAAACTGCGCGGCCGCGTCATACTTCTGCTTGGTGAACTGCGCAACCCCCTTGTTGACGTAATCGCGCGCTTGCAATTTTTTCACAACCGGCAGATTGCAACCCGACAGGGGGAGCATCATTCCCAAAAGAAGCAGTGCGACCAGCCACTTGCTGTTGACCCTCATTGTGGCCTCCAAAACTTATGAATATGTTAAACAACGTCAAGGCTGTCGCGCCCAACACCCGGGTGCGCAGCTATTGGATCTCTTGCGTCACCAAGCCGATATCCCCCACGCCGGCACCCTTGGCAATGTCGATGACGCGGACGACATCGCCATACGGCAACTTCGGACTCGCGCTGATAAACATGTTCTTGTTCGAACGTTCGCTGTAGATTTTCTGGAGCTCGTCGCCTAAGCGGCTCAAGGTCTGTTCCGTCCCGTTGATGGCGATTTGCGCCGTTTCACTGACCGAAACCACGATCACGCTCGGATCGGGAGCTGACGGCGTGTCGCTCTCGGAAGATTGCGGCACCTTGACGTCCAAATCCATCTGACGAATCGGCGTGATGACCATGAAGATGATGAGGAGCACCAAAAGGATGTCGATGTATGGCGTGATGTTGATATTCGCCATCGCCCCACCCTTGTTCCCAACACTCATACTCATAGCAGAACCCTTCCCTTTCTTCCCTTTCACAACGCCACAAGGGAACCTCTAAAAACCCCGGACGCTGCGTTGCGCCTTGGTCGAAAATGCCCATTCGCCTCAGCAAACCCCGCTTTTCGACCTGCGGCGACGCCTTGCCTGCGAGGTTTTTAGAGGTTCTCAACAAGCGGTTTCACCGCCAGCCGCGCTCGACCGCCCCGCATCATCCGCCGGAGGAGCTGAAAAGCCATCCCCGGCTTCCAGGACGCAGACGCATCCCCGACCAGCTCCGCCATGCCGCCGCGCCGAAAACATCCTCGACGCGGCGGCAGACGCAGGTCATCCAACCCCTTTTCGCGCTCCGGCAGCCTCTTAGAACGCCATCGCGCACCATGCGCAACCCGGCAGGCGAACTTCCAACCGCCGGAATCCCCGACACAGTGTCGCAACGGACGCGAATACAAGCCCGCCGTCACACACTTGGGTCGGCAAACGCCTTGGCATCGCACCGTCTCCGCATCGTTTCGCCCCACCGTTCCGGCTGGCGGACACCCCCGCGTCAAACACAGGCAACGCCTAGGCGTTTGTAGCTAATTCTGATCCAACTCGGTCATCAACCCGATACGATCGACTCCCGCATTACGGCAACCGTTGACGATGTCCACCACGCGCCCATAGGAAAGCGCGGTGTCCGCCCTCAGGAAAATCGTCCGATCCTGAACCCCATCGCCGGAGAACCTCGTCTTGAGGAAATCATACAACTGGTCTTCGGAAAGTGGATTCTTGGCCCGGTAAATCTTTCCCTCCCGGTTCAAGGAGATGACCACCGCCTCTTTGCTGTCCGCTTCGGGCGCTTCGAGGGGGTTCTTCGCCTTGGGAAGGTTGACGGTGATACCGCTTTGCAGAAGAGGCGTCGTAATCATGAAAATGATCAGCAGCACGAGCATGACATCCGCCATCGGAGTGACGTTGATGTCCGCTACCACGCTTCCGCCAGCGATTCTTCTAGCCACGTCCTTCGCTCCGTTTCTTGAGGAAATAATCGATCAGTTCCGAAGAGGAGTTGTCCATCTCGACGGTGAATGTCTCGATCCTGTTGGTGAAGATGTTGTAAAACCAGACGGCGGGGACGGCGACCAGCAGACCGAGGGCGGTCGTGACCAGCGCTTCCGAAATACCGGCGGCGACGGCGCCGATGCCGGCGTTCTCTTCCTTCGCCATGCCTTGGAACGCATTGATGATACCGAACGTCGTACCGAACAGTCCGACGAAAGGAGCGGTGGAGCCGATGGTCGCCAATCCGCTGAGACCCTTCTTGAAGTTCTCGATGCTGATGGACGTGGCGCGCTCAATGGCGCGACGGGAAGCCTCGATGGCCTCGCCCGGTATCTCCTTGCTCTGGGTGTGGGCCTTCATCTCTTGCAGACCGGAGGTCAGCACCTTGGCGAGGTGGCTCTTGTTGTTCTGCTCGCCGAGGGAAAGCGCTTCGTCGATGTTGTTGTTCTTCAGGCTTTCGGCAACGGCGGGAGCGAACGCCCGGGATTGCTTGCGCGCCTGGCTGTAGGTCAGGAACCTTTCAATCACCACAGCGATCATGTAGATGGACATCAGGAGCAGGACGATGACGACGCCTCTGGCCACCCACCCCATTGATGCTACGAGTTCACTTAAATCCATTCCCATCGAATTTGTACCTCCAGGTTGATATTTTGAGAACTACGATTTCTTCCGGGCGCCCCCAAAACCCCCGGACGCTACGTCGCGCCGTGCGCGACGCCCCGCGAGACCCTTGGAGACGCCCCTTTGCTTCACCCCATGTGCTTCAGGGAACCTCTAAAACCCCGGATGCCGCGTTGCGCCTTGCCTGCGAGGTTTTAGATGCTCTCTTTCAATCATTTCAAAAATCACTTCAAACCCGCGCCTTGCCGACCTCGGCGCTAATTCAACTTGAAGTTGACCTTGACGTCCGCCGTCACGGGGGTGGGTTCGCCATTGAGCAACGTCGGCGAATACTTCCACTGTTTCACGGCGTCCACGGCGGCCTGCTTCAGGAGCGGGTGCCCGCTTTTGACGATGATGTCCACCACGTTGCCTTCCTCGTCCACCTCCACCTCAAGGATGACCTCGCCCTGCACGCGGGCTTTCTGCGCCATCGGCGGGTAGACCGGCTGAACCCTGCGGATGAGCCGGGACTCTTGGACGTTGCCGCCCACGCGCACCGGCTTGGCCTTGGGCTTCGGCGGAGGGGGAGGCGCCACCGGACCTGAAGCGGTCGCCACCTGCAGGATGTTCGACACCCCGGTGTTGACGGTGGCGGCGGTGGCGAGCGTGGATGTCACGGGCCCGGTGGCGATGAACGGCTGGTCGTCAACCACCGGAGGCGGGATCTCCGTGGGGATCTCCGTCGGGGCGACGAACTGGTTGGGATTGACCTGCGCCACGCGCGGCGGCGGCGCGTCAGACGGCGGCGGCGGCGGCGCGATCAGGAACGTCAGCAGCTCGCTTTCCGGCAGCACGCTGAAGAAGATCAGCGGCGCGAGGATGATGGCGCCGACGATCAGCGCCTCCACGAGGATCGCGATTCCGAACGACGCGGCCGTCTTGCCTCCGTCCGATTTTCCGATTTCATTTAAACCTTCAAACATTGTACACCCCCATTAAAAACTACCTGTGGGCCTTGGCGTAGTGCGTTTCCTCACTATCTTCTGGGACTTCACAGCGCCGTCCGGCTTCGCGCTTCCTCAGCCTCGCGCACCGTTAATTGTTGAAACCCGATACTAATATCTAGCCCGAAAAACTGTCAAGAAAATTCTCGCCCCCAAGGCGGATTTTTTCAGAAAAAACCCACCACACTGTATCCTTACGCATCCGGCGGACGTATGTATTCTCTTCTTTCAAAAATAGTTTTCTTGGGAGCCTCTAAAAACCCCGGACGCTGCGTTGCACCTTGTCTGCGAGGTTTGTTAGAGGCGCCCCCTTTCCCCTTTGCGGGCGGGTGCGCGCGGGGGGTGCCCCGGCAGCCCGCCATCACCCCGTGCGCCGCCCTACTTCGCCCCCTGCTTGCGATACCACCATTCGACGATCGTGGACGACAGCGCGATAGTCGAGTAGGAGCCGAGGATGATCCCGACCACCAGCGCGAACGAGAAGCCGTTGAGCACCTCGCCGCCGAACAGGAACAACGCCGCCGCCGCCAGGAACGTGAAGCCCGACGTCAGGATGGTGCGCGAAAGCGTCTGGTTGATGCTCTTGTTCAGGATGTCGTACAGCGAGTCTTTGCGCATGACGCGCAGGTTCTCGCGCACGCGGTCGAAGATCACGATCGTGTCGTTGACCGAGTAGCCGACCAGGGTCAGGAGCGCCGCGATCACCGTCAGGGAGATCTCCTTCTGGGTGAGCGCGAAAAAGCCCAGCGTGATCGCGACGTCGTGGAACAGCGCGATGATCGCCGCCACGCCGTAGATCGGTTTGAAGCGGAAGGCGATGTAGACCAGCATCGCCAGGAGCGAGAGGCCGATAGCCAAGCCCGCCCGCCTGCGCAGGTCGGAGCCGACGATGGCGCCGATGCTCTCCAAGCCCTTGATGGCGAACGGGCCGGTGTAGAACTCCTTCTTCAGCGCGGCCACGACCGCGTCGGAGGCGCCCGCCGACTTCAGGTCGTCCAGCGAGAGCATGAGGCCGTCCGCCGTCTTGTTCCGGTAGTCCAGCACCTTGGTCACCAGCGCGGCGTAATGGTCCTCGGTCTCCTGGATCGTCTTGTCCTGGGCCTTCAACCCGTCCGGGTCGCCCGCCAGCAGGAAGGTTTTGAGCGCAGACTCCCCCACGTTGTTGAAGTCCCGCTGGGCGCTCTGGACGTGCCCGGGGTCGAATTCCTTGCGCAGGGAGGCGACCAGCTTGTCCTTGTCCGCCTCGTACTCGCTGCCAGTCCCCAGCGCCTTCTGCAGGCGCACCTGGACGGAGTTCGAGTTCGCGGGACCGTAGCTTTGCAGGGTCGGCGCCGACGACGTCTCGGACTCCAGCACGTCGCGCAACTTGCCATAGTCCGGAGCGTCCTGGAACTTGACCAGGATGATGGTGCCGCCGGTGAAGTCGATGCCGTAGTTGAACCCCCGGCCGAAGTAGGCGCCCAAGCCGATCAGGAACAGGATGATGGACACGCTCGCGAACAGCCACTTCTTGGACAGGAAATCGATTTTGGTTTCTTTAAAGAGTTCCACAAACAGCCCCTCTGATGAAATTCCCTTTAGATAGCTAGAGGGAACCTCTAAAAACCCCGGACGCCGCGTTGCGCCGTGGTCGGAAATGCTCATTTACCCCGGTAAACTCCGCTTTTCGACCTGCGGCGACGCCTTGTCTGCGAGGTTTTTCGAGGCTCCCTAGATTGAAAGCGTCTCCACCCGCTTGCCGCCCAAGATCCACTCGAAGATCCAGCGCGACATGAGCACGGCGGTGAACACGTTGGCGACCAGGCCCACGGTCAGCGTCACGGCGAAGCCCTTGACGGGCCCGGTGCCGAACTGGAACAGGAACAGCGCCGCGATGAACGTGGTGCAGTTCGAGTCGAAGATGGTCCAGAACACCTTGCTGAATCCGGAATCTATCGCCGCGCGCACCGCCTTGCCGTTGCGCAACTCCTCGCGGATGCGCTCGAAGATCAGGATGTTGGCGTCCACCGCCATGCCGACGGTGAGGATGATGCCCGCGATGCCGGGCAGGGTCAGGGTGGCGCCCACCGCCCCCATGAACCCCATCAGCACCAAGGTGTTGGCGGCGAGGCACAGGACGGCGTTGACGCCCGACTTCTTGTAGTAGGCCAACATGCCGACGACGACCAGCCCGAAGCCGATGAGGGAGGCGAATATGCCGGACTTGATCGAGTCGTTGCCGAGCGAGGCGCCGACGTTGCGCTGGCCGAGTATCTGCAACGACGCCGGCAGGGCGCCCGAACGGAGCAGCAGCGCCAGGTCGGACGCCTCCTGGTCGGTGAAGCTCCCCTCGATGATCCCCTCGGCGCCGATCTTGCTGTTGATGCGGGGGGCGCTGCGCACGACGTTGTCCAGCACGATGGCGAGGTTCTCGCCCACATGCTGCTCGGTCGCGCGCTCGAACACCGTGGCGCCGTCGGGGGTCAGGAAGAAGTTGACCGCCGGGCGGCCGTTGCCGTCGGTGCCGGTGCGCGCCGTCTTGAGCTCCTTGCCGGTGATGACCGGGACGCGGTTGACCACCATGTACTGGAGCGAACCCTCGCCGCGGTCCTCGCGGTAGGCGAGCACCTGGTAGTCGTCGGGGATGGCGCCGCCGTTGGCGCTCATGGCGGACTCCAAGGTCGAGAAAGGCCCGCCCTGCTCCTTCTTCACCAGCCGCAGCTCGAGCTGCGCCGTGTTGGCCAAAAGGCCGGTCACGCGGTCGGGGTCGTCGATGCCGGGCAGCTCCACGATGATCTGGTCGTCCACGTCCTGCCCGCTGTTGCCGTGCGTCTGCAGGGTGGGCTCGGTGACGCCCAAGGCGTCCACGCGCCGCCGGATGGTCTCCAGCGCCTGGCTGACGGTCGATTCGCGCAGCGAGCGGAGCTCGCCGTCCTTCATCGTCAGCGTGAAATCGGTCTTGCCGTCGGTCACCGTGCTGCGCAACGTGAAACGCTGGTCGTAGCTTTGCAGGTACTGGCGGGCGTCGCCGGCCTTGTCGGCATCCACGCCCGCGACCGCCACGGAGTAGTCCCCCTTGGCTTGCGCCTTCTTGGACGACTCGAACGTGATGCCCCGGTTTTTGAACTCCTGCCCGATGCGGTCGGCCGTCTGGTTCAGCTCCAAGTTCAGCGCGTCGTCGGTCATCACCTGCAACACCAGGTGGATGCCCCCCTTCAGGTCGAGCCCGAGGTTGAGGCGCGAAAAGGCGCCCGCGCCCTTTTCCTTGGGGCCGATGAAAAACCAGGCGCAGACCGCCAGGAAAACCAAGAGCCCGATGAACTTCCATCGCAAATTCTTCTGCATATCTCACCTAAACGTGTAACTTAGAAATGGCAGGGGCGCCCGCGCCGCAGGCGCCGCATCGATCCCAGGCTGCGGGCGGCCGCGCCCGCCCGAACCCTACGGCCTTACGATTGCTGCGGAGGACCTTCGGACTCCTGGATGCCTGCGACGGCGCTCTTGGCGATCTCGATCTTCACCTGGTCCGCGATCTTCAGGATGAACGTCTTTTCCTTGACCCCCGCCACCACGCCGTAGATGCCGGAGTTCGTGATGACGCGGTCGCCCGACTTGAGGGCCTCGCGCATCTGCTCCACCTTCTTCTGCTGGTTGCGTTGGGGCCTGATCATCAGGAAATAGAAGATCACTCCGATGATTACAATCGGCGCCAGCCCTCGGATGACGTCGGGGTTCGTGAATTGCTCCATATTGGTTCAGATCGCCTTTCTCCAATGTGATTATCTAATGGGAGCCCCTAAAACCCCGGACGCTGCGTCGCGCCTGATCGAAAACGCCCATTCGCCTCGGCGAACTCCGCTTTTCGACCTGCGGCGACGCCTTGCCTGCCAGCTTTTCAGAGGTTCCCTAAATTATCGAAGCCAGTCGCCGAATTTTCCAAGTTCGATAGCTTGTCGTATTTTCCGCATCAGGTCAAGATAAAAGGTCAGGTTGTGAACCGTGGCGTAGACCGCGTACAAGTGCTCGCCCGACATGAACAGGTGGCGCAGGTAGGCGCGGCTGTAGCGGCGGCAGACCGGGCAGGGGCAGTCGGCGTCCAAGGGCCCGCCGTCGCCGGCGTGGGCGGCGTTTTTGATCGACACCCGCCCCGCGCCGGTGAACAGGTGGCCGTTGCGGGCGTTGCGCGTCGGCAGGACGCAGTCGAACATGTCCACCCCCGCGGCCACCGCCCGGACGATGTCCTCGGGCGTCCCCACCCCCATCAGGTAGCGCGGCCTGTCCCCGGGGAGCTGGGGCGCGGTCGCCTCCACGGTCTCGTACATCAGCTCCTTGGGCTCGCCGACGCTCAGGCCGCCGATCGCCACGCCGTCGAAGCCGAGCGGCAGCAGCGCCTCCACCGAGCGCCGGCGCAGGTCGGGGTGGACGCCCCCCTGCACGATGCCGAACAGCATCCTGCCGTCGTCCCCCTCCTCGGCCTTCGCCCTGCCCCACCGGTCGGCGCACCGCTTCGCCCAGCGCATCGAGCGCTCCATCGAGCTTTCCGCGTCGGCGCGGCTCGCCGGCCAGGGGGTGCATTCGTCGAAGACCATCGCGACGTCCGCGCCGAGCGCACGCTGGATGTCCACGACGTTTTCCGGGGTGAAGAGGCTGCGGCTCCCGTCCAGGTGCGAGGCGAAGCGCACCCCCTCCTCGGAGATGGCGCGCAGGTCGCGGTGGCTGAAGACCTGGTAGCCGCCGCTGTCGGTCAGGATCGCCCCCCGCCAGGAGTTGAACTTGTGCAAGCCCCCCAACGCCCGGATGCGCTCATGCCCCGGCCGCAGGTAGAGGTGGTAGGTGTTGCCGAGGATGATCTCGGCGTCCAGCGCCTCCAGCGCCCCCATCGGCATCGCCTTGACCGCGCCCGCAGTCCCGACCGGCATGAACACCGGCGTCTCCACGGTCCCGTGCGGCGTGTGCAACCTCCCCCGCCGCGCGCCGGTCGCCGCGTCCTTGCAAAGCAGTTCGAACATCGTAGGGAACCCCTCAGGAAAAGCCCGCAGGCGGGGCGCGACGCCCGCTTCCCCGGCGGCGCGCCCCTCATGGTCGACGGGGCGTCAGTTGACGGAGTGTCCGGGGAGGGCGACGGAGTACAGGGCGTCGCCCGTCGCCAAAAACGCCGTCCCGCCCGAGACCGCCAGCCCCACGACCGTCGGCGCGGCGACATGGAGCTTGAGCGCGCCGTCCGCGACGCAGTAGCGGAACACCCCCATCCTCCCCTTGTGGCCGGTCGCGAGCAGCAGGTCGCCGTCCGGCAGGAACGCCATCCCCTGCGGCCGCGCCAAGCCCCCCAGCAGCCGCTCGACCTTGCCGTCGCGCGCGACGCGCACAAGGGAGTCCCGCACCGCGAACGTGGGGCCGGTCACGTATATCCGGTCGCCCGCGTCGATGGCGAGGTGGTAGGCGGCGACGCTCGGCTCCAGCGCGGCGAACTCCTCCTTCTTCCCGCCGGCGGGGTCGAGCCGCCAGATGCGCCCCGTCCGGTCGCCCACGAACAGATCCCCCCGCGAGTCGAAGGCGAGCCCGGTCGGCGTGCCCAGGTCGTCGGCGACGACGTCCATTTGTTCAAAGTTCGTATAACGCAGCACGGTCCCGTCGTGGCGGCTGGAGACGTAGAGCTGGCCGTCGGGCGAGAACGCCAGCCCCGTGGGGTTCATGACCTCGCAGGCGAAGGGGTGCTTGTCCCCCTGGCGGGTGACGCGCACGAGCGGCTGCTCGACCTGCTGGCCTCCCGTGCCGCTGACGGTCGTGATGATCGAGCCGTCCGGGGCGACGACCGGGTTGGAGACCGGGTGCAGCTCGGCGGCGAGGCGCGCGGCGAGGTTGAACGGGAACACCGGCGAGGACTCGCCGCCGACGCGCAACGCCAGCCCCAGGCAGCAAGGGTTCTCCGGCAACCGGACGCGCACCCGGTCCTCCGAGGCGGAAAGGACGAACGCCTCGGCGTCGCCCAGCAAGACCTTGGAGCCCAGGCCCGGGACGAAGCCCTGGCACTGGACGGCCAATTCCCCGCCCGGCACGCCGGTCTGGGCGGAAACCCCCGTGATGCGCAACCCGCCAGCCTCTCTCATCGCGCCCGAATGTTACAGCGCGAACCGCCGCGCGGCAACCCGGAATGCGCCAACGCGCCGAAGCCGCCACGGAAAGCCATGGGGCGCGGCGTGGGGCGCGGGCGGGCGGCCTACCCCTCGCCGGAGACGTACTCCAGGTCGCAGTTCACGACCGCGACATAGGAGGGGTCGCGCCGGGCGAGCGTGGTCTGCGCCACGGCGCGCACCTCGTCGAACGCCTGCGTCGAACGCTCGTGCTCCACCACCACGTCGAAGATCACGTTGGTGTGCGACGGCCCCTTGACGAGGCGCAGGTCGTGCAACCCCTTCACCCCGCCGATGGCGCCGACGGCGTCGGCGAGCATGTCGCGCAGCTCCGCGACGAGCGGGTTCTGCGTGTCGAGCGGATCCATGTGCCCCACGAGCGACACCCCCAGCCGCTCCCCCGCCTCCCGCTCGATGTCGTCCACCAAGGCGTGCGACTCGAAGATGTCCCCGCGCGAATCGACTTCGATGTGGACGGAGGCGAACACGTGCCCCGGCCCGTAGTCGTGGACGATCAGGTCGTGGACGCCGAGGACCTCCCTGTGCGAGAGCGCCAGCTCCGCGATCGCCCGCACCATCTTGGGATCCGCGCGCTGGCCGAGCAGCGGGCCGGCGGTCTCCCTCACCATGTGCAGGCCGGAGTAGATGACGAACACCCCCATCGCCACCCCTACGTAGCCGTCGATGTCGAGGCGGAGCCATCCGTCCAGGACGAGCGAGAGCAAGACCACGGCGGCCGAGATGGCGTCGTTGCGGGCGTCGACGCCGGTCGCCTTCAGCGAGGGGCTGTCGATGCGCCGGCTGAGGTCGAGGTTGAAGCGCCAGAGCCAGAGCTTCGCCAGCGCCATGGCCACGAGCAGGGCGACGCCTGCGGCGTTCGGCGTGACCTCCGCCGGGTCGGCGATCCTGTCGAATGACGTCGAGATGAGCTGGACGCCGATGACGATGACCAGCGCCGAGACGATGACCCCGGTCATGTATTCGATGCGGGCGTGCCCGAAAGGGTGCTCGCGGTCGCTCTTTCGCGCGGCGAGCTTGAAGCCGACCAGCGTGATGACCGAGGCTGCGGCGTCCGACAGGTTGTTGAGGGCGTCGGCGATGACGGCGACGCTGGAGGACGCCAGCCCGATGAAGACCTTCGCCATGCCTAGAAGGACGTTGAGCGCGACGCCGACGACGCCCGACAGCCGTCCGCACAGCTCGCGCCGCCGCCGCTGGTCGGCACCGCCCCACCTCGCCATGAAGCCGTCGATCAAGAAACCGGTCACGGTGGGGAATTAAACCACACGGGCGCGACGGTGTCCACCACGCGCCCGGGTGGCGCGCAAGGGGCGCGGAGGCGGCATGGGCGAAGGCGCGAGGCTTTCGCCCCCCGCGCGCCCGGGGTCATTCCAGCTCGACCAGGGGCTGCCCCTTGGCGACCTTCTCCCCCGCCGCCGCCAGCACCGCCTTGACCGTGCCGTCGAGCGGCGACTGGATGCGGTTCAGCATCTTCATCGCCTCCAAGACCAGCAACGCGTCCCCGCGCCGCACGGCATGCCCGGGCTTGACGCGGACCTCCGCGACGACGCCGGGGATGGCGGCCTTGACGACGCGGGGATCTTTCTTCTCGTAGGGCTTGCGCGCAACGTACTTGGCGGTCAGCCGCGTCTCGAAGACGCCGTTTTCCAGCGCCAGCCGGTCGAATCCAACTGCCTCGGTCTCGCTCATCACGTTTCTCTCCATGTCGCCGGGATCAGAACGGGGGGACGCCGTGCTTGCGCGCCGGGCGCGCCTCCTCCTTGTCGCGCGTGACCTTCAGCGCGTGGGCTATCGACGCGCGCGTCTCCCCCGGCGGGATCACCGCGTCCACGTAGCCGGCGGCGGCCGCGACGTAGGGGTTGGCGAACTTGTCGGTGTATTCCTTGATTTTCACCCGGCGCATCTCCTCCGGGTCGTCCGCCCCCATGATCTCGTTGCGGAAGATGATGTTGGCAGCCCCCTCGGGGCCCATCACCGCGATCTCCGCCGTCGGCCAGGCGAAGACGAAGTCGGCGCGCAGGTGGTGCGAGCACATGGCGATGTAGCCGCCGCCGTAGGCTTTGCGCAGGATGACGGTGATCTTCGGCACGCTCGCCTCGCTGTAGGCGTACAGCACCTTCGCGCCGTGGCGGATGACGCCGCCGTGCTCCTGGTCCGAGCCGGGCAGGTAGCCGGGGATGTCCACCAGCGTGACCAGCGGGATGCCGAAGGCGTCGCAGAAGCGGACGAAGCGCGCGATCTTGTCCGAGGCGTCGATGTCCAGCACCCCGGCCAGGTACAGCGCCTGGTTGCCGACGACGCCGACCGTCTCCCCCTCGATGCGGCCGAAGCCGGTGACGGCGTTGGGGGCGAAGTGCTCCTGCACCTCGAAGAAGTCGGAGTCGTCCACGAGGGCGCGCACGATGTCGCGCACGTCGAAGGGGATCTTCGAGTCCTTGGGGATCAGGGCCTCGATCTTGTATGCCGCCTTGGGCGCCTTGGGCGCGGCGACGGCGGCCTTCCGCCGGTTGCTGTCGGGGAGGAAGGAGACCAGCTTGCGTATCTGCCCGAAGCACTCCCGCTCGTCGCGGGCGAAGAAGTGGGCGTTGCCCGCCGTCTCCACCTGCACGCGCGCGCCGCCCAGCTCCTCCATCGATATCTCCTCGCCCACCACCGTCTTGACCACCTCAGGCCCGGTGATGAACATGCGGGAGATCTTGTCCACGACGAACACGAAGTCGGTCAGGGCGGGGGAGTAGACCGCGCCGCCCGCGCAGGGGCCGAGGATGACGGAGATCTGCGGGACGACCCCCGAGGCGAGCGTGTTGCGGTAGAATATCTCGCCGTAGCCCGCCAGGGAGTTGACCCCCTCCTGGATGCGCGCGCCGCCCGAGTCGTTGATGCCGATGATGGGCACGCCCATCTTCAGCGCGTGATCCATGACCTTGGTGATCTTGCGGGCGTGCATGAAGCCGAGCGACCCGCCGGCGACGGTGAAGTCCTGCGCGTAGACGCAGACGGGGCGCCCCTCGATGAGCCCGGAGCCGGTGATGACGCCGTCGGCGGCAAGCTCCTTGTCCGCCATGCCGAAGTCCTTGCCCGCGTGTTCGACGAACAGGTCGTATTCGTGGAAGGAGCCCGGGTCGAGCAACGCGGCGATACGCTCGCGCGCCGTCATCTTGCCGCTGGCCTTCTGCTTGAGGATGGCCTTGTCGCCCCCCCCCTGCGCGGCGGTGGACTTCCTCGAGAAGAACTCCCATATCCGCTGCACGAAGTTCATAACGTCCCCCTCTCTGCGCACGGCCGGCCTCCCGGCCGGCCGTGGACGCGAAAGCATAGCAGAAATCGGCGCGGTTGTTGGGTGATTTTGAGGGAGGCGCTATTCCACCGTGACGCTTTTGGCGAGGTTGCGGGGCTGGTCCACGTCGCAACCGCGCAATATGGCGATGTGATACGCAAGCAGTTGCAACGGCACGATCTCTAGGATCGGGAGCAGCGCGTCCGCCGTCTCCGGGATGCGGATGACGTGCCTGGACAGGTCTCCGATCTCCCCGTCCCCCTCCGTCGCCAGCGCGACGATGATGCCGTCGCGGGCGCGCGCCTCCTGGATGTTGCTGACCATCTTCTCGTAGCGCAACGTCGATCGCGGGTCGCGGGAGTCCTTCGCCGCCAATGCGACCACCGGCAACCTCTTGTCGATCAGGGCGTTCGGCCCGTGCTTCATCTCGCCGGCGGGGTAGCCCTCGGCATGGATGTAGGAGATCTCCTTCAGCTTGAGCGCCCCTTCCAGCGCGATCGGGTAGTGGATGCCGCGCCCCAGGTAGAGGGCGTTCGCGCGGCGGTAGACCTTCTTCGCCACGGCTTCGCAGTCCCCGGCCTTCTCCACCAGCCCCTGGACGAGGCCGGGCAGCCGGTCGAGCTCGCGGATGACCCTGCCGGCGTCGGCGGGAGGCAGCGTCCCGCGCGCCTTGCCCAGGTAGGTCGCGACCAGCGCCAGCACCGCGAGCTGGCAGGTGAACGCCTTGGTGGAGGCGACGCCGATCTCCGGGCCGCTCCGGGTGTAGAGGTTGCCGTCGCTTTCGCGCGAGAGCATGCTCCCGACCACGTTGCAGACGGACAGCACCTTCGCCCCCCTGCCCTTCGCCTCGCGCACGGCGGCGAGGGTGTCGGCGGTCTCCCCCGACTGGCTGATGGCGATGACCAGCGTCTTGCAGTCCACGATCGGGTCGCGGTAGCGGAACTCCGAGCCGTAATCGACCTCCACCGGGATGCGCGCGAAGTCCTCGATGAGGAACTTCCCCACCAGCCCCGCATGCCAGGAGGTGCCGCAGGCGACGATCTGTATCTTCTCGACCTGCGCCAGCGCCTCGTCGGAGATGCCGGACTCCGCCAGGGTGACGGCGTCCGACGCCCCGGACGGGTCGTCCGGGTCAAGGATGATCCTGCCGGCGACGGTCTCCCGCAGGGCGCGAGGTTGCTCGCATATCTCCTTGAGCATGAAATGCGGGCACCCCCCCTTCTCCGCCATCTCGGGGCTCCAGGCGACCTCCTTCAACTCGAAGGGGACCGCCTCCCCGTCCAGCCCCTGCAGGGAGAGTCCGCCGGGGGTGAGGACGGCGACCTCGCCATCCTTCAGAAAATACATCCGGCGCGTGTGATCGAGGATGGCGGGCACGTCCGAGGCGATGAACATCTCCCCCTCCCCCTCGCCCACGATGATCGGGGGGCCGTAGCGGGCGGCGACAAGGACGTCCGGCTCGTCGGCGGAGAGGATCGCCAAGGCGTAGCTGCCGCGCAGCTCGCGGAGCGCCGCCCGCACCGCCTCTTGGAACGTCCTGCCCGGCAGCAGCGACTCCACCAGGTGGGCGATCACCTCCGTGTCGGTCTCGGTGACGAACTTATGCCCCTCCCCTGCGAGGCGCGCCTTCAGCTTCTGGTAGTTCTCGATGATGCCGTTGTGGACGACGGCGATGCGCCCCGTGCAGTCGCGGTGCGGGTGGGCGTTCTCCTCCGTAGGCTTGCCGTGCGTCGCCCAGCGCGTGTGCCCGATGCCGTAGCTCCCTTCGGGCGGGTCGCCGTCCAGAACCTTGGCGAGGTTCCCCAGCTTGCCGGACGCGCGACGCACCGACAGGTCGCCGCCGCTGGAGACGGCGATGCCCGCCGAGTCGTAGCCGCGATATTCGAGCCTGCGCAACCCGCCGACGAGCACGGGGACGACCGGCTTCGCCCCCACATATCCAACTATCCCGCACATGACATGAACTCCCTTTGGCTGTCCTCGTTGGCCGTTCGCGAACTATGACAATATTAGATGATCGTCCGTCTCCCAAAGGTTCATTACAGGTTTCACCCCCCGGACGCTCTTCCCAGCCCGAACATGCGGGCACATATGCTACAATCCCCCATCCCCGCCCCATGGGATATGGGCGGCGGGCGACGGTTTGAGAGTATAGACGATATGGGATGCCGGGACAACCGCGCCGCGATGCGAGCCGGGGCGGCGTCACGGCGGGTTTTTAAAGACGGGTTTCCATCGGTTATGATCAGCATCGAAGAAGCGCGGGAGATACTGCTCGGCAACATGCCGGCGCGCAAGACCGAGCGCATCCCCTTCCACCAGGCGCTGGGGCGCGTCCTCGCCGAGGACGTCGCCGCCTCCGCCGACGTCCCCCCGTTCGACCGGGCCACGATGGACGGGTACGCCGTGCGCGCGGCGGACGTGCGGGGCGCGCCGGCGGACCTGGTCGTCGGGGGGGAGGCGCGCGCCGGCGGCGGGGTGCCCGCGGAACTGAGGCCGGGCGAGGCCGTCGCCATCATGACCGGAGCGCCGGTCCCCCGGGGGGCGGACGCGGTGCAGAAGGTGGAGGCGTGCTGCGCCTCCCCGTGCGAGAGCAGGGTGACCGTGCTCGAGCCGGTCGAGGCGGGCGACAACATCGCGCCCAGGGGGCGCGAGGCGAAGGCGGGCGAGGCGGTGTTGCTGGCGGGACGGCACGTCGGGCCTGCGGAGGTCGCGCTGATGGCGTCCTTCGGCCATGCCGAGGCGGTCGTCTACGCGCGCCCGTCGGTGGCGGTCCTCTCCACCGGGGACGAGCTGGTGGAGTTCGACGAGTCCCCCCGCCCGGACCAGATACGGAACTCGAACGCCTGGTGCCTCCTGGCGCAATTGCGCCTGCTGGGGATAGAGGCGGACTACCTCGGCATCGCGCGGGACGACCGGGCGCGGTTGCGCGAGAGGATGGCGGAGGGGCTGCGGCGGGACGTCCTGGTCATCACCGGCGGCGTCTCGATGGGCGAGTACGACTTCGTGCGCGACGTGTTCGCGGAGCTGGGGGTGGACATCCTCTTCAGCAAGGTGGCGATCAAGCCGGGCAAGCCGACCGTCTTCGCGCGCAGGGGAGACCGCTTGGTCTTCGGCCTGCCGGGGAACCCGCTCTCCTCGCTGGTCACCTTCGAATGCTTCGTGCGGCCCGTGCTGGGGCGGATGTGCGGCATGGAGCGCCCGGATCTGCCGCGCGTGCAAGGGACGCTTTTGAAGGACGTGCGCCAGACGCCGGGGCGCACGTCCTTCCTGCCTGCGCGGGCCGCCTGGACGGAGCGCGGCTGGGAGGCGGTGGCGCTGGACTGGAAGAACTCCGCCGACATGATCGGCTTCTCCAAGGCGAACGCGACGGTGGTGTTCCCCGGCGGGCGCGACCTCCTGAGGGGGGGGGAGGCGGTGGAGATCATGCTGCTCCCCGATTTTTTCGCGAGGTGACCCGTGGCGGTAGACAGTGAATTGGAGTTGTCGCACCTGGACGCCGAGGGGCGGGCGCGCATGGTGGACGTGTCCGGGAAGGCGCCGACCTTCCGGCGGGCGCTCGCCGAGTCGTTCGTCAGGCTCTCGCGCCCCACGCTGGGGCTGTTGCTCGGCGGGAAGCTGCCCAAGGGGAACGCGCTGGAGACCGCGCGTCTCGCGGGGATCATGGCGGCGAAGCGGACGCCGGACCTCATCCCCCTGTGCCACCCCCTGCTGCTGACCCATGTGGACGTGGATGCGACGCCGCAAGAAGACGGCGTGCGCTTCCTCGCCACGGTCACCTGCCCGGGCAACACCGGCGTCGAGATGGAGGCGCTGACGGCGGCGGCGCTCGCAGCCCTCACGCTCTACGACATGGTGAAGGCGGTGGAGAAGGGGGCGGTGATCGAGAAGGTGCAACTGTTGGAGAAGAGCGGCGGCAAGGGCGGCATCTACCGCCGCAAGGAGCCCTGACCATGCCCATATACGAATACCTGTGCCGGAAATGCAACCGCAAGATGAGCTACCTGGTGATGACGCCCGCGACCTTCGAGCCCGAGTGCAAGTTCTGCCGGAGCGCGGACGTCGAGCAGCTTTTCTCGCGCTTCGCCTCCCCCAAGTCGGAGGAGGCGCGGATGGAGGCGCTGGCGGATCCGTCCACCTTCTCGGGGCTCGACGAGAACGACCCCGGCAGCGTGGCGCGCTGGGTGAAGAAGATGGGGAGCGAGCTGGGGGACGACTTCGGCGACGGGCAGGACTTGGAGCAGATGGCGGACGAGGCGGCGCGCGAAGCCGCCGCCGGCGGCCTGGGGGGAGCGGAGGGCGCCGGCGCGGCGTCCGACGACTTGTGACGCCCCGCCGGCGTCGCCAAAACGCGACATCGGACCGAGGGGGGCGCGGACGCGAAGGCCGCCCGCCTCGGTCCGTCCGCGCCGTCCCCCTCGGCGACAAACGGCGGGGCACGTTTTTGGGATATGGCGATGCTTTCTGAAATCGAAGCGGTCGAGGACTTGGCGCGGCGCAACCCGGACATCCCCTTCGAGGCCATCGTCAAGGAGGACTTGTTGCGGCGAGGGATGGCGTGGTCGCCCGAGGCGCTCGCCGTCGCCGCAGAGTTCAAGCGCAAGTCGTACTTCATCTTCTCCTTCGACATGGCGCCCATCTCCGGCATGGGGCAGGGGGAGAACCTCAAGGTCCCGGAGGAGGTGCGGCTCTCCGGCGGGCCGCACGCCTTCAAGCCGGTGGTCGTCTCCGTGCGCATCAACCCCGACTCCCCCTACCGCGTCGAGGCCGGCGAGGGGGGGCTGTCGCTGGAGCTGGCGGGCGCCGCCGTCGCCGGGGTGGAGCTGCAAAAGACGCCGGGGTATTACCGGAAGGCCTTGTCCGGCGGCAGGCCGGTCTCCGAGGTCGTCCCCACCATCGAATGGGGATACCTGCTCTACCTGACGGCGTTCCGCCTCTGCCAGTACCCCGCCGCAGGCGAGGGCTGCCTCTACTGCGACATCAACGAAAACTACCGTCAGCAGAAGGACGCCGGACGCCCCTGCGCCCCCGTGAAGACGGTGGACGAGATGCTGGAGGCGTTGGAGGTCATCGCCGAGACCGAGGACGGTGAGGGCGGGGACGCGGGGAAGAGCAAAGCCTACACGGTGACCGGCGGCAGCGTCACCGGGACCTTGCAGGGGCTGACGGAGGCGGATTTCTACCTCCGCTACCCCGAGGCCATCGAGCGGCGCTGGCCGGGGCGCTGGATCAGCAAAGTCGTGGTCGAGGCGCTCCCCAAGGACGAGGTGCGGCGCTTCCGCGACGCGGGCGTGCGGATATACCACCCCAACTTCGAGATCTGGGACAAGCGCCTGTTCGAAGCCTACTGCCCGGGCAAGGCGCGGCACGTGGGGCGCGACGAGTGGCTGCGGCGCATCGTGGACGCCGCCGAGGTCTTCGGCCCCGAGAACGTCATCCCCAACTTCGTGGCGGGGGTGGAGATGGCGCCTCCCGGGGGCTTCGCCACCGTCGAGGACGCCATCGCCTCCACGTCCGAGGGGCTGGAGTTCTTCATGAGCCGGGGCATCTCCCCGCGCTTCACCTCCTGGTGCCCGGAACCGCTGAGCGCGCTGGGCAAGGCGCGCCGGGGCGCGCCGCTCGAATATTACGTCCGCCTGCTGCGCGTGTACCGCGACACGCGGGCGAAGTACCGCCTCGCGTCCCCGTGCGGCTACGGCGAGCCGGGGCTGGGGCGCGCGGTCTTCTCCGTGTCGTCCTTCATGGACGTCCTGCCGCCGGAGCCGGCGCCCCATGCCTGAACTGCCCGAGGTGGAGACCGTCGTGCGCCAGCTCCGCGAAAAGCTCCCCGGCAGGATCGTCGCCGAGGTGCGCCTGTCGGGGCTCCGGTTGCGCAAGCCGGTGGACGCGGCGCTCCCCGAGAAGCTGCGCGGGCGGGAGGTGCGCGGGGTCTCCCGGCGCGGCAAGTACATCGTCATAGGCCTCGAGCCGCAGTCGTTCCTTCTGATCCACCTCGGCATGACCGGCTCGGCGGTCTTCCGGGACGCGGGCGGGGGCGACGGGGGAGGCAGGCACGTTCACGCGGTGCTGCGCTTCGCCGACGGCGCCGCGTTGGAATACCGCGACCCGCGCCGCTTCGGGCTGCTCGGGTTCCACGAGGTCGCGTCGGCGGAAGACATCCCGGAGGTCGCGGCGCTGGGGGAGGAGCCCCTCGGGCGGGGCTTCACGGGCGCGCGGCTGGCGGCGTGGCTGGAGGGCGGCAAGAGGGACGTCAAGTCGTTCCTCCTGGATCAGCGCCTCGTCGCGGGCCTGGGCAACATCTACGTCTGCGAGGCGCTGTTCCTGGCGGGCATCCACCCCGGGCGGCGTTGCGGCCAGGTGCGGAGGGACGAGGCGACCGCCCTCGCCGCCGCCGTGCGCCGGGTCTTGCGCGCCGCCATCGAGAACCGGGGCACCAGCTTCTCGGACTACCGGGACGCGGACGGGCGGCGTGGAGGCAACCAGCGCTTCCTGAAGGTGTTCCACCGGGAAGGCGAGCCGTGCCCCCGTTGCGGCGCGTCGATAAGGCGGATGAGGCAGGGCGGGCGCAGCTCGTTCTTCTGCCCCGCCTGCCAACGCCGGTGATCAGTTCCTGCCGGGCAGCGCGGAATACTCCCTCGAATAGCGCAGGTTCTGCCCGACGTAATCCTCGTCGTAAGAGACCTTGACGTCGGTCGGTTCGCCGTCGGCGTCCGTCACCAGCGTGTAGACGGGATTGACGAAGCCCTTGTAGGGGGCGAGGCCGAGTTTGCCGTAGCGCGCGAGCACCTCTTCGTGGAGTTCGCCGTCCACCTTCACGCCGTAGTCCTCGACCAGGCGCCGCCCCCCCTCGTAGTCGCCCGTCGATTTGACGCGCTGTATCTCCGCCAGCAACATGCCGAACAAGTCCCTCAACCGGTCGTAGTCGTTGACGACGACGAAGGTCTTGCCGTCGCGCTTCTTGAAACCCAGCACGCCGTCCCCCTTCCCCTTGGCGTAGACCCACGCCGCGACCAGTTGGCGGTTGCGCATGTGCGCCTCCTCCAGGTCGCAGCCGGGGGCGATGCGGGTGAGCTGCGTCATCAGGCCGTTCATGACGTACTTGTAATACTCGGCCTTGAACGCCTCCCGGTCGGGCAGCAGGCCGAGCTCCACCAGCTTGGGGTCGCCCAGGTAGTAGAGCCCGAAAAGGTCGGCGCGCGCCTCCTCGATGACCGAGCCGTAGGCCTTCAGCGCGTCCGGGTCCACGCCGGGGAGCAGCTTCCCCGAGGCGTGCCCGAGGCATTCGTGCAGGTCGGTGTGCAGGTTGTCGGTCAGCGTGGCGTACTTCTCGGCGCGGCCGCGCTCAAGGTCGCTCCACATGAACTCCTCGTTGAAGCCGTTGCCGAGCGCGGCCTTGTCGTAGGCTTCGGTGATGTTCTCGATGGTCACCGACTTCGAGCCGTGGGCGGCGCGGATCCAGTTGGAGTTCGGCAGGTTGATGCCGATCGGGGTCGAGGGGTAGCAGTCGCCCGCGAGGATGGCGGCGGTGATGACCTTGGCGGAGACCCCTTTCACCCGCTCCTTCTTGAAGCGCCGCTCCACCGGCGAATGGTCTTCAAACCATTGCGCGTTCGCGCTGATGACCTCCGTTCGCTTGGTGGCGCCGACGTTCTTGAAGTTCACGATGGACTCCCACGCCCCCTTCATCCCCAGCGGGTCGCCGTAGGTCTCGGTGAACCCGTTCACGAAATCGACCCGCGAGTCCAGATCCCCGACCCAGAGGATGCAATAGCGGTCGTAGGCCTTCAAATCCCCGGTCTGGTAGAAATCGACCAATGCGTCGATGACCGCCTTCTGCCTGTCGTTCTCCGCCACCTCGGCGGCTTTGCGCAACCAACCCACGATGCGCTCCAGGCTCGCCGAGTAGAGCCCGCCCACTTTGTAGGTCTCCTCCACGAGCCGTCCGCCTTCCTTGACCAGCCTGCTGTTGAGCCCGTAGGGCACGGGCTCGGGGCCGCCGCCCTCCTTCATCCTCCGATAGAACGCCTCGACTTCCGGCTGGGACACGCCTTCGCCGTAGTAGTTGTTCGCCGAGGAGCGGATCAGGTCGACGCCGTCCGCCTGGTTGGTGCGTTTCGCGTAGAGCGCGGGGTCGAAGATCACCGGCGCAAGCTCCGCCGCGAGCTGCGCCGCAGTCTCGCCCTCTCCGAGGGGGAGCAGGCGGGGGTCGGTGCCCGCGACCGCCTCGGCGAAGAACTCTCGCGAGAAAAGCGGCGTGAACTTGTCCGTGGAATAATGGTGGTGGATGCCGTTGCCCATCCAGACCTGCTTGAGGTAGAGCGTCAGGTTGGCGAACCCCTCCGAGCCCCGGTCTCCCCGGTACCCTTGGTAGACCGCTTCCAGCGTGCGGCGGATCAAGAGGTTGTAGCGGCAGTTCTGGTCGTACAGGATGTCCCGCCCCTCGAGCGCCGCCTGCGTGAGGTAGTAGACCAGCAGCTTTTGCCGCAGGCTCAGATTCTCGAAGTCCGGCACCTGGTAGCGCAGTATCTCGATGTCGGCGAACCGGTCGACGGTATAGTCGAAATCCCTGGCGCGCTCCTGGCGGTTGCAGGCGATGGCGGACAAAGTCATGAAGATGAAGGACAGTTTTCTCATCGGGTGATCGCTTTCTTTGGCTGCCGACGGCTCGCCAAAATCGAAGGGGCCCCTGAAAACCCCGGAACCGCGTCGCGCCTTGGTCGAAAACGCTCATTCGCCCCAGCGAACCCCGCTTTTCGACCTGCGGCGACGCCTTGTCTGCAGGCTTTTTAGAGGCTCCCCGGAAAAAACAGGGCATGCCCGGGGCGCGGCTCACACGATCAAGCTTGCGCCCGCCATCTCCGCAGGTTGCGGGATGCCCGCCATCTCCAGCAACGTGGGGGCGATGTCGCACAGGCTGCCGCCTTCGCGCAACGCCGCCCGCCCCCTCTCCGGGTCGCACAGTATCACCGGCACGGGGTTGGTCGTGTGCGCGGTGAACGGGCCGCCGGTCTTGGGGTCGATCATCTGCTCGGCGTTGCCGTGGTCGGCGGTCACGACGCACCGCCCCCCGTTGCGCAAGATCGCGTCCACCACCCGCCCGGTCTGGGCATCGACCGTCCGCACCGCCTCGACCGCCGCCGGGATGACGCCGGTGTGCCCCACCATGTCGCAGTTGGCGAAGTTCAAGACCATGAAGTCGTAGGCGCCCGACTCGATGCGGGCGACGGCCTCGTCGGCGATCCCCGCCGCGCTCATCTCCGGTTGCAGGTCGAAGGTCGCGATCTTCAGGGACGGGATCAGCACGCGATCCTCCCCCGGGTTCGGCGGCTCGACCCCGCCGTTGAAGAAGAAGGTCACATGCGCGTACTTCTGCGTCTCCGCGATGCGCAACTGCGTCTTGCCGAGCGCGCTCAAATATTCGCCCAAGGTGTTGGACAGCGTTTCCGGCCCGTTCACGACGCGCAGGCCGGCGAAGGTCTCGTCGTACTGCGTCATGGTCGCGAAGCGGAGCGGGATGAAGCCTTCGCGCCGCTCGAAACCGGAGAAGTCCTCCATGACGAAGGCGCGGGTCAGTTGCCGGGCGCGGTCGGGGCGGAAGTTGAAAAAGACCACGCCGTCGCCGGCATTGACGCGCGCGACCGGCGCACCGCCCTTGCGCACCACCGTCGGCTGGACGAACTCGTCGGTCTCGCCCTTGGCGTAGGACTGCTCCACCGCCTGCTCCGCGCCCCCGGCGTCCAGCCCCTCGCCCAAGGCGATGGCGTCGTAGGCGCGCCTGGTCCTGTCCCAGAGGTTGTCGCGGTCCATCGCCCAGTAGCGCCCCATCACCGTCGCGACCTCGCCGACGCCGATGCGCCGCATCTCGCCCTCCAGCTCCCGCACGTAGCCGAGCCCGCTGGCGGGCGGGGTGTCGCGCCCGTCCAGGAAGCAGTGCACGTAGACGCGCCCGACGCCTTGCCGGCGCGCCATCTCGACCAGGGCGTAAAGGTGCGCGTTGTGGCTGTGGACGCCGCCGTCGGAGACCAGCCCCATCAGGTGCAGCGCCGCCCCCGGCCCCTTCGCCCCCTCCATCGCCCAGAGGAGCGCGTCTTTTTTGAAGAACTCGCCGTCGCGGATGTCCTTGTCGATGCGGGTCAGCTCCTGGTAGACGACGCGCCCCGCCCCCAGGTTCAGATGCCCCACCTCGCTGTTGCCCATCTGTCCGGCGGGCAACCCGACGGCGATGCCGCTCGCGGCGACCGTCGCGTGCGGGAAGCGTGCGGCGAGCGCGTCCAGCGAGGGCGTCCCCGCAAGCAAGACGGCGTTGCCGTATTTGTCGTCCGCGATCCCGAACCCGTCCATGATAATCAACGCCGTCAACCTCTTGTCCATCGCGCAGGTCTCCTGAAACCAAGCATTGAAAACGACGACTTTTAGAATGATAACAGGGGATCGCGAATCATCAAGGTTGCGCGTCCAGATCGGCGCGGCCGCGCGGCGCAGGCGGGGCGGGGGCGGCTTTGAAACCGCCCCCGCCGTCTCGGTGGCGGGTGTTTTCCAAGGATGGGGCGAACCGGTGGTTCGCGAGTTACGGCAGATTGAGTTGCGCGCGGACGGCGAACGCCCAGACGCCGTCGCTCCCCTTGTCCCCCAGCGGGTTTTTCACCCACTGCAAGTCGGGCGAGATGCTCAGGTGCTTGTTCGCCTTGACGCTGTAGTAGACCTCCAGATGGTGCTCGGAGCCCCGCGTCCACGCCTTCTTCGCCCAGGATCCAATCTTTCCACGCCTTTCCGGTGACGGCTTGCCCGTAGGCGACGCCCAGGACGTCGTCCGCGCGATTCCCGAACCGCCCCGCGACCTGCAACCCGGCGCTCCAGGCGTGCTCGACCGCCGAGACGCTGGCGCGCTGGTGCCCGTAGCGGGCGAAGAGCGTCACCCCGTCGGCGACCTCCTGGTCGGCCGAGAAGCCGAAGCCGTAGTTGGCGTCTGCGAATTTCGCGACGTCCAGCCGCTCGTGGTCTTTGCTGTTATGCCAGCCGTAGACGCGGTAGCCGCCCTGGCGTCCGGCGATTTTCGGCTTGTAGCCCAGCTCCACGATGGTGAAAGGGTTTTTGAAGACCTCGTCCCAGTCCGCGTCGGCGTCCGCGAACCCGACGCCGATGTCGAACTGGTCGTTGGGCGCCAGCCAGAGCATCGCGCCGAAGCCGTTGTCGTCCGGGAACTCCACGCCGAGGTTGTTGACGAACCCGGTGGACAGGAACTGGTCGGTCTCGCTGTTGGCGACCGCGTTGGTGTCAAAGTCGGTCGTCAAGTCCACCAGGCCGCCGCGCAGACGCGCCTTCCCGCCGCCGAAGGAGTGCTCGTACCAGAGTTCGGTGGGGCGCAGCGCGTCATCGCCCGCCGCGTCGTCGTTGAAGCCCGAGAAGGTCGGGACGTGGCCGTCGATGCCCTCGCCGCCGCTCGCCTCGAACAGGGCGTAGGCCTTGCCCGCCTCGGTCACCTGCATGTTCAACTCCAGGTCGAACGACATGGAGCCGTTGATCTTCTTCTCGGCGGGGCCGAAGGGGGTTTTCACCCCCGGCGTCCCCTGCAATATGCCTGTGGCGCCGACGGCGATGTCGATGGCCTCGTACCAAGGCCTCCCGCCTTCTGCGGCGGACTCGCCGGCATCCCCGGCTTCGGGGCCTTGTCCGGCAGACTGCTCCAACCGCTCCACCCTGTCCTTCAACGCCCCGATCTCCTCCGACAGGCCGGGCTGCTCCTGCCCGGCCGCCGGCGCGGCGGCGAGCGCCGCCAGCGCCAATCCCATCACCCACAGTGCGGATTTACCCATTGCTGATCTCTCGCTTTCATTTGCCGGCGGCTTTGTCGCCTGAACCGGCGTCGGACGGGGAAAGCACATGCCGGACTCGCTCCGATGCACGCATGTCGTCACTTCCCTGCGCGTCGTCCGCAGGGCCGTCGGCCTCTCCGTCGCATTGGCCTCGTGGCGCTACATCTCTGTCAACGCCTGTATCATCTTTTTGCGCAGATCCTCGATCTGCTTGGACTTGAACGCCTTCCTGGTGTCCTCCAGGACGGAGATCGCATCCGACAGGATCTGCTTCAACTCCCGTTTGTGCGCGCAGTCATGGATGCGGCAGGCGTCGAGCGCGGCGGCGTCGCCGCCCTTCCCCGTCACCTCGTCCAGCAGGCGCATATGTTCCGCCGCCCGCATTTGCAGATCGCGCGCGCTGGCGCACAAAGCTTCCCTCGCAGTCATCGGTCGCCTTCACATCCGACACCGGCTTTATCGCGCCCGCACCCGTCCGGCGAGCAGCAGGACTCGCCCCCGCAGCAGCAGGCGTCGTTTTTGCCCGTGAGCGTCTTGTAGAGCGAGCGCCCCGCCAAAACCGCCACGATGCCGACGATGGCGCACACCACGATTGTCTCAAACATGATGCCTCCCACATCCCTTGTCAATGGCCGCCGACGACCGCCGCCGGCGTCACCCCAGCCCGAAGAGCCGCCCGAATTGGTAGATCAGGACGGTCAGCACGTATGCCACCGCCGTCAGGCCCCCCAGTTGCAACATCGCCCATTTCCAAGAATTGCTCTCCCGGCGCGTCACGGCGATGGTCGCCATGCAGGGGGCGCTCGTCAGGCAGAAGATCATGATGCAGAAGGCCACCAGCGGCGTGTAGTTGTCGCGCAGCTTGTCGCGCAGGCTGTCCGACTCCTCGTCCGCCTCGCCGACGGAGTAGACGATGCCCATCTGCGCCACGAACACCTCCTTGGCGGCGAACGCGCCGATCAGCGCCGTCCCGATGCGCCAGTCGAAGCCCATGGGCTTCAAGACCGGGTCGAGCGCGTGACCGATGCGGCCGGCGATGCTGTAGGACAGCTCTTCCTCCTGCTGCGCGTTTTCGAGCGCGGCCTGTCGCCCCTCCAACGCGGCGAGCGCGTCCTCGTCCCCCTCCGCCGCCGGCATCCGCTCCTCGATCTTCGCCAGCTCGCCTTCGTAATCCTGGTCGAAGACCTCCTTCTTCGGGTAGCTGGAGATCGCCCACAGCAGGATCGAGACGCCCAAGATGACGGTCCCGGCCTTTTTCAGGTAGAGCCAGCCCCGCTCCCACATGTGGATCAGGACGCCCCTGACCGTGGGGATGCGATACGGAGGCAGCTCCATGACGAAGGGGACGGAATCCCCCTTGAACAGCGTGACGCGCAGCACCTTGGCGAACACGATGGCCAAGGCGATGCCGATGACGTAGATGATCCAAAGGATCTTCGCCTGCCACGCCGCCGGGAAGAACGCGGGGATGAGCAGCATGTAGATGGGCAGGCGCGCCCCGCAGCTCATCAACGGCGTCACCAGCATCGTGGTCAGGCGGTCGCGCTGGTTGTCCAAGGTGCGCGTCGCCATGATGGCGGGGACCGAGCAGCCGAAGCCGATCAGCATGGGGATGAAGCTCTTGCCGTGCAGCCCGATCTTGTGCATCAGCCGGTCCATGATGAACGCGGCGCGCGCCATGTAGCCGGAGTCCTCCAGGATGGCGATCGCCAGGAACAGCAGCAGGATGTTCGGCAGGAAGACCACGACGCCGCCGACGCCACCTATGACGCCATCGACCAGCAACGACTTGAGCGCGCTTTCGCTGCCCTCCGGCCACCAGCCGGTGACGACCCCGCCCAACCATTCGAAGCCGGTTTCGATCCAGCCCATGGGCGGCTCGCCCAAGGTGAAGGTCAGGGAGAAGACCAGGTACATGAGCAGCAGGAACACCGGGATGCCCAAGACGCGGTTGGTGACCACCGAGTCTATCCGGTCGGACATCGTGTGGCGTATCTCGATGGTCGAGCGCACCGCCTCCTGGCACGCGCCGGAGATGAAACCGTAGCGGTGGCCGGGGATGGATGTCTCGGGGTGCTCGCCCGTGACCTCCTCGATGTGCCGGGCGCTCTTCTCCACCTGGGCGTCGATGGCGGGGGAATGGAGCTTCGCCTTGACGTCCTTGTCGTTTTCCAGCAGCTTCACCGCCAACCAGCGCGCGTCGTAGCCTGCGGCGTTCGCGCCTGCGGCCTGCGCCGCGCCTTCGGCTTGGATCAACGCCTCTATCCGCGAGACCTCTTCCTCGGTCTCGCGCCCGTAGTCGATGACGACCTTCTCCCCGCCCGGCCCGGCGCCGTCCGCCGTCGCCTCGACGGCGTCGAGCAGGTCGTTCACCCCCAGCCCCTTGTGGCCGACGGTGGAGACTATCCGCGCCTTGAAGAAGCCGGACAGCTTTTCAAGGTCGAACTCGTGCCCCCGCGCCTTCGCCTGGTCGCTCATGTTGAAGACCAGCACCAGCGGCACGCCCAGCTCCATGAGCTGCGTAGTCAGGTAGAGGTTGCGCTCCAAGTTGGAGGCGTCGATGATGTCCACCACCACGTCCGGTTTCTCGTTGACGATGAAATCGCGCGCCACCAGCTCCTCTGCGGAGTAGGCGGTCAGGCTGTAGATGCCCGGCAAGTCCACGATCTTCATCTCCCGCCCGTTGTGGCGGCACGCCCCCTCCTTGCGTTCCACCGTCACGCCCGGATAGTTGCCCACATGCTGGTGGGCGCCGGTGAGGGCGTTGAAGATGGTGGATTTGCCGGAATTGGGGTTTCCTGCGAGTGCGACGGTTATCTGTTGTTTCATGGTTTGCTTTCCGATAGGTTCATCAAGCGATAATTTATTAGTGACCGCACATCACTTTAGCGTCACCTAAACATAGGGGTAAAAAAAATCCACGGGGCGCGGGCCGCGTCACACGACCTGGATCTGGCTCGCCAGCTCTTCGCCCAGCATGACGCGGCTCCCCTTCACGGCGACGACGAACGAGCCGGGCGCGGAGTTGAGCACGACCTCGATCTCCTCGCCGGGGATGATGCCCAAGGCTATCAACCTGGCCCGCAACTCCTGCTCTGCGGTGATGGCGAAAACCCTCACTTTCTGTCCAGTCTTGGCTATCGACAACGGCATGGCTACCTCGCTGCTCCTTCCCGTATTCGCTTTCGGGAACCTCAAAAAACCCCGGACGCCGCGTTGCGCCTTGGTCGAAAACGCCCATTCGCCTCGGCGAACCCCGCTTTCCGACCTGCGGCAGACGCATTGTCTGCGAGCTTTCCAGAGGCTCGCTTTCGTCTTCCCCGTGACGGCGTCGCGTCGCGCCCTTACAGCGCCGCGACCTCGATCTTCTCCGCCTCTTCCTTGCGCAACGACAGGTGGTACCCCTTCACCTTGATGTCGATGGGGTCGCCCAAAGGCGCGATGCGCTCCACCTCGACCACGGTTCCGGGGGTGACCCCCATCTCCACGATGCGCTTGTTGGTCTCGCCCCGGGCGGCGACTTTCGTGACCTTGCCCTTCTGCCCCGGTTTCAAATCCTTCAATTTCTCAGACATGCCGGCTCCACCGACTCCTTTCGCCTTCCTCGCCTCGGCGACCTCGTCCAAGGTCAAGGATATGCAGTTTTCACAATTTCCCGACTCGACGCCGTGCTCGCAGTAGTAGCCGAAGCCCGCGACCCATTTGGCGCCGCCACGGGGACAGACGTCCACGAACTCGGCGAACTTGATGAACCGCTCCAGGATGACCTTGGGGATGGAATGCTCCATGCGGCAGGCGGCGCTGTCGGCGTCGTTCGCATCCACCGCCAGCACCTTGACGAAGAAGTCGCGCAACACCTCGTGGCGGCGGATGACGTCCTTCGCGGCGACCTTCCCCTCGGGTGTGAGGGTGATGACGTCGTAAGGCGCGTAGCGGATGAGCGACCTCTCGGCAAGCGCCCGCAGGGCGCCGGTCACCGACGCATTGCTGACTTCGAGCCGCCGGGCGATGTCCTTGGGCCTGACGGCCTCCTTCTCCGCGATGATGTGGAAGATCGCCTCGAGGTAGTCTTCCAGACTGGCCGTCAACGTGTCTGCGTATGCCATGCCCGCCCCTTTTCCAACATCGTCATTCATAACGGCAAATAATTTAAGCCACACCTAAAACCATGTCAAGCGTTTTTTTCCGGGCGGGCGCCTCCGGGTGCCGCGCTTATCTCTCCCACACGCCCCCGGGGCGCCGCTCGCGCGGACGCGCCGTCAACCCGCCGGCCGCATGGAGACGCGGCTCCTGAACAGGGCGACCTCCCCCGGCGTCAACGGACGCAACCGCCCCACTTGCATGCCGTCGAGCGCGCACGGCCCGATGCGCGTGCGCACCAGCTTGAGCGTCTTCAGCCCCACCGCCTCCAGCAACCGCCGCACCTCCCGGTTCTTCCCCTCGGTCAGGACGATCTCCAACCAACTGTACTTCCCCCTGTCCTCCACGCGCCGGACGGAACACGGCCTGGCCCAGTCGCCCCTCTTCAATTCGACCCCGCGCCCCATCCGCTCGACCAGCTCGTCGGGGACGAGCATGTTCGCCTTGACCAGGTAGGTCTTGGGGACGCCTGATTCGGGGCTGGCGACATGGTCGGCGAAGTCGGTGTCGTTCGTCAACAGGAGCAGGCCGGAGGTGTCTTTGTCGAGCCGCCCCACGGGCGCGACCCAAGGCAGCTTCCGCCCCAAGACCCCCAACTCGCCCAGGCAGTCGTAGACGGTCCTGCGCCCGCCAGGGTCGCCGTGGCTGGTTATGACCCCTTTGGGCTTGTAGAATAGGAAATAGCATTTTCGCACGGGGCGCAACCGCTCCCCGTCCAGATGCACCGGGTCGCGCGAGACGTCCACCCAAGTCCCGGGATCCTTCACGACCCGCCCGTTGACCTTGACCCTGCCGGAGCGGATCGCCTCCCGCGCCTCGCTCCGCGACGCCAGCCCGAATCGCGAGAGCGTCCGGTCGAGCGTCATCTCCTTTTTAGATCTCATAACTCCGCCACCATGACCGGGGACATTATGCGCCAATTTGCGCCGGGGCGGAACGGGGCGTCGGGATTTTCCCGCCCCGCGCCGTGCTACAATTCCCCGTCTCATGTCCAGGAGGATGCCGTCGTGCCATATCTCGTCCTAGTCTCGCTCGTCTGGGGCCTTTCCTTCGTCATCATCAAGGGGGCGCTGACCCCCCTCGATTCCAATTTCGTATCGCTGGTGCGGATGGTGCTGTCGCTGCTCGTGTTCCTCCCCTTCCTCCGCCCCTCCGGGGTGCGGCTTCCCGACCGGCTGCGCCTGGCGGCGATCGGCGGCGTCCAGTTCGGGCTGATGTATGTCGCATACGTCGCCTGCTTCCGTCACATCCCGGCGCACGTGGTGGCGCTTCTGACCACCACGACCCCCATCTTCGTCACGCTGTTCCACGACCTGCTGAACCGCGAGTTCCATGCGAAGCCCCTCTTGGCGGCGGCGCTCGCCGTGGCGGGGGGCGTGGTCATCAAACTCCCCGAGGACGCCCTCCATTCGGGGCTGGTCGGCGTCGCGCTGTTGCAGCTCTCCAACGTCGCCTTCGCCTGGGGGCAGGTCGCCTACAAGAGGTTTATGGACGCGAGGCCGGGGTTGCGCGACCGCGACGTGTTCGGCATCCTCTACGGAGGCGCGGTCGTCGTCACCGCAGCCTTTTTCCTGGCGGGTGCGCTGCGTCCCGGCGCCACCCCGCCCGCCGTCAGCCCGACGCAATGGCTGGCGCTCGCCTACCTGGGCTTCGTCGCCTCGGGGATATGCTTCTTCCTTTGGAACCTGGGGGGCAGGAAGGTCGGCGCGGGGACGCTCGCCGTCATGAACAACCTGAAGATACCCGTCGGCGTCCTCGCCGGGCTGGTGTTCCTGAAGGAGGCGACGGACTATCGGAGGCTCGTCGCGGGATGCCTGCTCTTTGGCGCCGCCCTGTGGGTGAACAGCCGCGTCAAAAGCGCGAAGCGCCCCGCTTGAAGCGCACCGGCCGGCGACAGGCGTGGCGGGAGGGCGCGTCAGACCTCCAACGGACAGGGGATTCGCCTCCGCCTCTCGTAACGCACCACCTCCGTGTAGCCGGACTCGGCGGCCAGCCGCCGCGCCCGCGCGAAGTCGCGCGCCACATGGTCGGCATGGTGAGCGTCGGCGTTGATGAGCAGGGGGATGCCGCGGAGGCGCGCCTCCTTGACATAGGACGGCGCGGGGTACGCCTCCTGCACCGCCTTGTGCCAGCCGGAGGTGTTGATCTCGATGGCGACGTCGGCGGCGGCGATGGCGTCGAGCGCCGCCAGCGCGTCCGCCGTCAGATCGACGCCGGGGTAGTATTTGAACTTCTTGGGCAGGTCGAAGTGCCCGATGAAGTCGAAACAGCCCGACCGCGCGGCGGAGGCGACGCGCCGCCAATAGATCCGCCACGCCTGGTCGCGCCTCTCGGGGGAGAGCCTCTCCCACTCCCCGGCGTTCAGGTCGAGGCAGAACTCCTCGCTCCCGCCGCCAGCCACCCCGCCGGGGGAGGCGTCGATGTCGACGAAATGCACCGAGCCGATGACGAAGTCGAACGGGTAGGGGCGCAGGAGCTCCATCGACTCCTCCAGCGTCTCCGGGAAGTAATCCACCTCCACGCCGAGTCGGATGGCGAGGGCGTCCGCCCCTCCCCCCGCCTTCCCGACCGCATCGGCGGCGCGCAACACCTCGTCCACATAGGCGCCCAACGCCTCCGCCCGGACAGACCAAGGGAACGACCGTCCGTCCGGGGCGATGGCGAAGTGATCCGCGACGCCGAGCTCGGTCACCCCGGCGCGGCGCGCCCCTTCGACCAACGCCGCGACCGTAGACTCGCCGTCGCTCCAGGTCGTGTGGTTGTGGTAGCTGGTCAGCATCTCCAAGGTCACCGGGCTGTGTCGAGTTCGTTCCAGATCAGCGCGCCCGCCCCCAAGATGGCGACGTTCCCCTCGGGAAGCGCCGAGGCCAGCACCTTTACCTTGTTGCGGAAGACCGGGAAGACGTGTTTCTCCAGCGCGCGCCGCGTCGGTTCCAGGATCAGGTCGCCCGCCGCCGCCATGCCGCCGCAGACGATGACGGCCTCCGGGCTCAGGAGGGCGACGGCGTCGGAGAGCTTCAACCCAAGCGCGTCGCCGCACGCCTCAAACGCCGCCTTGGCGAGCGCGTCGCCGCCGAGGGCGGCCTCGGAGACCTTGGCGGCGGTGAGCTGTTCGTAACATATGCCGCGCAACCCGCTCGGCGTCGTGGTCGTGCAGATGAGCTCCTGCACCGTGCGGCAGAGCCCCGTGGCGGAGCAATAGGTCTCAAGGCAGCCGCGCCGCCCGCAAGCGCACTCCCGCCCGTCGGGATCGACGACCGTATGCCCGAGCTCCCCGGCGAAGCCGTCCGCGCCGTAGACCATCTTCCCGCCCGCCACGATGCCGCTGCCGAGGCCGGTGCCGAGCGTGATGGAGATGAAGTCCCGCATCCCCTTGGCTGCGCCGAAGAGCATCTCGCCGAGCGCCGCCGCGTTGGCGTCGTTGGTGACGGCGACCGGGACGGCGTAATATTTGCCGAGCTCGGCGCGGACATCGACGTAGTCCCAACCCAGGTTCGGCGAACACTCGATGGTGGCTTTGTAGTAGTTGCCGTTGGCGACGCCGACGCCGATGCCGATGACCTCATGCCCCGGCGGCAAGCCCGTGCGCAACGCCTCGGCGGCTTCATGGAGCCGTTTGAAGAAAACCGCCGGCGCCTGCTTGGCGCCGGTGGAGACCGACGCCCCGCTCGCCAGGCAATTCCCCTCGTGATCCACATATCCCATCTTGGCGGTGGTGCCGCCGATGTCCACCCCCAACGCCACCTGTTTCCGATTTTCGCCACCCATCGTCGCTTCCCCTGCGCCCCCTTGTTCCCCTTATCCAACAGACCGGTCAACAGCGGGAGAATAGTAACACAGTCGGCGCGAATCGCCCCACTTTCCCTTGCGCCGCCCTGGGCGCCCTGGGTGCCCTGGGCGCAGGCGGAGGCCGCAGGACGCCCGCAGCCGTTTGCGCCCGCCGCGCCCCTGGATTCACTCCGGACATCGAAGCGTCCAATGAGACATCAAAATCAAATATCGAGACATCCGGGGTGGATTTTTCCTCCGACCAATGGTATAAATCCCCCGTTTTGGCAGAATGAGAGTGCCGAGGTAGCTCAGTTGGTAGAGCAACGGACTGAAAATCCGTGTGTCGGCGGTTCAATTCCGTTCCTCGGCACCACCCCACCGTCTAAAGCAATCCAACAAAGTCTAAAACAACCAATAAAATCAAGGGTTTGCCACGTTTCGTCGTCTAAAGCCGTTTAGCGCGATATACTGCAATCTACCGTTTTTGTTGGTAGAAAAAGCGGGAAGATACCAACATCGGCGGGGCGATACCAACAATTCGATACCAACAATTCGACGGGAGGCGGTGTTTATGCGGTTGTCGGACGTGGCGGTATTGCGGTACACCCTCCCATACTTGATACAGGCAGGGGATTCGGCGTGATCTTCCAGTGTTTACAGGGGCGACGGCATGCGCTATGCTCTATTACGATAAATGGTGACAATGCACCGAATTTCGTAATAGATGGGGCGCGAACGCATGGAGATCAAACGGGACGGCTACCTGGGCAAGCTGACAGGCAAGGAGAAGAACGGGCTCATCAAGGTCGTCACCGGCGTCCGTCGTTGTGGGAAGTCCTATTTGCTGTTCAATTTGTTCCACGACCATCTGGTCGCGAACGGCGTGGACGAATCCCATATCATCGAAGTCGCGCTGGACGACCGGACGAACAAAGAGCTGCGCGACCCGGACAACATGCTGAAATACGTAAAGGAGCGGATAAAAGACAAGCAGACGTATTACGTAATCCTTGACGAAGTGCAGTTGCTAGGCGAGTTCGAAGACGTGTTGAACAGCTTCCTCCACATCCGAAACGCGGATGTGTATGTCACCGGCAGCAATTCCAAGTTCCTTTCCTCCGACGTCGTCACCGAGTTCCGCGGCCGCGGGGACGAGATCCGCGTCTACCCCCTGAGCTTTCGCGAGTACACCTCCGTCTACGACGGGACGGTCGAAGAAGCCTGGGACGACTACTTCAATTACGGCGGCTTGCCGCTGGTTCTTTCCAGAAGGACGCCGGAGGAGAAAGTGGAATACCTGCAAACCCTGTTCCAGAAGGTCTACCTGTCCGACATCGTCGACCGGCACAAAATCAGGAACAGGGACGAGCTGGACGAGCTGGTGGATGTCCTGTCGTCCGCCGTCGGTTCGCTCACCAACCCGTCGAAACTCGCGCGCACTTTCAAGAGCGTCAAGAACAAGGTGATCAGCGATAAAACCCTCAACGCCTATATCGGCTATCTGACAGACGCTTTTTTAATCAGCAAGGCCGTCCGCTTCGACATCAAGGGGAAAAAATACATCGGCTCGCCCGCCAAGTATTATTTCGAGGATGTGGGGCTTCGCAACGCGAGGCTGAACTTCCGGCAGACAGAGGAAAACCACATCATGGAGAATATCGTGTACAACGAGTTGCGTATCCGCGGCTACCATGTGGACGTGGGCGTGGTGCAACACTACGAGGCAAGCGGCGGGAAACGGGGCAAAATCCAGACCGAAGTCGATTTCGTCGCCACCAAAGGGAGCCGGAAATACTATTTGCAATCCGTTTTCGCCATGGGGAACCCCGACAAGGTGCGGCAGGAGGAACGCCCCTTGGCCAGCATCGGCGATTCCTTCAAGAAAATCATCGTCGTGCGGGAAAACATCAAAGCGAGAAGGAACGAAGACGGCATCATGACGATAGGCGTCAGCCATTTCCTCCTAGATGAAGACAGCTTGGACTTTTGAGCCGATGGCGCACAACCCCCTCCCTTCTCTTGCGGCGGCATCAACTCATGGAAACCTCTAAAAAACCCGGATACTGCGTTGCGCCTTGGTCGAAAACGCTCATTTACACCCGTGTCTGAAAACATTTGCCGTTTCCCAGGCCATACGGCCTAGCGCCGTCTTTCGCAGAGGAACGCCTGCGTTCCGCGAAGGCGGCGGCTCGCCGCCGCACAACCGCGAAGCGGTTGCGTATCAAAGCCCCTATGATTGCGCGGGGCTTTGCAACCGCTTTGCGGTTGCTGGCGGGGCTTCGCCCCACCCCCTATGACGTTTCTGCACCAAACCGGCGATGCGGCAAAGCCGCGCCCCGCCCTTTTCCGTGAATCTCCGGAAGCCATGAGACGGACGCCGGTCAAACGCCCGGCACGGCTACCGCCCGGCCTTGGTCAGGGTCGCGCCGCGGACCACCTTGTGCATGAAGGGGCGGGGTGTTTCGACGTCCTCGGCATGGGCGGTCGAGCCGACGGGGGTCTGGAAGACGATCACGCCGCCAGCGCCGGTGCCCGCCACGATCACCGCCACGTCCCTGGGGTCGGCGAAAGGCTCCCGGCGCAGCCCCGGCTTGCAGTCTTCGGGCTTGACGCCCAGCACCTTCCCCTCGGCGACCATCGCCCGGAACGCCTTGCGCTCGGCCTCGCCCATCTTGTCCCAGTCGATCGTGTTCTGGTCGTGCAGCCACCTGACGAAAGACTCCCTCGTGTAGCCGGCGTTGGCCAACTGCCGCGCGAAAGTCGGATGGATGGCGATCATGTGCCGCATCTCGGAGGCATCCCGCGGCATGCCGAAGAAGCCGAACACCCCCGCGGAATGGGAGAACATGCCCTTCATCTCCTCCATCCGTTCTTTGAAGCCGGCGTCGCTCAGCGTCTCGGAAGGGCCGCGCGAGATGAAGATCCCCTCGCAGATCGTCACGGTGCTCTCTCCGGACGGGAAGCCGTTCGAGGCCGCGAACGACTCCCACGGGCTGACCGCCTGGTTTTCAGGGATGACGTAGTTCACATAGGCGACCGGCTGGCCGAGCCCGCCCGGCGAGGAGTAGACGTCCATGCGCCGCCAGCCGATGTTGATCATGCACATCAGCAGCGCCCGCCCGATGGTGGCGTTGGCGCGATGGCCCGGCGCCAAGTAGCCGACGCCGTTGTTCAGCCCGATCTCCTCGACGATCGGCCCGCTGATGAAGGTGATGGGCAGTATCTCGTTGACGATGTGGTACTGGTTGAAGTCTTTGGCGATGGCCTCGACCATGGCGATGATGACGGGCAGGTACTCCGGCTTGGCCCCCGCCATGACGGCGCTGATGGCGATTTTCTCCACCGTCGCCCGCCCCTGCTTGGGGAACAAAAGCCCTATCTCCTTGTCCGGCGGGTACGACGTCCCCGCCAGCATCCTGTCCACCGCCTCGCGCGTCGGCGGGACGACCGGCAGGCCGCAGGTCATCTGGTTGTCGGCGCAATACTGCTGGAATTTCTCGTTGGCCTCGGCATAGTCGGCGCCGGTGAATTTTTTGGGGGAATAGTCGTATTTGAAGTCCTCGACCTCCCGCTCTTCCTTGGTGAGCGGGTCGGTGAGCGCCTTGCGGATGTCCTCGAACGCCGCCTCCGCCACCGGCTTCATCAGCTTCAGGTCGGCCTTGGCGACCAGGAAATCCACCGCGGGCACGGCAAGGACGCGGCAGGTCGGCATGCCGTTGATGTCCGCCAGCAGCTTTTTCGCCCTGATGACGGCGTCCGAGACGATGGCGACGCCGGGGCAGCCCCGTTTTTCCAGCCGCGCGCCCGTGTCGTGGCGCGAGCCGGTCTCGGACGCTTTGACCCCCTCGATCCAGGCGTCGCACGCCGCCGCGACTTCTGCGGAGTTGTCAGGCGAATTCGGGCCTCCGGCGACGAAATGGACGAACTCCACCTTGGGGTACCGTTGTTTCATCATGGCCTTGACGGTGTCGAAAAACGCCTCGGAATCCGCGCCGATGGCCAGGATGGCGACCTTCTTCCCGTTCAGGTCCCCGAGGCGCGGCGCGGACAGCCCCTTCCGTTCGGGAAACGCCAGCTCGCCGTGCGGCTCCAGTATTTCAAGGGTGACGGCGCCTTTCCCCCCGGCACCGGTCGAACAGCCCAAGTTGGCGAGCGTCGCGCCCGCCACCGCGCCCGCGGACACTTCCTTTATAAAGCCCCTCCTGGTCTTGCCTTCTTTCGAGTCCATCGTCTCCTCCTGTTTTCTCCTAGGACGCCCATGACGGCGCAGAGGGCGTCCCGCAGGGACGCCTTTTCGTAAAAACCCTTTGGCTAAACGCCCGGCGCGGCTACCGGCCCGCCTCGGTCAGGGCCGCGCCATGGATCTTCTTCGTGATGAAGTCGGGCTTGGGCGCGTCGGGCCGCTCCGGGTCGGCAAGGGTCGAACCCATGCCGTAAAAGCCGACGCACTGCCCCACCGCGCCGCCGACCACCAGCAACGCGACATGGTCCGGGTTGACGGTGGGGACGGTGCCGCCGGGACGGCAGTCCGCAGGCGTCAATCCGGGGATGGCGCCCGCCTCCGCCGCCGCTTTGAGCTGCGCCTTGTACGCTTCGCCCAGCGCGTCCCACTTCACGCGGTACTTGTCGCAGAGCTTCTGCGCCAGGGCTTGCTTGCTGTAGCCCGCGTCGGCGGCCTGTTTCGCCAGCGTCGGATACACGCCGAGCTCGCAGCAGGTGCTGTTGATGATGCCGACCGCGTCCGAAGGGCCCATCCCCGCGCCGCCCGCGAATTTCGACTCGGGCGGCACGGGCCCGGTGAAGCCCTGGATCATCCCCGCCAGTTGGTCGAGGTCGTGCTCGAAGGTGTAGCAGTCCATCGACCCGCTGGGCCCCAGGGTGTTCATGGAGATGCATTCGTCCACGGTCACCGTGCTGTCTTCGGGCTTGTAGCCCCGGCTCGCGGCGAAGGACTCCCACGGGCTTTCGGCCTCGTTCTCGGCGAAGACGAGGTTGCAATAGCGGGCGGGCTGCCCCTGCATGCCGATCTCGGCGTCCCGCAGCGCCCAGCCGATGTTGATCATGCACAGGCTGACGGCGCGGCCGATGGAGCTGTTGGCGCGGAAGCCGTAGCCGAGGAACCCCTGTCCGGCGTTCATGCCGATCTCCTTGGCTATCGGCCCGTTCACCCAGAGGAGCAGCGTGGAATTGAGCGTTCCCGTCGAGATGTGGTAGAGGTTGAACTGCTTGTCCACCAAGGCTTCGACGGCGGCGATGACGACCGGCAGGTACTCCGGCCGCGCCCCCGCCATGACGGCGTTGACGGCGATCTTTTCGACGGTCGCCATGCCATTGCGCGGCGTCATCAGGCCGATCTCCTCCTCGGGCGAACGGCTGGTGCCCGTCAGCATCCAATCCACCGCGTCCCTGGTGGGCGGGACCAAGGCGATGCCGTCGCCCATCTGCCGGTCGATGAAATACTGCTGGAATTTTTCATTGGCCTCGGCGCTGTTTTTGCCAGTGAAGGTTATCGGCCCGTAGTCGTAGACGAACGGCTGCGGGTTCTTTTCCGCGTCCGTCAACGGGTCGGTCAACGCCTTGACGGTCGCGTCGAAAACCGAGGAGGCGATCTCCGTCATCTTTTCAGGCGCCTTCTCGCTGGCGAAAAACTTCACCGCCGGGATCGACAGGATGCGCAGCGCGGGCATGCCGTTGGCTTCCGCGAGCCTCTTCCTCTGGGCGACCAGGCCATCGACGGCGAAGGTGGCGCCGGGCTTGCCCAGCTTCTCCAGCTTCGCCTCGGTGTCTTTGCTGTCCGAGCCTGACGTCTTCACCCCTTGCAGCCAGACGTCGCATCTCTCCGCGACTTCGGCGGAGTTGTCCGGCGTCATGGGGCCGGCCGCCGAGGGCATCCTCACGACGGTCGCCGTCGGGTAGCGCTCCTTCAGCAGCTTCTCCATGGCGTCGAAGAAAACCGAGGCGTCGGGCTTCTCGCTGAGCAGCGCTATCCTCTTGCCCGCCAAGTCCGCGGGGCGGGGGGCTGTCAGCCCGCTCACGGGCACGGAGTGCAGCACCGCGCGGGGGTTCAAGACTTCCAGCGTTTCGGCCCTTCCGGACGCGCATCCCGCGGGAACCGCCAGGGCGGACGCGCCCACGGCCGCCGTCGCGGCGCCTTTGAGGAAACTCCTGCGGGTGGCTCCGTCCTTTTCATCCGATTTGTCGTGCATGGCCAAGGCTCCTGTTTTTTTGCAGCGCCGGGGCTGGCGCGCCCCGGCCGTCGCGGTTACGAAACATGGTTATGGTTCCCTTATGGGATGCGCACCACCTCGTGCGCGCCGAGCAAATAGAGCGCCCCGAAATTGTAGCCCGACGCCGCGCCCGCCACGAAGATGTTGAGGTTGTCGGGCGAGGTGACGACCGGCACCTTCCCGCCGGGTTTGAGGTTGTCCCAGTACACGGGGATGCGGTCGTCGGGGATGTTGTCCGTGCCGCCGAAGGCCGTGGTCTTTTCGGAAAGCCTCCTTTTGAGCCCTTCGACCTCCTGCCGGGTCATCTGCTCGTAGGGGATCGAAGTCTTGTCCATGATGTAGTCGTGCAGCCCCTTCCGGGTGAAGCCCCGTTTGTTCAACTGGTAGGCCAGGTCGGGGCTCAGCACGAAAACATAGTTCAAGGGGCGCACCATGGCGCCGGTGCCGATGCCCGGCATGTAGGACGAAAACATGTCGCGGTGGGAGGCGATGCTTTTGACGATGCTTTCCAAGACCCCGTCGGGGCTCCAGGCGATGCCGGTGCCGCCGCCGTAGCCGGAGAAATCCCAGCCCCAGCCGATGCCGTCGCCCAAGCCGACGCCGGACACGGTGACGCAACTGTCCCCCGCCTGGAAGCCGCGCAGGGTGTGGTACGGCTCCCACGGGCTCAACTCGTCGTTTTCAGCCATCACGTAGAAGGTGTGGGACGACGCCCTGCCGGTCAGCGCCGTGTCGAGCTTCCCCGGTTTGTAGTTGGCGATGTTGCACATGCTCAACCGCACGGCGCGCCCGATGGTGTTGTTGGCCCTCCAGCCGTAGCCGAGCAAGCCCATGCCCGCGTTCATGCCGATTTTCCGGGCGAGCGGGCCGGACACGGCGATGAGCAGGTTGAAAGAGCCGTCGGAGGTGAAGACATGGTGGGAGAAGCCCTTGTTCATGATGCCCTGCATGGCGGCGACGACGACCGGGAAGTATTCCGGCTTGGCCCCCGCCATCACGGCGTTGACGGCGACTTTTTTCACGGTGGCCTTCACCGCGGCGTCGCCCATGTGGAGGGGCACTTCGTCGCCCAGCGCCGCGTCCGGCGGCAGGCTGGTCGCCCGCAGCATCTTCTCGACGCTGGACGGCGTGGGCGGGACGAGCGGGAGCCCGTCGCCCCAGCCGTTGTCCATCGCCAACTGGTAGAACCGCTCGCAAGCGGATTCCAGGCTGTCGCCGGAAACCGTCACCGTCTCAGGAAGCGCCTCCGGGCGCGGCGCGGCGTCTTGCGTCTCCGCATCCCGCGCCGGGCGGGTCAGGGCGTCCACCACATCGTCCAGAACCGCTTCGGCGCAGGGGAGCATGGACTGGGCGCTGTACCTGTTCGGGTAAAACTCCATGTCCGGCACCGGCGCCATGCGCACCGAGGGCATCCCCGACAACCGGGCGGCCTCCTGGGCGTTGTACATCAAATGCTTTCCGAAGACGGCGACGCCGGGCTTGCCGCGCTTCTCCATCCTTATCGTCCAGGCGACGCTTTCCGCCGCGCCCATGCCGGAATCGCCGACCCCGGCGACAAAGGCGTCCACCTCCTTGGGGATCCGCGCCTCCGCGTCGTTCACCCCGATGGTGTACCTGACGACCTTGACCGAAGGATATTTCTTTTTAAGCAGAGCCTCCAGCGCGTCGAAAAAGAACTCCCCGCCCGATTTGCCCTCCCAGACCAGGCCGATGCCCTTGCCGTCGATGCCGTCGAGCCGGGGGGAGGTGGCCGCGACCTCCGGCGGCGCGGCCAGTTCGACCTGCGGGTTCAGCACCTCGAACGAAACCTTGCCGCCTCCGGCGCCGCTTGAACACCCCAAGTTGGCCAGCGTCGCGCCCGCCACCGCGCCCGCGGACACTTCCTTTATGAAGCCCCTCCTGGTCTTGCCCTTTTTCGAGTCCATCGTCTTCTCCTGTTCCCCTTGGTTTCTCCGCATGGCGCGCGTCTGTAGAGTATTGCAACGACATCCTTTGTTCGTCCGTGCCAATTTAACACAAATCCATGTCCGGCAAGTCGCGAAATTTCGATCACCGGCGCCAAGCGGGCGATGGCGGCTTGTCGGCATTCGGGGCGGTCGAGGGTCTGGCGGCGGGAAGTCCGAGGGAAAACATCCGCACCGTCAGGCGTCCTCGTGCGCCGCCGCCGGATGGCAGAATCCGGCCTGGCAGAGTCGGACGAACAGGCTGCGGGCTGCGGCGAACGCCTCTTCCTCCGCCAGCCCGTGGTCGCGGGCGACACGTCGCGCGATAGCCCGCAGGTTCTTGCCGCCGTCGTACTGCGCCAGCATGGCGTGTTCGCACGGCGCAAGGATCTTGACGCAGACCACATCCCCGCCTTTGCGCGTCCGATAGACGCCGTCGTCCCTTATGTCCGGTTCGCGCCCGTCCATCCAGACCGGCGTCATCTCCGCCACCACCTCGCCGGGCACCTTGTCGATGTCGCCCAGCGAGCACTGGGCGATGCCCCGCACTTCTTCGTGGAAACGCATCGCCTCGCCCAGCAGGCCGCGCCAGAAGCCGCGCCGGGAGGTCAAGTGCGCCTGTATCACGGCGCGGTTGGAAGGGTTCATGGGGCGGTCCCTCCGGCGCCTCCCCCGGTCTCGCCAGTCGCTTCGCACCCTGCCGGACGGGGCGTTTCCTGCAAACCCTGCCACAGGCCGCCGCCGTCAGCCATGTAGTTCTGCAACAGCGCCAAGGTGACCTTCCGGGTGACGTGGCACCGCCCTCCGCTGTCGCTCCGCCTTCCCGGGCGGCGCGTGGCGCAGTCGCCGCAGCAATGCCAGTAGCAGAAGCAGTCGCGGCACTCCTCGCGGCGGCGTTGCTGGGCGTCCAAGAACCTTTGCAACGCCTGACGGTCGTATTCGACGCCGCCATCGCCCACGCGCCCGACGGTGAACCCGCCGGCGAGCGGGCTCTGCGCGCTGAAAACCTCGAAGCAGGTGACGAGCCGCCCGTCGGCGGTGGCGACTGCGGCTTTCAGCGGGGCTTGGCAGAACATCGACGCCACGACCCAGGGACGCGCCCCGGAATAATAGACATTGCGTCCCGCCTGCCTGCCGACCTCCCAGGCGTCCATGAAGCGATCCGCGAACTCGTCGGCGAAACGCATGTCGATGTCGGCGTAGCGGCCTCGACCGTCGGTGAAGGTCGGCTCGATCTGGATGGCGCGCGCCTGCGTCTTCTCGCAGACGAGCCGCACCCCGTCCGGCATCCTCCCCACCGAATCCGCCATGACGGTCATGCGGATTCCGTACTCCACCCCGGCCTCGTCCATCGCCCGGACGCTCTCCATGACGGCGTCGAACGTCCCGCCGCCGCCGCTGGCGGGGCGCTGGCGATTCTGCACCTGCGGCACGCCGTCCATCGACAGGCTCACGTTTTGGAAATGGCGGCAGACGAACCGGCGCTGGGATGCGTTCCAGACCCCGTTGCTGCTCATCGAGAAGCGTGCGCGGGCGTCCCTCGCCTTGGCGTATTCGACGCAACGGACCATGAGCTCCCAATGGACTGTCGGCTCGCCCCCGCCGTGGAATGTGACGGAGGGCGGCTCCGCCCCCGAGTCGGACGAGTTGGGGGAACGGCTGGCGGCGGCGTTCGCGATCACGTAGTCGATGACGGACTTCGCCGTCGGCCACCCCATCTCGACCGTCTCCGGCTCCGCGCCGGCGTTCGCGTAGCAGTAGACGCATCTCAGGTTGCAGCGGTTGGTCATCAGCAGCACGGCGGAAGTCGGCGCCAACCCCCGCTCCGGGATTTCGGGCTGGTCGCATTCCAATGGCGGCCCGTCGAATCCGACGGCGGACAGGAATCGCTCCACGTCTGCGTCCGGCGCATCCGGCGCGTCCGCGGCATCCGCTTTGCCCGACGGAACGTCCCGCCGCCGGACATAGTCGGCAAGCGCCTGGTTCCCCACGAAAGCCAGGCGCCGTCGGGGCCGATAGATGATCTGCCGCCCTGCGAGCGGAAGGATGTAGCCGTCCATGGTTTCAGCAGTGTATGTAAAACGGCGGGATGGCACAAGCGCAAAACCCGGCGCGCCATGGATTCATGGACATGGATGTGGTTCCCGTAGCGCCCGCCGTTTCGTCACGCGCCACAACAAGCCCCCGAACGACAGCGCCGCCGTGACTGTGGATGCTACCGCCGCTTGCCAGAAGCCTGCCGCGCCTTGCGGGGCGCGGTCGTTGAAGGCCAGCCAGTAGCCGAGGCCGAGGCCCAAGCCCCAGAAACAAGCGAGGTGGACCAGGAGCGGCACGAAACTGATTTTGTAGCCACGCAGGGAGAAGCAGGCGATGGTCTGGACGGCGTCGAAGAACTGGTAGAGCGCGATGTAGAAGGCGAGCGCGATGGCGGTTTCGGCGACGCGGGGGTCGTCGGTGGCCAGCCATGCGATGGGGGCGCGCAGCCAGAGAAGCACGGCGACCATGGACACGGCGCAGACGCAGGCGATTTTCAGGCCGGTGAAAGCGTAGGCGCGGGCTTGACGCTCGTTGCCGGCGCCGACCGATTGCGCCACTTGCGCGGCGGTGGCGATGGCGAGCGCCAGCGGCAGCATATAGACGAGGGCGGAAAGATTGGCGGCGATGCGGTGGCCGCCGACGGTTTCGGCACCAAGGCGGGCGATGAAAATCGCCATCAGGGTGAAAGCGCTGATTTCGACCAGAAAGGACATGCCGATGGGGATGCCGAGGCGCAGAAACTCCTTCTGCACCGGCCAACTGGGGCGCTCCCAATGCGCAAAGACGCGGAAGGGCGCGAAGCGCGGGCTTTTCAGCAGCAGCCAGAAGCACAGGGCGAGACTGATGAAGCTGACGGCGACTTGCGACAGGGCCGCGCCAGCGGCGCCAAGTTCGGGCAGACCGAGGCGACCTCCGACCAGACAACTCGCCAACACCGCGTGACCGAGCGTTTCCAGAAAGGCGACCACCATCAGCGGGTGCGGCTGGCCGAGCGCGGTCGCGGTGGCGTGGAAGGCGCGGTAGCCGAGCGAGGCGGGTAGCGACAGGGCGAGCACGCGCATGTAGCAGACGGCAATTTCTTCCACGTCCGGCTCCAGATGAGCCGGGGCGAGCAGCCAGCCGGGGGCGGCGAGCAGGGCTCCACCGCCGACGGCGAGCGCCAGCGCCAGCCATAGCCCTTGCCGCAGCGCGAAGCCGATTTTTTCCGTCTGACCGGCGCCGTAAGACTGGCCGACGACGGGCGCGAGCGCCTGCAACACGCCGCCCAAGCCCATCGCCAGCGCCACGTAAATGCCAGAGCCGACCGCGACGGCGGCGAGGTGCCGGGTGGAATAGCGGCCGACGACCAACGTGTCGACCACCATCATGCCGATGGAGACGAGTTGCGCCACCAGCACCGGCCAGGCGGTGCCGAGGATGACGCGGACGAGTTTGGAGGTGGCGGGAATCATGAGCTCGCAGACAAGGCGTCGCCGCATATCGAAAAGCGGAGTTTACCAAGGCAAATGGGCATTTTCGACCAAGGCGCAACGCAGCATCCGGGTTTTTCAGAGGTTCCCCGTTGTGTGAGGACGACGCACCGACGCGCTATACGTTCCAGGCTCAGGTGAAACCACGGAAGAAGGAGGACTGGGGTCGCTTTGCCAGGTAAAACCACGTCGTTTCGCCAAACCGCCGTTTATGTCGCACGGGCGCAGGGCGGCGCGTCTGCTGCGTTGCCACTTGGGCGGGCTTCCTCGACGTACGTGAGTACGCCTGCGGAGCCCGCCCGGCGCGCGCCTTGCATCCACACCGCCCTGCGCCCGTGCGACCGTGGACGATGGCGGGTGCTGGCAGGTTCGCGGCTTCGCCGCATCGCAACGTCCCTGCGATAACTGGCGGTTTGTGCGGGTGGCGGGACGACATGGCACAGCCGCCCCGCCGCCGTTGTGCCGCTACACGGTCGCCAGCAATGCGCGCTTGACCAAGGTCTTGGCTATCTGCACCTTGAACTTCGCCGCCGCCGTGATGGACGTGTTGGCGTCGGCCACCGCCGCCTCGCCCGCCGCCGCCGC